>NZ_JBIUVX010000063.1:0-18649 GCF_044743175.1 Pseudomonas sp. NPDC087690
AAGGACGTGTTCATCGTCGGCGCCGACATCACCGAATTTGTCGAGAACTTCAAGCTGCCGGATGCCGAGCTGGTTGCTGGCAATCTCGAAGCCAACAAGATCTTCAGCGATTTCGAAGACCTCAATGTTCCGACTGTAGCGGCCATCAATGGCATCGCTTTGGGCGGCGGTCTGGAAATGTGCCTGGCGGCTGACTATCGCGTCATGTCGACCAAAGCCAAGATCGGTCTACCGGAAGTCAAACTGGGCATCTACCCAGGCTTCGGCGGTACGGTGCGTCTGCCGCGTCTGATCGGTGTCGACAACGCCATCGAATGGATTGCCGCCGGCAAGGAAAACCGCCCTGAAGACGCTCTGAAAGTCAGCGCCGTCGACGCCGTGGTTGCTCCAGAGAAACTGCAGGAAGCTGCCCTCGAACTGATCAAGCGCGCCATCTCCGGCGAGTTTGACTTCAAGGCCAAGCGTCAGCCAAAACTTGAAAAACTCAAGCTGAACGCCATTGAACAAATGATGGCTTTCGAAACCGCCAAAGGTTTCGTGGCAGGGCAAGCTGGCCCGAACTACCCGGCACCGGTTGAAGCGATCAAGACCATCCAGAAAGCCGCGAACTTCGGTCGTGACAAGGCGCTGGAAGTCGAAGCCGCCGGTTTCGTCAAACTGGCCAAGACCTCTGCCGCGCAGAGCTTGATCGGTCTGTTCCTGAACGATCAGGAGCTGAAGAAAAAGGCCAAGGCTTATGACGAAATCGCCAAAGACGTGAAGCAGGCCGCTGTACTCGGCGCCGGCATCATGGGTGGCGGTATCGCTTATCAGTCGGCCTCCAAAGGCACGCCGATCCTGATGAAAGACATCAACGAGCACGGTATCGAGCAGGGGCTGGCCGAAGCCGCCAAACTGCTGGTTGGCCGCGTTGATAAAGGCCGCATGACCGCGGCGAAAATGGCTGAAGTGCTCAACGCCATTCGTCCGACCCTGTCCTACGGCGACTTCGGTCACGTCGATCTGGTGGTCGAAGCTGTGGTTGAGAACCCGAAGGTCAAGCAGGCCGTACTGGCTGAAGTCGAAGGTCAGGTCAAAGAGGACACCATCCTCGCGTCCAACACCTCGACCATTTCCATCAGCCTGCTGGCCAAGGCCCTCAAGCGTCCGGAAAACTTCGTCGGTATGCACTTCTTCAACCCGGTGCACATGATGCCGCTGGTTGAAGTGATCCGTGGCGAGAAGTCGAGTGAGCTGGCGGTTGCCACCACCGTGGCCTACGCCAAGAAAATGGGCAAGAACCCGATCGTCGTCAACGACTGCCCGGGCTTCCTGGTCAACCGCGTCCTGTTCCCGTACTTCGGCGGTTTCGCCAAGCTGGTCAGCGCCGGTGTCGACTTCGTCCGTATCGACAAGGTCATGGAAAAATTCGGCTGGCCGATGGGCCCGGCATACCTGATGGACGTGGTCGGTATCGACACCGGTCACCATGGTCGTGACGTAATGGCTGAAGGCTTCCCGGATCGCATGAAGGATGACCGTCGTTCGGCCATCGACGTGCTGTACGAAGCCAAGCGCCTGGGTCAGAAGAACGGCAAGGGCTTCTACGCCTACGAGGCCGACAAGAAAGGCAAGCAGAAGAAAGTTGCCGATCCGTCGGTACTGGAAGTGCTCAAGCCGATCGTTTACGAGCAGCGAGAAGTCACTGACGAAGACATCATCAACTGGATGATGATCCCGCTGTGCCTGGAAACCGTGCGTTGCCTGGAAGACGGCATTGTTGAAACTGCCGCCGAAGCCGACATGGGTCTGGTCTACGGTATCGGTTTCCCTCCATTCCGTGGCGGTGCGCTGCGCTACATCGACTCGATCGGTGTTGCCGAGTTCGTTGCCCTGGCTGACCAGTACGCTGATTTGGGCGCGCTGTACCACCCGACCGCGAAACTGCGTGAAATGGCCAAAACCGGCCAACGGTTCTTCGGTTAAGCGTCCCAACTTTTGAGCGAGAGTGAAATTTTATGAGCTTGAATCCAAGAGACGTCGTGATTGTCGACTTCGGTCGTACTCCGATGGGCCGCTCCAAGGGCGGCATGCACCGCAACACCCGCGCCGAAGACATGTCGGCGCACCTGATCAGCAAATTGCTGGAGCGCAACGCCAAGGTCGATCCTGCTGAAGTCGAGGACGTGATCTGGGGCTGCGTCAACCAGACCCTGGAGCAGGGCTGGAACATCGCGCGCATGGCGTCGCTGATGACCCAGATCCCGCACACCTCGGCCGGTCAGACCGTCAGCCGTCTGTGTGGCTCGTCGATGAGTGCTTTGCACACTGCTGCGCAAGCGATCATGACCGGCAACGGTGACGTGTTCGTGGTTGGCGGCGTCGAGCATATGGGTCACGTGAGCATGATGCACGGTGTCGATCCGAACCCGCACATGTCGCTGTACGCGGCAAAAGCCTCGGGCATGATGGGCCTGACCGCTGAAATGCTCGGCAAAATGCACGGCATCACTCGCGAGCAGCAAGATGCTTTCGGTGTGCGTTCCCACCAGTTGGCCCACAAGGCTACTGTGGAAGGCAAGTTCAAAGACGAAATCATCCCGATGCAGGGCTACGACGAGAACGGTTTCCTGAAACTGTTCGACTACGACGAAACCATTCGTCCGGAAACCACCCTGGAAAGTCTGGCGGCCCTCAAGCCTGCCTTCAATCCAAAGGGCGGCACCGTGACTGCCGGTACTTCGTCGCAGATCACCGATGGTGCTTCGTGCATGATCGTGATGTCGGCGCAACGTGCACAGGATCTGGGTATCCAGCCAATGGCGGTTATCCGTTCGATGGCAGTGGCGGGTGTGGATCCGGCAATCATGGGCTATGGTCCAGTTCCGGCGACACAAAAAGCGCTGAAACGCGCGGGCCTTGGCATCAACGATATCGACTTCTTCGAGCTCAACGAAGCTTTCGCCGCACAGGCCCTGCCAGTGCTGAAAGATCTGAAAGTGCTCGACAAGATGAACGAGAAGGTTAACCTGCACGGCGGCGCGATCGCCCTGGGTCACCCGTTCGGTTGCTCCGGTGCCCGTATTTCCGGCACCTTGCTGAACGTGATGAAGCAGAATAGCGGCACCTTCGGGGTGGCCACTATGTGCATTGGTCTTGGCCAAGGCATCTCCACCGTCTTCGAACGCGTCTAAGCGTCTCGTTGATGGAAGCCGGGGCCAAGTGCCCCGGTTTTTGTTTTTGTGGATTTATTTTGTTTTTATTTTGAAAAAATTTGAGTGAGCGCCAACACATGCCGATACAACCTGGGCTCTACCAACATTACAAAGGTCCGCAGTACCGCGTATTCAGTGTGGCGCGGCATTCAGAGACCGAAGAAGAAGTGGTGTTTTACCAAGCCCTGTATGGGGAATACGGCTTTTGGGTGCGCCCTCTGAGCATGTTCCTCGAGTCAGTCGAGGTTGACGGCGAGCAGGTGCCACGCTTTGCTTTGGTGCAAGCCGAGCCAAGCCTTTTTTCCAAGGCATAAGGCGAGTGCGCACAGAACCCTGTGCTTGACCTCACCTTGTATCAACTATATATAGCGGTGCCGCGTCAGGCGCCAACCGCCTTTCACTTCTAGAATTCAGGAATTTTCTGATCCATGGGCAAATCGCTGGTCATTGTGGAATCCCCGGCTAAGGCCAAGACCATCAACAAGTATCTGGGTAACCAATACGTGGTGAAGTCGAGTATCGGCCATATCCGAGACCTGCCCACCAGCGGTTCGGCTAGCGCCAGCAAAGAGCCAGCCGCCAAGCGCGGCAAGGCTGCTGCGGGCGAAGGTCCGGTGCTCTCGCCGAAAGAGAAAGCGCGCAAGCAACTGGTCTCGCGTATGGGTGTCGATCCCGATCATGGCTGGAAAGCCAAGTACGAGATCCTCCCGGGCAAAGAGAAGGTCATCGAAGAGCTGCGCCGGCTCGCCAAAGATGCTGACACCATCTATCTCGCAACCGACTTGGATCGCGAGGGGGAAGCCATTGCCTGGCACCTGCGCGAAGCCATCGGTGGTGACGACAGCCGTTACAAGCGCGTGGTGTTCAACGAGATCACCAAGAAGGCGATTCAGGAAGCGTTCTCCAAGCCGGGCGAGCTGGACATTGATCGTGTCAACGCTCAACAGGCACGTCGTTTCCTTGACCGCGTTGTCGGTTACATGGTCTCGCCGCTGCTTTGGGCGAAGATTGCCCGTGGCCTGTCCGCCGGTCGCGTGCAATCGGTAGCCGTAAAGCTGGTCGTTGAGCGTGAGCGCGAAATTCGTGCGTTCAACCCGGAAGAGTACTGGGAAGTGCATGCCGATCTCGGCACCGCCAAAGGCTCGACCGTGCGTTTCGAAGTGGCTCGCGAAAAAGGCGAAGCCTTCAAGCCGCTCAACGAAGCCCAGGCCACGGCCGCGCTGGAGAAGCTCAAGGCTTCCAGCTACAGCATCGTCAAACGCGAAGACAAGCCGACCAGCAGCAAGCCATCGGCTCCATTCATCACCTCGACTCTGCAACAGGCTGCAAGTAACCGCCTGGGCTTCGGTGTGAAGAAAACCATGATGATGGCCCAGCGTCTGTACGAAGCCGGCTACATCACCTATATGCGTACCGACTCGACCAACCTCTCGGCCGATGCCGTGACGATGGCGCGTGCCTATATCGAAGACGAGTTCGGCAAGAAGTACCTGCCGGAAACGCCGAACGTCTACAGCAGCAAGGAAGGCGCACAAGAGGCTCACGAAGCGATTCGTCCTTCTGACGCCAACACCATTCCAAGCAAGCTGGCGGGCATGGAGCGTGACGCTGAACGGCTCTACGAGCTGATCTGGCGCCAGTTCCTCGCTTGCCAGATGCTGCCGGCGCAATACCTGTCCACCACTGTCAGCGTCGGTGCTGGCGATTTCGAGCTGCGTGCCAAAGGCCGTATCCTCAAGTTCGACGGTTACACCCGCGTCATGCCGCAGATTGCCAAGCCGGGCGATGACGACGTTCTGCCTGATATGGCGCAGGGCGACGTGATGAAGCTGATCAAGCTCGATCCGTCCCAGCACTTCACCAAACCGCCGGCCCGTTACTCGGAAGCCAGCCTGGTGAAAGAAATGGAAAAACGCGGTATTGGTCGTCCTTCGACTTATGCAGCGATCATTTCGACCATTCAGGATCGCGGTTACGTGACCCTGCATAACCGTCGTTTCTATTCGGAAAAGATGGGCGATATCGTTACCGAGCGTCTCTCTGAAAGCTTCTCGAACCTGATGGACTACGGCTTCACCGCCGGCATGGAAGAGAATCTCGATGATGTGGCGCAGGGCGAGCGCGACTGGAAAAGCGTGCTGGACGAGTTCTACGGCGACTTCAAAAAGAAACTCGAAGTTGCGGAGAATCCGGACAACGGCATGCGTGCCAACCAGCCGGTGATGACTGACATTCCGTGCACCACCTGTGGTCGTCCGATGCAGATTCGTACCGCATCGACCGGCGTGTTCCTTGGTTGCTCGGGTTACAGCCTGCCACCGAAAGAGCGCTGCAAGGCCACCGTCAACCTGGTGCCGGGCGATGAAATCGCTGCGGACGACGAAGGTGAATCGGAATCTTTGGTACTGCGTGGCAAGCATCGTTGCCCGATCTGTAGCACGGCGATGGACGCTTACCTGCTCGACGAGAAGCGCAAGCTGCACATCTGCGGTAACAACCCGGATTGCGCGGGCTACGAAATCGAAGAGGGCAGCTATCGCATCAAGGGCTATGAAGGTCCGAGTCTGGAGTGCGACAAGTGCGGCAGTGAGATGCAACTCAAGACCGGTCGTTTCGGCAAGTTCTTCGGTTGCACCAATCCGACCTGCAAGAACACTCGCAAGCTGCTGAAGAGTGGTGACGCAGCGCCGCCGAAGATGGATCCGGTGAAGATGCCCGAGCTGAAATGCGAAAAGGTCAACGACACCTACATCCTGCGCGACGGAGCCTCTGGTTTGTTCCTCGCGGCCAGTCAGTTCCCGAAAAACCGCGAGACACGTGCTCCGTTGGTGATCGAGATTCTGCCGCACAAGGACGAGATTGATCCGAAGTATCACTTCCTGTGCGAAGCACCGCAGAAGGATCCTGATGGTCTGCCTGCGGTCATCCGCTACAGCCGCAAGACCAAGGAGCAATACGTGCAGACCGAAGTCGATGGCAAACCTACCGGTTGGAAGGCTTATTACGACGGCGGCAAGTGGACGGTTGAAGACAAGCGTACGAAGGCCAAAGCTGAGTAAGCATTAGCCTGATACTGAAAGGCCGCATGAACACCCTCGGGTTTTCATGCGGCCTTTTTGTTTTGTGCTTGCGGTGGGATCGACTGATCCATGACACTGTGCGGCCTGTGTGAAGCAATTATTTCGTAGTGGAGACTGCCTTCATGGCCCACGAACTCTATACCCGTACCAACCAGAAGATCTATTTTGCCGGCCTGTCGCTGGAAGCTTTGGCTCGCGCAGAAGAGGGGCGGGCGATGAATTCTCTGGCGCTGATTCAGGCCGGGCGCGAATCCGCGTTGTTTCACCTCTACGGCGCCTTGTTGGGTCTTTGCCATGAAATTGCCGGTTTCTACCGCCTGCCACAAGCCAATGCGCCACGCGCAGAGTTGCTGCTGACGCGCGAAGTGCTGGAGTCGATCGCAATCCCGGAGCTGGCGGAAATGATCGAGTTGGCAGGCAACTCGGAAACGTGGCTGGCAAAACTGCTGGCGGCGCATTCGGCGATGTTTCAACCGCCTCGCGTGCCCCATAAGCCAAAAGGCGATGTAACTCAGCCATTGATTCAGGCCGTTAACCTTGACGAAGAAGAGGCACCTGAAGAGTTGAGCCGAGAGGAGTTGGAAAGCTGGCGGCAAAACCTTAAAGGCTTGGCTCTCCGGTTTCGCGAAGGCTTGAACGAGTGCTGATGGGGATTGACTCGGTGGCAATCTGAAACATGCTGCTGGTCAAGATCCCGAGCGAAGCCTGAATGATGTCTATATAATCCCTGCCTTTCGTGGAGAACAGACCTATATGCCAACGTCCTTTCTAGAAATTGTCGAGTTACCAGACGGCCGAATCGAACTGCGCAGGGCTGAGGACGAAGGTTCTCTGGTGACTCTGGATTTCTCCGAGGATGCCAAAACCTTCCTGCAGGGCCAGCACGTGGAAATCGCGAAGGCGATGTTGAGCGTCGGCGTGCAGATGGCAGGTCGAATGATTGAAGGCGAATTTGATAAGGACGAGGGGCCGCGGGTTCTTCATTGATCCCTGCCTGTTTTCAGTTTTTTGTCATTGTCGCTTCAGATCGGCTTCTCTGTCCCTGGAGAAGCCCTGCGCTTCACTCAGCGCTTTTTACCAGCTAATCAACCCAAGCGAATATTCAGGCTTTGAGCGTCGCCCGTACGTGCAGCGTTGATCAGTTGTTGGCGTGAACTGCTGTTCAACGGGTTGAGCCAGGTTACCACTGTGTGGCTGCGGCCCAGGCGCAACGCTTCGCATGCCAGTTGCTGTGCGCTCTGAGTGCCTCGCGGTTGCAGCAGTAGAATACGCTCACGATTCAGGCCGGCATCCCGCAGCCAGGTTTGCGTGAGACTCGCCGGTGGCGCAATCAGCGTCAGCCAGCGTGCGTCCTGATCTTCGCTCAACTCGCGGAGGATCGGGGCAAGCAGGTTCAGGCAGTTTCCGGCCGCACCGCGCAGTGACAGCTCACTGAATACTTCAGGTTCGGCATTCCACGGACGTTCGACCACTTCTTTCAGGGTCGGCGCCATCGGTTGCGCCAGAAACGCTTCGAATAAAGGCAGTTGTGTTTGCTGAGGTGTGTGTGGGAACTGCATAAAGCCTCCTTTAGCGGCGGATGACGCCGACACTCAAGCCTTCGATCACCAGTTCCTGATCTTTCAGGTCGACTTCGATAGGGGCGAATTCGGGGTTTTCGGCAATCAGCCAGACCTTGCTGCCTTCACGCTTGAAGCGTTTGACGGTCACTTCATCGCCGATGCGTGCAACGACGACCTGGCCGTTGCGTACTTCGCGGGTGGTGTGCACCGCCAGCAAATCGCCGTCGAAAATGCCTATGTCCTTCATGCTCATACCGTGAACGCGCAGCAGATAGTCGGCGCGCGGATGAAAGAAGGCTGGATTGATGTTGCAGGATTCTTCGATGTGCTGTTGGGCGAGGATGGGCGCACCGGCGGCGACACGGCCAATGATCGGCAGAGTGGAGTCGTCAGCCTTGGCTTCGAAGCCCGGAATACGAATGCCCCGCGAGGCGCCTGGGGTCATCTCGATCGCACCTTTGCGGGCCAGGGCCTTGAGGTGTTCTTCAGCAGCATTGGGCGATTTGAAACCCAGTTCCTGAGCGATTTCCGCACGGGTTGGCGGGTAGCCATTGTCTTCGAGGCAACGTTTGATAAAGGCCAGAATCTCGGCTTGGCGTGGCGTCAGCTTTAGCATATTGATCGCTCTGTCTTTTTATACAGTGACTGGGATTATATACAGTGAAGCGGTCTTGGCAATGCCCGTTTTTTTGCAGGCCGCCGGACGGTCGGCAGCCTTGCTTACTAATGCGCGGGTCTTGTGTGGTTAAATAGCTGACCGACCATTCCCAAAACGAACCGGCAGGCTTGACAAGGCACAGGCTGAAACGTATGTTTCAAACAAGTGTTTGTCAGGCGGAGTAGCCATGGCCCAGTCGGAAACCGTTGAACGCATTCTTGATGCTGCCGAGCAGTTGTTCGCGGAGAAAGGTTTCGCTGAAACCTCATTGCGTTTGATCACCAGCAAGGCTGGCGTCAACCTGGCAGCGGTTAACTATCACTTCGGCTCGAAGAAGGCGCTGATTCAGGCGGTTTTTTCGCGCTTCCTCGGGCCGTTCTGTATCAGCCTCGATAAAGAGCTGGAGCGTCGTCAGGCCAAGCCTGAAAACAAGCCGACGCTTGAAGAACTGTTGGAGATCCTCGTCGAGCAAGCCCTTGTGGTTCAGCCGCGCAGCGGCAATGACCTGTCGATCTTCATGCGTTTGCTCGGTCTCGCGTTCAGCCAGAGCCAAGGCCACTTGCGCCGTTATCTGGAAGACATGTACGGCAAGGTATTCCGTCGCTACATGTTGCTCGTCAACGAAGCTGCGCCGCGCATCCCGCCGATCGAGCTGTTCTGGCGCGTGCACTTCATGCTCGGCGCCGCGGCGTTCAGCATGTCCGGCATCAAGGCGCTGCGTGCGATTGCCGAGACCGATTTCGGCGTCAATACCTCCATCGAACAAGTCATGCGCCTGATGGTGCCGTTCCTCGCCGCTGGCATGCGCGCTGAAACCGGCGTCACCGATACGGCGATGGCCACCGCGCAACTGCGTCCGCGCAGCAAATCAACGCCGGTCGCCGCCAAGGTTTAACCGCGCACGGGTGGGCGCGCGAGCCTGTATCCGCTAAGCTAGCCGCCCATGCCGACTCTCGTTCTGAACCCGATCTTCACAGATATCGCCGACCTGCCGGGCAATGCCCCCGGTGGCGATTTCGTGCGGATCGGGTTTTTCGTTTTCAAGGAATCTCTATGACTGCTGGCCTGCAAGGCTCGTTGATGGTGGACGTCGCCGGTACCTGGCTGACGGCTGAAGATCGCCAATTGTTGCGTCAGCCCGAAGTGGGCGGCCTGATCATCTTTGCGCGCAACATTGAGCATCCACGCCAGGTGCGTGAGCTCAGCGCCGCGATCCGGGCGATTCGCCCGGATTTGCTGTTGGCCGTGGATCAAGAGGGCGGTCGTGTGCAACGCCTGCGTCAGGGCTTCGTACGCCTGCCAGCGATGCGCGCCATTGCCGATAATCCGAATGCCGAGTACCTCGCCGAGCAATGCGGCTGGATCATGGCTACCGAAGTGCTGGCCGTCGGCCTGGACCTGAGTTTCGCCCCTGTGCTCGATCTGGATTACCAGCGCAGCGCCGTCGTCGGCACGCGTTCTTTCGAGGGTGATCCGGAGCGCGCAGCGTTGCTCGCTGGCGCGTTTATTCGCGGCATGAACAGCGCGGGCATGGCGGCCACCGGCAAGCACTTTCCCGGTCATGGCTGGGCCGAAGCCGATTCCCACGTTGCGATCCCGAATGACGAGCGCAGCCTCGACGAAATTCGCGCCAACGACCTCGTGCCCTTCGCCAGACTCAGCAGGCAACTGGCTGCGATCATGCCGGCGCACGTTATCTATCCGCAGGTTGATTCGCAGCCCGCCGGTTTCTCCCGGCGCTGGTTGCAGGACATTCTGCGCGGCGAGTTGCAGTTCGACGGCGTGATCTTCAGCGACGACCTGTCGATGGCTGGCGCCCATGTGGTCGGCGACGCCGCCAGCCGTATCGAAGCCGCGCTGACTGCTGGCTGCGACATGGGTCTGGTGTGCAACGACCGCGCCGCTGCCGAACTGGCTTTGAGCGCTGCTCAGCGCATGAAGGTCAAGCCTTCCGAGCGCATCGCTCGCATGCGTGGTCAGGCATTCGCCAGCACCGATTACCGTCAGGATCCGCGTTGGCTCACCGCCATCGGCGCGCTCAAAGACGCTCAACTGATCGATTAAGGATTTTTCGCTATGACGGTTTACGCAATCATCGGCGGCACTGGCCTGACCCAGCTCGAAGGCTTGACCATTCGCCAATCGCTGGCGGTGGACACGCCCTACGGCGCGCCGTCGGCCGACGTGCAGATTGGCGAGTACGCCGGCAAGGAAGTGTTGTTCCTCGCCCGTCACGGCCACCCGCATCGCTTCCCGCCGCACAAGGTCAACTACCGCGCCAATCTGTGGGCGTTGAAACAGGCCGGCGCCGAAGCGATCATCGCGGTGAATGCCGTGGGCGGTATTCATTCGGCCATGGGCACCGGGCATTTCTGCGTGCCGCACCAGATCGTCGACTACACCAGCGGCCGTGAGCACACTTTTTTCGCCGATGATCTGGAGCATGTCACCCACATCGACTTCAGCTTTCCTTACAGCGAACCGTTGCGTCAGCAATTGATTGCTGCGGTGGCCGCTGAAGGCTGCGAGTACAGCGATCAAGGCGTGTATGCCTGCACCCAGGGCCCGCGTCTGGAAACCGTGGCGGAGATAGTGCGTCTTGAACGTGATGGCTGCGACATCGTCGGCATGACCGGTATGCCGGAAGCGGCGCTGGCGCGTGAGCTGGATCTGGATTACGCCTGTCTGGCGCTGGTAGTGAACCCGGCGGCGGGCAAGACCACGGAAGTGATCACCATGGCCGAAATCGAGCAGGCGTTGCATGACGGGATGGGTAAGGTGAAATCGGCGTTGGCGCGGGTGCTCAAGGGCTGAAGCTGACCGAGACCGAGTTGGCCCCATCGCTGGCAAGCCAGCTCCACAGGTATCGAGTTGAATCACAGTTTTGTGTGCGACTCATAAGTCTGTGGGAACTGGCTTGCCAGCGAAAGCTATCTAACAGGCGACGCAGGTCTCAACGCTTGTCGGACTTATCCGGCAGCGGCGCAAACAGCGCCTCAATATCATCACTCTGCAACTTCCAGTCCCCGGCCTTGCGCCCATCCAGCACGCCCGCCGCCAAGTCGGACTTTTCCTTCTGCAGGTGCTGAATCTTCTCTTCCACCGTGCCCCGCGCGATCATCTTGTAGACGAATACCGGTTTCTCTTGACCGATCCGATAAGCACGGTCGGTTGCCTGATTTTCCGTCGCCGGGTTCCACCACGGATCGTAGTGAATCACCGTATCCGCCTCGGTCAGGTTCAAGCCGACACCGCCAGCCTTCAGGCTGATCAGAAAAATCTGTCGCTTGCCGCTCTGGAATTCCTTCACCGGTGTACGCCGATCGCGGGTCTGGCCGGTCAACAACGCGTAGGAAACGTTACGTTTTTTCAGCTCGTCTTCGATCAATGACAGCATCGAGGTGAACTGCGAAAAAAGCAGAATCCGCCGGCCTTCCTCGAACAACTCCTCAAGCATTTCCATCAAACTGTCGAGCTTGCCCGAGGTGCTGCCGCGAGCGGGCAGGGTGGCGCCGTTGACCAGGCGCAAATCACAGCAAACCTGACGCAGCTTCAACAGCGCCTCAAGAATGATGATCTGGCTGCGTGCCACGCCTTTGCGGGTGATCTCGTCGCGGACTTTCTTGTCCATCGCCAGGCGCATGGTTTCGTACACATCGCGTTGCGCTTCGTTGAGATCGACCCAGTGGATGATCTCGGTTTTCGGCGGCAACTCGGTGGCCACCTGTTCCTTGGTGCGGCGCAGTAGAAACGGTTTTATTCGACCGTTAAGGTGCTGAAGTCTGACCTCGCTGCCGCGCTTTTCAATCGGTACACGGTAATCGGCGTTGAAGCTTTTTACGTCGCCGAGCCAGCCTGGCAGCAGGAAGTGAAACAGCGACCACAGTTCACCCAAGTGGTTTTCCAGCGGGGTACCACTCAGGCACAAACGCTGACGCGCGTTCAGCTCGCGCGCGGCTTGAGCGGCTTTGCTGTTCGGATTCTTGATGTACTGCGCCTCATCCAGCACCAATACGTGCAGCGGCTGCTTGGCCAGACGTTCGACGTCCTTGGGCAGCAGCCCGTAGGTGGTGAGGATCAGGTCGAAATCGGCCAGATTATCGAAATGTTTTTTACGAGTGGCGCCGTACAGCGCGACCACTTTCAGCTGCGGGGTGAAGTGCGCCGCCTCATCCAGCCAGTTCGGAATCAGGCTGGTTGGCATCACCACCATGCACGGTCGATCGAGGCGCCCGGCGTTTTTCTCGCTGAGAATATGCGCAAGCGTCTGTAGGGTTTTACCCAGACCCATGTCATCCGCAAGGATCCCGCCAACCTCCAGTTGCCGCAACGATTGCATCCAGCTCAAGCCTTCGAGCTGATAAGGACGCAGCGTCGCATTCAGGCCCTCTGGAGCTTGCGCGCTGAAATCACGAATGTCGCGCAGGCGTTGAGCAAACGTACGGATCTGCTCGCCACCCTCCCAGAGGAGCGGAATGTCTTCCAGCGAGTTCAGGCGTGTGGCGTCGGCCTTGCTCAGGCGCAAAGTGGTTTCGCCCGGTTCCTGCAAATAGAACTCGCCTAGGGTCATCAGCACCGGTTTCAACCGCCCCAGCGGCAACGCCACTTGCAGCGGCCCGTGCTCGCTGTTGCGTTGCGGAATATTGACCAGAATCAGCTCGTCATCGCGACGGCGCGCCAGGCGTTCCGGATTGAGGATTTCCGCGTGCGAGCGCATCAGATTGAGCAGGATCGGCAGCAGGCTCAGACGTTCACCATTGACGATGATCCCCAGTTCCAGATCGAACCAGTCACGCTCCGGCGCCTGCTCGACCGTGGCGTACCAGTCATCCACAGCGGTCAGGTCGAAGCCGAACTCTTCGTCGATCTGCAGCTCCCAACCTTGGCTGCGTAGTTTTGGCAGATCGTTGAGGGTAAACGTCAGCCAGGCGCTGTCATTGACCATCTCGTACAGCTCGCCCGCGCTTTCCGGCAGCGCTTTGCTCTGCCGCGTGGCGATACGAAAGCCGAGGATTCTTAACTGTTCGCGGTAGGACTGTTCGACGTCCGGGTGGCGTTTTATCCGCAGTGTCTGGGTTTCCTGGCGGATCAGGATGTCGCTGTTTTTCTGCCCGCTGACGTATTCGTCCAGATAGCTGAACGACAACGCCGCGCGGTGCTGAATGTAGCGCTGCATCTTGCCGTTGCGCGGTTCGAAGGCGCTGAACTCGACGCTGGCCAGCCACAGGCGCGGCAAGGGTTGCACGTTGTCGACCAGCACTTGCGGTGGCGCTTTCGGGCCACGGTTTTCCAGCACGGCTTGGAGCTTCTCCAGTAATTCGGCGTCTTTGGCCGCGGCAGGGTAATCGAGGGTTTCCTGCACTTTCAGCAGGACAGCAGCGCAGTGTTTGCAGTTGCTGCGAACCGGGCAGGTACAGCCGGCATCGACCAGCAGCAAAGTGCCTTTGGCTGACTCGCGAAGATGAATCGTCTGACGGTAAACGTTACCGCCAGAGCCTTCGCAACTGGCGGTGATCGTTGCATCGCCGACCTGGGCGATGCGTACCCGGTTTTCCAGGGCGTAGCGGCGGCCACGCTCCAGGCTCTGTTCCTTGAATCGGCTGACCCAGGAGGGCGCCAACGGTTTACTCAGCGGCGGGTTCATAAGGACTTCGATCAGTCCGGAATCGCTTCAGGCGCTTCCCGTGGCGCAGGTGCGGTCAGGGAAGTGATCTTGATCAGCAGCGCCAGATGGCCGTTATCGAGATAGTTGAGTTGGCCGTTCTTGGTGTGGCTGTCCTGTTTCAGGCGCTCACTGGCGGTGACCAGGCCGTTGGTGTTGATCTTGTTGACCCAGAAATCGGCCGCGACGTCGGTGAAACGCCCGAGCTTCATCTCCAGCGTGCCCTCGATCGGGAACTGGCCGTACTGCTCCTGACCGTCGCTGACCGCGACTTTCGATGGCGCTTCACCGAGGGTTTGCTGCCAGGCTTTGTGCATCAGCACGCTGTAGTCGCCGCTGGCGGTGAGTTTTGTGACAACGTCATTCAACGCCGGCGTGCGCTGGCTGTCATCGGCCAAGCGCTGGGCGCCGGCGGCCCAGTCTTCCGGGGCGGCACGGCTGACAATTGCCGGTACAGCGTTCTGGCGAACCAGAATCATCTCGACCTGATACAGGTCATCGGCAAACGCCGTAGGCGCTACCAAGGTGAGTAGCAAAGTCAGCGAGCGAAACAGGCGCATGCGGCGTCCTTCAAACAGTTTTCGGGAGGAGGCGCTCAAACAGCGCCTCTACAGTATTAAAGCGCTCTTCCGGGCGTTCCATCGGCACCTGGAACTTGAACATCGTGGCGCCTTCGAATTTGTAGCGTTTTGGCTGGCTCTGGATCAGTTTGATCAGGGTCATCGGGTCCACTGGCGTCTGTGCTTCGAACTCGATGCGCCCACCTTGCGGCCCGCCATCGACCTTCTTGATGCCCAGTTGCTCAGCCTGCAATTTCAGCGCAGTGATACGCACCAGATTTTTCGTCGGTTCCGGCAGCAGACCGAAACGGTCGATCATCTCGACTTGCAGATCCTTCAGGCCTTCCTCGTCGGTGGCCGAAGCAATGCGCTTGTACAGAATCAGACGCGCGTGAACATCCGGCAGATAGTCTTCCGGAATCAGCGCCGGCACTCGCAGGTTGACCTCCGGGCCACCGCCCAGCGGTTGATCGAGGTTCGGTTGCTCGCCTTTGCGGATCGACTTCACCGCGCGTTCGAGCATCTCCATGTACAGCGTGAAGCCCACGGCCTGAATCTGCCCGCTCTGACCATCGCCGAGCAGTTCACCGGCGCCACGGATTTCCAGGTCGTTGGTCGCCAGCACGAAACCGGCGCCGAGATCCTGAGTGTTGGCAATCGCTTCCAGACGCTTTTCCGCATCCGAAGTGATTTGCTGGCGCGGCGGCGTCAGCAGGTAGGCGTACGCCTGGTGGTGGCTGCGACCGACACGACCGCGCAACTGGTGCAGTTGCGCCAGACCGAACTTGTCGGCGCGCTCGATGATGATGGTGTTGGCGCTTGGCACGTCGATACCGGTCTCGATGATGGTCGAGGCGATCAGCACGTTGAAGCGCTTGTGATAGAAGTCGCTCATCACCTGTTCGAGTTCGCGTTCGCGCATCTGCCCGTGACCGATGCCGATACGCGCTTCCGGCACCAGTTCGGCGAGATCGGCGGCGCATTTTTCAATGGTTTTCACATCGTTGTGCAGGTAGTAAACCTGACCGCCACGCAGCAGTTCGCGGAGCAGGGCCTCTTTGACCGTGCTCTTGTTCTGCTCCATGACGAAGGTGCGCACCGACAGGCGTCGCGCCGGCGGCGTGGCGATGATCGACAGATCGCGCATGCCCGACACCGCCATGTTCAGCGTGCGCGGAATCGGTGTGGCGGTCAGCGTAAGAATGTCGACTTCACTGCGCAGGGCCTTGAGCTGTTCTTTCTGACGCACACCGAAGCGGTGTTCTTCGTCGATAATCACCAGTCCGAGGTTTTTGATTTTTACATCGTCGGACAGCAGCTTGTGCGTGCCGATGACAATATCGATCTTGCCTTCCGCCAGATCGGCGATCGCCGCATTGACTTCCTTGGCCGACTTGAAGCGGCTCATCACTTCCACAGTCACCGGCCAGTCGGCGAAGCGGTCGCGGAAGCTGTTGTAGTGCTGCTGGGCGAGCAGGGTGGTCGGCACCAGAATCGCCACCTGGCGACCGCCGTGCACAGCGATGAACGCTGCGCGCATGGCCACTTCGGTCTTGCCGAAACCGACGTCGCCACAGACCAGTCGATCCATTGGCTTCGGCGCGAGCATGTCTTCGCGCACGGCTTCGATGGTCGATTGCTGGTCCGGGGTTTCTTCGAACGGGAAGCCAGCGCTGAATGTGGCGTAATCGGCTTTCGGGTCGGCAAATGCGTAGCCTTCGCGAGCGGCGCGGCGGGCATAGATGTCGAGCAATTCAGCAGCAACATCGCGCACCTGTTCGGCGGCTTTGCGTTTGGCTTTCTGCCAAACCTCGGAGCCGAGGCGGTGCAGCGGGGCCAGCGCATCGTCGCTGCCGGTGTAACGGGCGATCAGATGCAGGTTGGCCACCGGCACGTAGAGCTTGGCGTTCTCGGCATATTCCAGGGTGAGGAATTCGGCAGCCTGATTGTCGATTTCCAGAATCGTCAGGCCCAGATAGCGGCCGACACCGTGGTCGATGTGCACCACCGGCGCGCCTTCGCGCAGCTCGGTGAGGTTTTTGATCACTGCATCGTTGTTGCCGTCGGCACGCTTCTCGCGGCGGCGACGCTGCATGACGCGTTGGCCGAACAGCGGACTTTCCGCGACCAGTGCCAGCGCCGGATCGTCGAGCATCAGGCCTTCGTCGAGCGGGGCGATGGTGATCGCCAGGCGATCCTTGCTCGCGACGAAGTCCGGCCAGCTGTCGACGGTTTTCGGTCGCAGCTTCAGACGCTCCAGCAACTCCAGCAGCACTTCGCGACGGCCGGCGGATTCGGCGGTGAACAGCACGCGACCGGGGAATTCATCGAGGAAGGCAGAAAGCGCGGCCAGCGGTTGCGTGGCTTTGGCTTCAATCGCCAGATTCGGCAGTGCTTGTGCAGGAAAGCGCTCACGACCGACGCCGCTTTCCACGTCTTGCTGGCTGGCGACCACGCGTGGCCAGCTCTTCAGGCGCGCGAAGCAGTCTTCCACCGGCAGGAACAATTCGGCGGGTGGCAATAAAGGACGCGAAGGATCGACGCGGCGCTCTTCATAACGATTGCGCACGTCGTTCCAGAAATTCTCCGCTGCTTGCTCGATACCCGGCAACGAGAACACCTGGGTGTCCTGCGGCAAATAATCGAACAGCGTCGAGGTTTCGTCGAAGAACAGCGGCAGGTAGTACTCGATACCGGCCGGAGTGATGCCGCTGCTCAGATCCTGAAAGATCGGGCAGCGCCGGAAGTCGACGTCGAAACGCTCGCGAAAGCGCGCCTTGAAGCGGGTGACCGCATCTTTCTGCAGCGGAAACTCACGAGCCGGCAGCAGCTTGACCGAATCGACCTTGTCGATGGAGCGCTGGTTTTCCGGATCGAAGGTGCGCAGGGTTTCGATTTCGTCGTCGAACAGGTCGATGCGATAGGGCAGTTTGCTGCCCATCGGGAACAGGTCGATCAGCGCGCCGCGTACGGTGAATTCGCCGTGTTCGTACACCGTGTCGACGTAGCGATAGCCGCTGGCTTCAAGCCGCGAGCGCATCTGTTCGACATCGAGTTTCTGCCCGACATCCAGTACCAGACTGCTGCCGAGCAAAAACTTGGTCGGCGCCAGGCGGTGCAACGCCGTGGTGATCGGCACCACCAGCACGCCATGTTCCAGCTCGGGCAGCCTATATAAGCTGGCGATGCGCTGGGAAATGATGTCCTGGTGCGGCGAGAACAGGTCGTACGGCAGGGTTTCCCAGTCGGGGAAATGCAGAACGGGCAAATCCGGGGCGAAGAAACTCAGCTCCTGTTCCAGTCGTTCAGCACTCTGGCTGTCGGCGGTCAGTAGCAGGGTGAAGCGCTTGGCAGCGCTGGCAGCCTCGGCAATCGCCAGGCTGAGGGCAGCACCGGGCAAATTGCCCCAATGCTGTTTACCTGCCTCGGCAGGGAGTTGCGGTAGACGCAGAACGGGCACGGAAGGTTGAGCTCCAGGCTTTGCGACAAAGTCGGTAATTGTAGCGGCGTCCGGTGCCGCCTGTCAGTTGCAGACTACGTCTATCTTCGCTGTTTTGGCGAAATGTAGTGGTAACCATAAAAACGAGCACTTTTTTAGTGGTTATGTAGTGCCGAAATTGGCTCGTGTTACGGAGGGTTACAGACATCGTCTAACAGTCGACGAAAAATTGACTGCGCTGGAAGCCGCGTATTTACTGGGCTGGCGCGAGGCGTTATTTTTTTGAAAGGAATTTTGTTACCGATTTCGCGACAAGCGCGCATTGCTGAATGAGGTTGTCGGCGGCATAATGTAGCCCCTTTTTTCTGCCCCTACATGTGGAAGGTTACCGTGACTCAGAAGCCCGACCAGTGTCTTGGTGAATGGATCGACCGTGAAGCACTCGCAGAAGCGATGATTCCGCTAATCGGTCAGCTCTACCGCAATAACAACGT
>NZ_JBIUVX010000063.1:18659-19414 GCF_044743175.1 Pseudomonas sp. NPDC087690
GCGATTCTCAAAGCTCACCGCTTTGCTCGCCACCGTTCTTCCGACGACAGCGAACTCTCCGTCCACGAAACATTCCCACTGCTCAAAGCCATGAGCGAGCTCAAGCTCGGCGCGGCTTCGGTAGATCTGGGCAAGTTGGCGTTCAAATTCCGTAACGAAGGCAATGGCCGCAGCGCCGAGCAATTCGTTCGTGAAGAAATGGCTGACGTGGTTGGCCAGCAAAACGCTTCCGCACGTAAAGGCACCGACGTTGTGCTGTACGGCTTCGGTCGTATCGGCCGTCTGCTGGCGCGCATCCTGATCGAGAAAACCGGTGGTGGCGACGGTCTGCGTCTGCGTGCCATCGTCGTGCGCAAAGGCGCCGAAAACGACCTGACCAAACGCGCCAGCCTGCTGCGTCGCGATTCGGTACACGGTTCGTTCAACGGCACCATTACCATCGACGAAGAAAACAACACCATCACCGCCAACGGTAACCTGATCCAGGTGATCTACGCGAAGAACCCGACTGAAGTGGATTACACCCAGTACGGCATCAAAGACGCGCTGCTGGTGGACAACACCGGTGTATGGCGTGACGCCGATGGCCTCGGTCAGCACCTGGCGTGCCCGGGTATCGACCGCGTTGTTCTGACCGCGCCTGGCAAAGGCAAGCTGAAGAACATCGTTCACGGTATCAACCACAGCGAAATCACCGCTGAAGACAAGATCGTGTCCGCCGCTTCCTGCACCTCCAACGCCATCGTGCCGGTGCT
>NZ_JBIUVX010000064.1:0-1767 GCF_044743175.1 Pseudomonas sp. NPDC087690
CGCTCACCCTTACAAAGCCCGGACACTAGGTACGAAAGTCGGAACAGTCTTCGGCGAGAAGTTCACGGCACGCTTGGTGACGCGCTTGTCACCCGGGAAGTACAGGGTGTGGCACAGCCAGTTTTCGTCGTCACGATCTTCGAAGTCTTCACGGGCGTGAGCGCCGCGCGACTCTTTACGTACTTCGGCCGCGATGGCGGTAGCTTCAGCCACTTCCAGCAGGTTTTGCAGTTCCAGCGCTTCGATACGGGCAGTGTTGAACGCCTGCGACTTATCGTTGATCTTCACGTTGGCAATGCGGGCACGCAGGTCAGCGAGCTGAGCGATACCTTTCTGCATGTATTCGCCGGTACGGAATACGCCGAAGTAGTTCTGCATGCAGCTTTGCAGCTCGCGACGCAGGGTAGCGACGTCTTCGCCGTCAGTACGGCTGTTCAGCGCGTTCAGACGCGACAGGGCAGCCTCGATGTCGGCTTCGGTAGCGTCGTCGTATTCGATGCCGTCGGTCAGCGCTTTTTCCAGGTGCAGACCAGCAGCGCGGCCGAATACCACCAGGTCGAGCAGCGAGTTGCCGCCCAGACGGTTGGCACCGTGAACCGATACGCAAGCCACTTCACCTACCGCGAACAGACCAGGAATGATCTGATCCACGCCGTCGGCGTTCTGGGTGATCGCCTGGCCGTGAATGTTGGTGGCAACGCCGCCCATCATATAGTGGCAAGTCGGAACAACCGGAACCGGCGCAACAACCGGGTCAACGTGAGCGAAAGTCTTCGACAGTTCGCAGATGCCTGGCAGACGGCTGTGCAGCACTTCCTCGCCCAAGTGGTCGAGTTTGAGCATTACGTGGTCGCCATTCGGACCGCAACCGTTGCCGGCGATGATTTCTTTAACCATCGAGCGAGCAACCACGTCACGACCGGCAAGGTCTTTGGCGTTCGGAGCATAACGCTCCATGACACGCTCGCCGTGCTTGGTGATCCGGTAACCACCGTCACCACGGCAACCTTCTGTAACCAGTACACCGGCGCCGGCGATGCCGGTCGGGTGGAACTGCCACATTTCGATGTCTTGTACCGGCACGCCAGCACGCAGAGCCATGCCGACGCCGTCACCGGTGTTGATCAGGGCGTTGGTGGTGGAAGCGTAGATACGACCGGCACCGCCGGTAGCCAATACAGTGGCTTTCGCGCGGATGTAGGAAGTTTCGCCAGTTTCGATGCAGATCGCGATCACACCGACGAAGTCGCCTTCCTGGTTTTTCACCAGGTCGACAGCGTAGTACTCGTTCAGGAACGTGGTACCGGCTTTCAGGTTGCCCTGATAAAGGGTGTGCAGCAGTGCGTGACCGGTACGGTCGGAAGCAGCGCAAGTACGCGCAGCCTGGCCGCCTTTACCGTAGTCCTTGGACTGACCACCGAATGGACGCTGGTAGATGCGGCCTTGCTCGGTACGCGAGAACGGCAGACCCATGTGGTCCAGTTCGAAAACTGCAGCCGGGCCTTCCTGACACATGTATTCGATAGCGTCCTGGTCACCGATGTAGTCGGAGCCCTTGACGGTATCGTACATGTGCCAGCGCCAGTCATCGTTCGGGTCAGCGGACGCGATGGCACAAGTGATGCCGCCCTGGGCGGATACAGTGTGCGAACGGGTCGGGAAAACCTTGGTGATCACGGCAGTCTTGTGACCGCCCTGTGCCAGTTGCAGCGCAGCGCGCATGCCGGCACCGCCACCACCAATAATGATGGCGTCGGAGGAACGGGT
>NZ_JBIUVX010000064.1:1777-17614 GCF_044743175.1 Pseudomonas sp. NPDC087690
CGTCAGGTAGTCGGTCGCGATGGTCCACATGCCGACCCAGGCGTGAGCGCCAAGGGCAACGAGGGCCAGCAGACTGAAGATACGCATCCCGTTGTGAGCGAACAGGCCGTGCCACTGGTCGTAGCCAATGCCCGGATTCGCTGCAAGGTATCCGATCAGGAAGATGAAATAAGCCGCGAGAACAACCGCAGACACACGTTGCGCCATCCAGTCATAGAGGCCCGAACGCGAAAGGTTCGTAACGCTGGTTACCATATCCAAACTCCTGCCAGAACGATCAACACCACGGAAACGGCGATGATAATTTTCGAGCCCAGGCGGCCGCCTTCCAGCGTCTCACCGATGCCCATGTCCATGATCAAGTGGCGCACACCGGCTACCAGGTGATACAGCAGAGCGGACAGGAGGCCCCATGCTACGAACTTGGCCAGCGGGCTGGTCAAGCATGCCTTCACTTCGGCAAAACCTTCCTCGGAACCCAGAGATTTGCCCAATGCATAAAGCATGAAGCCGATACCCAGGAAGAGGATGATGCCGGAAACACGGTGAAGAAACGACGTAACGCCGGTGATGGGGAGTTTGATGGTCCTTAGGTCTAGGTTTACAGGTCGTTGGCTTTTCACGGCTTTTTTTTCACACTGAAGAGCCCCTAACAATCAGGGCAAAGTTGTTGGGGAGTGCACTGGTCAGGTAACCACCACCCAGGGATGCGACCCCCAATAAAGCAGGCCCAAAAGCCCCTGGCGGTCGGTGGCCGAGTATAGACAGTTAGGCTACTAATGACAACGCAATCACCTACCCCCAATAGCTGATTGCACAAGTTGCATAAAAGGCGTAAATGGCAGTCAATTTCGAGGAAAAAGAGCGCTTAAAGCCTTCTGGAGCAAGACTTTAGGCAAATTGACATTCGAATTTATCTCACTATAGTGGTGCGGGCCCTGCGTGGGGGGTCTGTCTGATGGTTCAAGCATAAATAGGAGGCCACATGGCTGACAAAAAAGCGCAGTTGATCATCGAGGGCGCAGCCCCCGTCGAGCTGCCCATTTTAACCGGCACCGTTGGTCCCGATGTTATTGATGTTCGGGGCCTGACGGCCACGGGCCGCTTCACTTTCGACCCGGGTTTCATGTCGACCGCCTCGTGCGAATCGAAGATTACCTATATCGACGGCGACAACGGCATTCTGTTGCACCGCGGCTACCCGATCGAACAGCTGGCTGAAAAGTCGGACTACCTGGAAACCTGCTATCTGCTGCTCAACGGCGAACTGCCGACCGCAGAACAGAAGGCCCAGTTCGTCAGCACCGTGAAAAACCACACCATGGTTCACGAGCAGCTGAAAACCTTCTTCAACGGCTTCCGTCGTGACGCCCACCCGATGGCCGTCATGTGCGGTGTAGTCGGCGCCCTCTCGGCCTTCTACCACGACTCCCTCGACATCAATAACCCGCAGCATCGCGAAATCTCCGCGATCCGTCTGGTTGCCAAGATGCCGACCCTGGCAGCGATGGTTTACAAGTACTCCATGGGCCAACCCATGATGTAACCGCGCAACGTCCTGACGTACGCGGAAAACTTACTGCACATGATGTTCAACACCCCGTGCGAGATCAAACCGATCAGCCCGGTACTCGCCAAGGCCATGGACCGGATCTTCATCCTCCATGCCGACCACGAGCAGAACGCATCGACTTCCACCGTGCGTCTGGCCGGCTCTTCGGGCGCCAACCCGTTCGCCTGTATCGCCGCCGGTATCGCCGCACTGTGGGGCCCTGCCCACGGCGGTGCGAACGAAGCCGTGCTGACCATGCTTGACGAGATTGGCGATGTTTCGAACATCGACAAGTTCATCGCCAAGGCCAAGGACAAGAACGATCCGTTCAAACTGATGGGCTTCGGTCACCGCGTTTACAAGAACCGCGATCCTCGCGCGACTGTAATGAAGCAGACCTGCGACGAAGTACTCAAGGAACTGGGCATCAACAACGATCCGCAACTCGAACTGGCCATGCGCCTGGAAGAGATCGCCCTGACCGACCCGTACTTCATCGAGCGCTCGCTGTACCCGAACGTCGACTTCTACTCGGGGATCATCCTCAAGGCGATCGGCATTCCGACCAGCATGTTTACTGTGATTTTCGCGCTGGCACGTACTGTTGGCTGGATTTCGCACTGGAAAGAGATGCTCTCCAGCCCGTACAAGATTGGCCGTCCGCGCCAGTTGTACACTGGTTACGAGTCGCGTGATATTTCCAAGCTGGAAGACCGTAAATAAGATTTGTCTTGCGATAATTTCTTAGCGTTGTATCGGGAACGGCCTCTATTTATATAGGGGCCGTTTTTGTTTGTTCGGTTTCAGCGGCCTGTGGGCCGACTGGTTTCGGGGTTTGGGGGCATATCCGTTGCTGCGGGTGCTGCCGCTGGCGGTTTCGCTCTTACAGCGAGTCACTTTTTCCAGACGCCGGAGTGCCGGCCCAGCGAAAAGTAACCAAAAAGGCTTGCCCCGGCGTACGGCACTTCGCTGAGGCTCAGTGTTCCCTCGCTACGGTGTCCATCCGGGGACATCGCCTACGGTTTGCTTCGCTGCACCTCCTCTCGATGAATGCGGCTTCGCCGCACGGCGCTGCGCGCCTACCCCCCCGGATGAACACCTCCGCTCGGCCTGCCGATGGGGCAAAAAATCAAAAGCCAAAGCCAAGCCAAAGCCAAAGCCAAAGCCAAAGCCAAAGCCAAAGCCAAAGCCAAAGCAAGATCACAAGCCAGATCAAGAGCCCCTCACCCTAGCCCTCCCGAAACGTCGGACCGCCCGTAGGGAGAGGGGACTGATCGCGATGTTTGGGGGAGGTACGCCCACGTGAAATACCGAGTCGAACTCAGATTCTGAAACAGATCAAAAGCCCCTCACCCTAACCCTCTCCCGGAGGGAGAGGGGACTGACCGCGTGGACTGGAAGAGCTACGCCGATGTGCGATACCGTGTTGAACTCAAATTCTGAAAAGCCCACAAATCGGCCCCCTCTCCCTCGGGAGAGGGCTGGGGTGAGGGGCAGCAACAACGCAAATCAAAAGCCGAACATCCGCCCTTAACCACTCAATAGGCCGAGTGTCAGCTCGCCTGCTCTTGATCTTGATCCTCGGGCGACGTCGGAAGGCTGAGTGGAGGGGTTGATCCGGGCGTGGGAGCGCAGCGACCGTTTGGCGAAGCCAAACACAGCGAGAGGAGGTGCAGCGCAGCAAACCGTAGGCGCTGCGCCCGGATCGATCCCGCAGCGAAGGAACCCCGAGCCCCAGCGAGCGGGCCGCACGTAGGAGCAAGCGTTTTTTGCTTACTTTTTGCTGGGCCGGCATTCCGGCGTTTGAAAAAAAGTGAGTCGCCGTAAGGGCGAAACCCTAATCAGCCGTTACCGCAGCAACGGATATACACCCATTAAAAAACACACCAAAGTCCGATAACCGCCCACAAAAAATGCCCCGATCTCTCAACCGGGGCATTCAGCACAACATTAAACAACGATCAAACCATCAATGCGAAACCGCCCCGCTCGCCCCCAACCCAGTCTGCGAACGCACAAACTGCGGGAAGAACAGCGCCCGCTCTTTGTCCGCTGCCGCCGACTTGTCAGTGATCGAGAATAACCAGATCCCCACAAAGGCAATGATCATCGAGAACAGCGCCGGGTACTCGTAAGGGAAGATCGCCTTCTCATGATGCAGAATCTGCACCCAGATGGTCGGGCCGAGGATCATCAAGCCAACCGCACTCACCAGACCCAACCAGCCGCCAATCATCGCGCCACGGGTGGTCAGCTTCTTCCAGTACATCGAAAGCAGCAGTACCGGGAAGTTACAGCTCGCCGCGATCGAGAACGCCAAGCCAACCATGAACGCAATGTTCTGGCTTTCAAACAGGATGCCCAAGCCGATCGCCAACACCGCCAAGGCAATGGTGGTGATCTTCGAAACGCGAATCTCGTCCTTCTCGTTCGCCTTGCCCTTCTTGATCACACTGGCATACAGGTCGTGAGAAACCGCCGAAGCACCGGCCAGCGTCAGACCGGCAACAACCGCCAGAATGGTCGCGAACGCCACCGCCGAGATAAAGCCGAGGAAGATACTGCCACCGACCGCGTTGGCCAGGTGCACCGCCGCCATGTTGTTGCCGCCCAACAGCGCGCCAGCCGCATCTTTGAAGGCCGGGTTAGTGCTGACCAGCAGGATCGCGCCGAAGCCGATGATGAAGGTCAGGATGTAGAAGTAACCAATGAAGCCAGTTGCGTAGAGCACGCTCTTGCGGGCTTCTTTTGCGTCACTCACGGTGAAGAAGCGCATCAGAATGTGTGGCAGGCCAGCAGTACCGAACATCAGCGCCAGACCCAGCGAGAAAGCCGAAATCGGGTCCTTGACCAGACCGCCCGGGCTCATGATCGCTTCGCCCTTGGCGTGAACCTTGATCGCTTCGGAGAACAATGTGTTGAAGTCAAAGCCTACGTGCTTCATCACCATCAGCGCCATGAACGAGGCACCGGACAGCAACAGCACAGCCTTGATGATCTGCACCCAGGTGGTCGCCAGCATGCCGCCGAACAGCACGTACATGCACATCAGCACGCCAACCAGAATCACCGCAACGTGGTAGTCCAGACCGAACAACAGCTGAATCAGCTTGCCGGCACCAACCATTTGCGCAATCAGGTAGAACGCCACCACCACCAGCGAACCGCAGGCAGACAGGGTGCGAATCTGGGTTTGCCCGAGGCGGTAGGACGCCACGTCGGCAAAGGTGTATTTACCCAGGTTACGCAGACGCTCGGCGATCAGAAACAGAATGATCGGCCAGCCCACCAGGAAGCCGATCGAGTAGATCAGGCCATCGTAGCCGGAGGTGAACACCAGCGCGGAAATCCCCAGAAAGGACGCCGCCGACATGTAGTCACCGGCAATCGCCAGACCGTTCTGGAAACCGGTGATCTTGCCGCCCGCCGCATAGTAGTCGGCCGCCGAGTTGTTTTTCTTCGAGGCCCAGTAGGTGATGTACAACGTCGCGCCAACGAAGGCGACGAACATCAGGATCGCGGGAATGTTCAGCGGCTGTTTGGCCACCTCTCCCGTCAACGCGTCAGCCGCCCAGACACCCGGTGCGAACGCTGCAACGCTCAATAAAGCCAGTAGACGCCGGATCATTGCTGAGCCTCCTTGAGAATCGCATTGTTCAGGTCGTCAAACTCGCCATTGGCGCGGCGCACGTAGATACCGGTCAGGATGAAGGCAGACAGAATCAGCCCGACACCGATCGGGATACCCCAGGTTATGGATGATTCAGGACTGATCTTCGCGCCCAGAATATGCGGCCCGTAAGCAATCAGAAGGATGAATGCGGAGTAAAGCCCGAGCATGATTGCCGAGAGAATCCAGGCGAATCGTTCCCTTTTCTGTACCAGCTCCTTGAATCGGGGACTGTTTTGAATCGAGAGGTAAATGCTGTCGTTCATTGTTTTTATCCTCGCAGCACAAATTATTGTTGGAACATAGCTAATGTATGCGGCTGCGGGAGCGGGAACAGACGACCTTAGTAGTAGAACGCCATGACGTAATCGCCATTCTTCGGTACACCCAAAACAACTGTAGGAGTGAGCCTGCTCGCGATGGCGTCGTATCAGTCGACATTTTCATCAACTGACAGGACGCTATCGCGAGCAGGCTCACTCCTACAGAGGTACGGCGGTGTTGCTTTTATTTGGTCCAGTCAGCCACGCGATCCGGGTGCTTGGCGACCCAATCCTTGGCCGCTGCGTCAGGCTTGGCACCGTCCTGAATCGCCAGCATCACTTCGCCGATTTCGTCTTTCGACGCCCACTGGAAGTTCTTCAGGAACTTGGCCACTTCCGGCGCCTTGGTCGCCAGTTCTTTGCTGCCGATGCTGTTCACGGTTTCAGCTGCGCCGTACACGCCTTTCGGGTCGTCGAGGAAGCGCAGTTTCCACTTGGCGAACATCCAGTGCGGCACCCAACCGGTGACGGCGATGGATTCGTTTTTCTTCTCGGCACGGGTCAGCTCGGCAATCATGCCGGCGCCGGAACTGGCTTTGAGCGAATACTTGTCGAGGCCGTAATCCTTGATCGCCTGATCGGTCTTGAGCATTACGCCTGAACCGGCGTCGATGCCGACGATACGGTTTTTGAAGGTGTCATCGGTTTTCAGATCTTCGATCGACTTGGCTTTTACGTATTCCGGCACGATCAGGCCGATTTTTGCATCCTTGAAGTTCGGGCCGTAGTCGACGACCAGATCCTTGTTCTTCGTCCAGTATTCACCGTGGGTCACAGGCAGCCAGGCCGAGAGCATGGCGTCGAGTTTGCCGGTGGCAACGCCCTGCCACATGATCCCGGTGGCGACGGCTTGCAGCTTAACGTCGTAGCCGAGTTTCTGTTTGATCACTTCGGCCGCCACGTGGGTGGTCGCGACGCTGTCGGACCAGCCGTCAACGTAACCGATGTTCAGGGTCTGTTTTTCTGCGCTGGCGAAAGTGGAGCTCATCGCAAGCACCAGAGCGGCACCTGCGCCTAAAAGTCGTCGCATCTTCATCGTTACTTCCCCGAAATGCTGCGCCCGACGGATGCCGGGCATCGTCAACGTATTGTTATGGTGCACAGCGCCCCCATCACGCCTGACCGCAAACCAACTCGAACATCAGCGGAGTACTGATGCCTTGATCATCAACCTGACGCCTCAGGCGACCTGCTCTGTCAGCGACCTCAAGGCAACGAGAAACGACATCAGAAGGCCATTAATCGCGGCTTTATAAATGACGCCAAATAATCCGCCCGAACTTTGCATGTGCAAATCATGCAGGCCACCAACCTCTCTATAAATGCAGGTAACATGCGTCGCTTTGCAGCCACTCGGCCCGACCATGTCCGCGACGTCCCGCTTTCCTTTCCCTGCTTATTTATTTGCCTGCCTGCTGGGCCTGTTTGCCCTCGGTGGCTTCTGGTACGGCCTCGGCAAACCGGTGATACTGCCGGACGCTGCGACGCCGACGCACAAGCTGCAATGCGCGTCCTACACGCCGTTCGACAAAGACCAATCGCCGTTCGACGTGCCATTCAAGCTGCGCCCCGAGCGCATGGACGCCGACCTCGCATTGCTGGCGACACGCTTTGAGTGCATTCGCACCTATTCGATGACAGGCCTCGAGGCGCTGCCGGATCTGGCGCGCAAACACGGCTTGAAATTGATGATCGGCGCCTGGGTCAACAGCAACCCGGTGGACACCGAGAAAGAAGTCGACCTGCTGATCGCCTCGGCCAACGCCAACCCGGACGTGGTCAGCGCGGTGATCGTCGGCAACGAAGCCTTGCTGCGCAAAGAAGTTACCGGCACGCAACTGGTCCGCCTGATCAACAAGGTCAAGAGCCAGATCAAGCAACCGGTCACTTACGCCGACGTCTGGGAGTTCTGGCTCAAGCATCCGGAAGTCGCGCCAGCAGTGGACTTCCTGACCATTCACTTATTGCCGTACTGGGAAGATGACCCGTCAAACATCGACGCAGCTCTGCAACATGTCGCGCAAGTTCGCCAGGTGTTCGGCAATAAATTCGCGCCCAAAGACGTGATGATCGGCGAAACCGGCTGGCCGAGCGAAGGCCGTCAGCGCGAAACCGCCCTGCCGAGCCGGGTCAACGAGGCCAAATTCATTCGTGGTTTTGTCGCAATGGCCGAGCAAGAAGGCTGGCATTACAACCTGATCGAAGCGTTTGACCAACCGTGGAAGCGCGGCAGTGAAGGCGCGGTGGGCGGTTACTGGGGGCTGTTCGATGCTGATCGTCAGGACAAAGGCGTACTCGCCGGGCCGGTGACGAATGTGCCGTTCTGGAAGGAATGGCTGGCGGTCGGCGGGTTGATTTTCCTTGGCACACTGATCCTTGGCGGTCGCGTTCGCACCACGCGCTCGGCGCTGGTGTTGCCGCTGCTGGGCGCCCTCGGCGCTTGCTCGATTGGCGCCTGGGGTGATCTGGCGCGAGTGACCACAAGGTTTACCGGCGAATGGCTGTGGGTCGGCTTGCTGACAGCGTTGAACCTGTTGGTGTTGGCACATGCGGCGCTGGCGCTCAGTGCGCGTACTGGCTGGCGTCAACGTGCGTTCAATCTGCTGGATCGGCGTGCCGGCTGGCTGGTTGCGGCGGCAGGTTTTGCTGCGGCGGTGATGATGCTCGAGATGGTCTTCGATCCGCGTTATCGCAGCTTTGCCAGCATGGCGTTCGTGCTGCCGGCGCTGGTGTATCTGTGCCGTCCGGTGAGTGTGCCGCGTCGCGAAATTGCTCTGCTGACGTTTATTGTTGGTGCGGGGATTGCGCCGCAGTTGTATCAGGAAGGGTTGCAGAATCAGCAGGCGTGGGGCTGGGCGTTGGTGAGTGTGTTGATGGTGGCTGCTTTGTGGCGGTGCCTGCGCGTTCACAAGATTTAATATTCATCGACTGAAATGCCCCATCGCGAGCAGGCTCACTCCTACAGTTTGGAATGCGTTCTCCTTGTAGGAGTGAGCCTGCTCGCGATAGCTGACGATCAGGCGCTACGGGACTCGCGGACCAACCGCAACCCGGCAATCACCAACGCAAACACCGCCAACGTCGTGTTGTACAACGCCAGCGCCGGCACCCCGAACACCAGCGCCAGTACCGCCAGCCACCACCCTGCCCGCCCGGGCAAGACAAAACCGACCAACGCCGCCCCCAACGCTGCCCAGCCCAACACCTTGAAGTGAATCATCAATCCAAGGTTGGAACGCACCTGACATTCCCAGCGGCTGGCCTCATCCACGCAGATACCGACCCACTGCCCGTCCTCCATAAAGCCATACCGCGCGGCATAACTGGCAGCCAGCCACAACGGCAACAGAACAAGCAGCAAAATCACGGGCAAGCGGCGGGACATGAAACACTCCAATCTTCGGAAATCGTCGGCCAGCTTAATCTGCCGCCAGCCGTGTGCAAGAACTAACAACTGTTAACTGTTCATTCAGTCGGTGCAAAGTGTATCGTCCAGCTACTATTACTCCGAATTCTGCCTGTTTGGTGCCGCAGCATGGCACTTTGGCGCAAACCCGGTGGTCATAGCCTGCGAACTTCATTCGGCACCTTCCTCTAAGGGATCTAGTCATGCTCCGTTCCTTGCGCTTCGCCGCGCTGTTCAGCGGCCTTATTTTGAGTGCGTCCGCACTGGCGGTGGATATCGATGCCGCCAGTTATGGCTACCCCCTGACCAACCCGTTCGAGGCGACCATCGCCACGACGCCGCCGGACTTGCGCCCGGAATTGCCGCTGGACGACGACATCAATCAGTCGGACCGCAGCCTGACGTTGCGCCCGGAGCGAGAGTTCATCTTGCCGGACAACTTCTGGGCGGTAAAAAAGCTCACCTACCGCATCGCCACCCAGGACAAGCCGGCGCCGTTGATCTTCCTGATCGCAGGCACCGGCGCGCGTTATGACAGCACACTCAACGAATACCTGAAAAAGCTCTACTACAAGGCCGGCTACCACGTCGTGCAGCTGTCGTCGCCGACCAGTTTCGACTTCATCAGTGCCGCCTCGCGCTTCGCCACGCCGGGCGTGACCAAAGAAGACGCCGAAGACATGTACCGGGTGATGCAGGCCGTGCGCGCGCAAAATCCGAAAGTGCCAGTGACCGAGTATTACCTGACCGGCTACAGCCTCGGCGCCCTTGATGCTGCATTCGTTGCGCACCTGGACGAAACCCGTCGTAGCTTCAACTTCAAGAAAGTCCTGCTGCTCAATCCGCCGGTGAACCTCTACACCTCGATCACCAACCTCGACAAACTGGTGCAAACCGAAGTTAAAGGTATCAACACCAGCACCACGTTCTATGAGTTGGTGCTGAGCAAGTTGACTCGCTACTTCCAGCAGAAAGGCTACATCGACCTCAACGATGCATTGCTTTACGACTTCCAGCAGTCCAAGCAGCACCTGACCAACGAACAGATGGCGATGCTGATCGGCACCTCGTTCCGTTTCTCGGCGGCCGACATTGCCTTCACGTCGGACCTGATCAACCGTCGCGGCCTGATCACGCCACCGAAATTCCCCATCACCGAAGGCACCAGCCTCACGCCGTTCCTCAAGCGTGCGCTGCAATGCGACTTCGATTGCTACCTGACCGATCAGGTGATTCCGATGTGGCGTGCACGCACCGACGGCGGCAGCCTGCTGCAACTGATCGATCAGGTCAGCCTGTACGCGCTCAAGGATTACCTGCACGACAGCCCGAAAATCGCCGTAATGCACAACGCCGACGACGTGATCCTCGGCCCGGGCGACCTCGGCTTCCTGCGCAAGACCTTCGGTGATCGCTTGACCGTTTATCCACTGGGCGGCCATTGCGGCAACATTAACTATCGCGTCAACAGCGACGCCATGCTGGAGTTCTTCCGTGGCTAAATATCTCCTGCTGATTGCTGCGCTCCTCTGCACAGGCGTGGTCCAGGCCGACAACAGTAAAGCCAACGCGCCGGTTGTGGTCGACAGCGACGGCTTCAAAGAGCCGCTGTCCAAACTCAAATTCAACCCAGGCCTGGATCAACGCGAATTCGAGCGTTCGACGCTCAACGCGCTGAACGTCTATGACCCGCTGGAATCGTGGAACCGCCGGGTTTACCACTTCAATTACCGCTTCGACCAATGGGTATTTCTGCCGGTGGTCGATGGCTATCGTTACGTCACGCCAAGCTTTGTGCGCACTGGGGTAAGCAACTTCTTCAATAACCTCGGCGATGTACCGAACCTGCTGAACAGCCTGTTGCAGTTCAAGGGCCAGCGCTCGATGGAAACCACCGCACGCCTGCTGCTCAATACCACCATCGGTATTGCTGGCTTGTGGGATCCGGCGACCGCCATGGGCCTGCCGCGCCAGAGCGAAGACTTCGGTCAGACCCTGGGCTTCTATGGTGTACCGGGTGGCGCCTACTTCGTACTGCCGATCTTCGGCCCGTCGAATATCCGTGATACCGCGGGTCTGGCCGTGGACTACACCGCCGAATCGGCGATCAACTTCCTCAATGTCTCGGAAGTCAGCTCCAACCATCCGGAAGTCTGGGCCCTGCGTGCCGTCGACAAGCGCTACCAGACCAGCTTCCGTTATGGCCAGATGAACTCACCGTTCGAGTACGAGAAGGTGCGCTACGTGTATACCGAGGCGCGCAAGTTGCAGATCGCCGAATAGTTTTCGGCAGGTACAAAAAAGGGCCATTCGATGCGAGTCGAATGGCCCTTTTTCATGGCACAACAAAAGATCAAACTGTAGGAGTGAGCCTGCTCGCGATAGCGGTGTGTCAGGCGACACTTGTGGGGCTGATACACCGCTATCGCGAGCAGGATCACTCCTACAAGGGTGTTGTGTTGAATGTCAGTTTTTCAGGGCTTTCCAGATTTTGCCGACGACAGAAACCACCGCCAACACCACCGCGCCAGCAATAATCCCCGCCACACCATTGAGCAACATCGGCACCGCAAACCCGACACTGCCGGCCGCTGCGCCTACGCCTTCAATCCAGTCATGCACCACCGGCACGCCGTGAGTGAGGATGCCGCCGCCGACCAGGAACATCGCTGCCGTACCGACCACCGACAGGGTTTTCATCATGTACGGTGCCGCGCTCAGAATGGCGCTGCCGACTTTCTTCGCGACCTGCCCAGGCTTCTGGGTCAGCCACAAACCAAGATCGTCGAGTTTGACGATGCCCGCCACCAGGCCATAAACGCCCACCGTCATCACAATCGCAATGCCGGACATCACGATCACTTGCTGCGTCAGCGAGGCAGTTGCCACGGTACCCAAGGTGATGGCGATAATCTCTGCCGAGAGGATGAAGTCAGTGCGAATCGCGCCCTTGATCTTGTCTTTCTCATACGCCACCAGATCAGTCGCCGGATCGGCTACCGCCTCAGTCAGTTGCGCATGTTCGATCTCGTCTTCTGCCTTGCTGTGCAGAAATTTGTGCGCGAGTTTCTCGAACCCTTCGAAACACAAGTAAGCACCGCCAACCATCAACAGCGGCGTCACCAGCCATGGCACGAACGCACTGATCGCCAGCGCCGAGGGAACCAGAATCAGCTTATTGACGAACGAACCCTTGGCCACGGCCCAGACCACAGGAATTTCCCGCTCGGCACGCACGCCGGAGACCTGCTGGGCGTTGAGCGCAAGATCGTCGCCGAGCACGCCGGCGGTCTTCTTGGCGGCCATTTTGCTCATCAACGCCACGTCGTCCAGCACGGTGGCAATATCGTCGACCAGCACCAGCAAACTGCTTCCTGCCATGAATCCTGTTTCCTTTTATGTATGAATGTTGCGAAGCATAACGCGACCTTAGACCACGCGGGGCATTCTTGAGCGTCGCGCGAGGCCGGTGCTACCATGCGCAACCGCCAGAACAGGCAAGGAACCACCGGGTTTATGAGCACAATCCGCGAGCGCAACAAAGAACTGATCCTGCGTGCCGCCAGTGAGGAGTTTGCCGACAAGGGCTTCGCTGCGACCAAAACCAGCGACATCGCCGCCAAGGCGGGATTGCCCAAGCCCAACGTCTACTACTACTTCAAGTCCAAGGAAAACCTTTACCGCGAGGTATTGGAAAGCATCATCGTGCCGATTTTGCAGGCCTCGACCCCGTTCAATCCCGACGGTGTGCCGAGCGAAGTGCTGAGCGGCTACATCCGCTCGAAGATCCGCATCTCCCGCGACCTGCCCTTCGCCTCGAAAGTATTCGCCAGCGAAATCATGCACGGCGCCCCGCACCTGAGCACCGACCTGGTCGAGCAGCTCAACGGCCAGGCCAAGCACAACATCGACTGCATCCAGAGCTGGATTGATCGCGGCCAGATCGCCCCGATCGACCCTAATCACCTGATGTTCAGCATCTGGGCCGCGACCCAGACCTACGCCGACTTCGACTGGCAGATTTCTGCTGTGACCGGCAAGGACAAGCTGGACGAGGCGGATTACGAGGCGGCGGCACAAACGATTATCCGGTTGGTGTTGAAGGGGTGTGAGCCGGATCAGTAAGACCGCGGTGATGCTATCGCTGGCAAGCCAGCTCCCACAGGGATTTGTGTTGTTTGCAAAATTTGTATCCAACACAGAACTGGCTTGCCAACTCTCACAATCACTCATGCAGAAATGCAAAATCTTTGTCCAGCACAAAAACCTGTGGGAGCTGGCTTGCCAGCGATGAAGGCAACTCGGTTTCATATCAAATCCAAATGGCATCCCACAGCGGATAATCACCCAGCTTTTCCACCAAGCCTGCCCGCAATGGGTTGGCCACTACATACCGCGCCATCTTCACCAAATCCTCCTCCCGCCGCAGTGCACGATCATGAAAGCCTTGCTGCCAAAGCGGCCCGCTTCGACCGCTGCACTCGTTCACGTCCCGAGCAATCAAAGATTTGGTTTCCCTCATCAGCCTTCTGAGCGAACAGTTTTCCAGCTCAATCAACCAATGAAAATGATCCGGCATGACTACCCATGCCAACGACTTTGCCAGTCCAACATTTTGCGCGCGACGAAATTGATGAACGACCAATCTGCCCAGAGAGAAATTGGCGAAGATGGGTTTTCGATCAAGAGTGTTCGTGGTCAGTAGATAGATGCGGTTGGGCTCGGCATAGCGACCGGCTCGCAGACGATGTGAAGCAGGAAGATCAGGCAATCCATTGCCCCTTCATGATGGGTTCATCAGAAGGCTAGTCCTCTGTGGTCTATACGGCGGGCTGGTCTTTTTTCTTGATGTGTCAGTCAGGCCGCCATCGCTGGCAAGCCAGCTCCCACAGGTTTTTGTATTGGTTACAAAATCTGAACAAAACAAAAAACCTTGTGGGAGCTGGCTTGCCAGCGATGACAATCGATCAGACGCTAGCGATCAAACCGATACACCCACATCTCAAACCTCCTCCCCCATCAACCAGCGCAACGCCTGCGGCAGCGAGGTGCTCCAGTCGTCCGGGAAAGTATGTCCAGCCTCATGAGTGCGGGATTTGACCTCGTTGCCGTCGCTGAACAATTGGCGGAAATCGGCGCTCATCTGTAGATTGCCCGGCCCTTCTTTTTTGCCATTGATGACAAACACACGCTTGCCGCGCGCCTTGCTTTCGGTGGGCGTCGGTTGATTGCCGCCGGGTGACAGCAGCAGTGCGCCGGCGTAATCGTCCGGGTGTTGCGCCAATAGCGCGCCGGCGTGTTGCGAACCTTGCGAGAAGCCCATCAGGAACACGCGTTTGCGATCGATGCATTGCTGGGCTTCGAGGGCTTTGAGGCCTTTCTGCACGGTTTGATGGGTGCCTTCGAAACCGGGGCCGATCCAACGGAAGCTGTCGACCGCGTTGATCATTTGCGTGCCGTTGATCCCCAGAATGATTGCGCCGGTGTCGGCCAGCGGCTGGTAGTCTGCATCCAGCTCACCATTGACACCGTAACCGTGCAGCCACACCACCACCGGGCGGCAGGCTTTGGGCGCAGGGATCTTCGCCGACGGATTGAGCACGGAAATCGCGCCAACCTTGCCCTCGGCGATTTTCTTGTAACGCTGCTGCGCGCTGGCCAGTACGGATTTGTAGGTGGCGGTGTCGCGGAGCTCGGAGAAGTCTTCGTCCCCTGCCAGCAGCGGGCCGAACCACAGGCCACGGTCATCGGCCTCCTGCAGATAGCGCAGCGCCAGTCGATCATCGCCACGGCGGGCAAACAGCGCCGCCACCTGATAAGGCGCCAGCAGTTGCTTGGGATCTTCACGGGAGGCTGCCAGGTAAACCGCAATTGCCTGCAACGTGTCGGTTTCTTCGAGCTTCTCGGCCCGCTCCATCAACTCCGGTACATCGTCGGCGTTGAGCAGTGCAGAAACCACCGGACTCAGCGCGTTAAAGGCGATTTCGTCGGCGTCGGGGGCTTCCGTCGCATGCAGGACGGGCGTGCAGAGGGTGATGGCGGCGGCCATCGTCATGGCAAATAGCGTTTTCACGCAGATCTTCCTTGATACATAAACGAGAGGGGCGGCAGTCTATAGACCCCCGCCCCGCTTCGTCATCATCACGCCATCAGACGTGCTGATTTATTTTCCGGTCAGGCCGCCACCCCCGCATCCGCCCTCAACTCCAACGCCTCCACCGCTTTAATCGCCACCTGCTCATCGATATCCGACAAATCCCCGCTGATGCCGATCGCGCCCAGCACATTCCCCGCCTGATCCCGAATCAACACGCCACCCGGTGCCGGCACGACGCTGCCCTGGCCCATGCTGTTGAGTGCGGCAATGAAGGCTGGCCGTTGTTGCGCGTCGAGTGCCAGCAGGCGTGAGCCTTTGCCCAGCGCGATGGCGCCCCAGGCTTTGCCGATGGCGATGTTCGGGCGCAGCAGGCTGGCGCCGTCTTCGCGTTGCAGGGTGATCAGGTGGCCGCCGGTATCGAGTACCGCGATGGTCAGCGGCGCGGCGTTGATGCCGCGCCCTGCGTTGATGGCTTCGTTGACCAGGTTGACTGCGACTTTCAAGGTTAAAGCGCTCATGGTGCCGTCCTCATTTTGTTATAGGGAAAGTCGTGGGGCTGCGGTTTTGTGCCGCAGTCCGATGCAACAAATAGAACACAATGAATTATTTTTTTGTATACAATAATTCTCGAAAAGCGCCACATGCGACGAAAAGCCACAGTCACAAGGGCTTCCGACGAATGAAACAGGCGCTTGAGAAAATGGATTGACCTGCGCCGTCCGCCGTGAATACACTCTGCGCAAAGCCACTTGTATACAATTACAAAACGTAAAGAGGCACAAAAACAAC
>NZ_JBIUVX010000064.1:17624-18683 GCF_044743175.1 Pseudomonas sp. NPDC087690
CTCCTTGCTCGCCACGTTGAAGGCGCCTCGCACATGGCCGAGGGCTACACCCGCACCAAGGCCGGCAACATCGGCGTGTGCATCGGTACTTCCGGCCCTGCCGGTACCGACATGGTCACCGGGCTCTACAGCGCCTCGGCCGACTCGATTCCAATCCTCTGCATTACCGGCCAGGCACCCCGCGCCCGTATGCACAAGGAAGACTTCCAGGCTGTCGACATCACCAGCATCGTCAAGCCAGTCACCAAGTGGGCGACCACTGTTCTGGAACCGGGCCAAGTGCCTTACGCGTTTCAGAAAGCGTTCTTTGAGATGCGCTCCGGCCGTCCAGGCCCGGTGCTGATCGACCTGCCGTTCGACGTGCAGATGGCCGAGATCGAATTCGACATCGACGCTTACCAGCCGCTGCCATTGGCCAAACCGACCGCCACCCGCGTTCAGGTCGAGAAGGCTTTGGCTCTGCTTGATCAAGCCGAGCGTCCATTGCTGGTTGCCGGCGGCGGCATCATCAACGCCGACGCCAGCGATCTGCTGGTTGAGTTCGCTGAACTGACCGGTATCCCAGTGATTCCGACCCTGATGGGCTGGGGCACCATCCCGGACGATCACCCGCTGATGGTCGGTATGGTCGGCCTGCAGACTTCGCACCGTTACGGCAACGCCACCATGCTGAAATCCGACGTGGTGTTGGGGATCGGTAACCGTTGGGCCAACCGTCACACCGGCTCGGTTGACGTTTACACCGAAGGCCGCAAGTTCATTCACGTCGACATCGAAGGCACGCAGATCGGTCGTGTGTTCACGCCGGATCTGGGCATCGTTTCCGACGCTGCTGCCGCACTGACCGTGTTCATCGAAGTGGCCCGTGAATGGCAAGCCGCCGGCAAGCTGAAAAACCGCAGTGCCTGGCTGCAAGACTGCCAGCAGCGCAAAGCCAGCCTGCACCGCAAGACCCACTTCGACAACGTGCCGGTCAAACCACAGCGCGTTTACGAAGAAATGAACCAGGTGTTCGGCAAGGACACCTGCTACGTCAGCACCATTTGTCTGTCGCAGATT
>NZ_JBIUVX010000065.1:0-9105 GCF_044743175.1 Pseudomonas sp. NPDC087690
GTAGTGTGGGGTTTCCCCATGTGAGAGTAGGTCATCGTCAAGATTAAATTCCGAAACCCCAATTGCGAAAGCAGTTGGGGTTTTGTTTTGCCCGCAGGAAAGTTTGGCCAACGTTTGAAGATCGGGTTTACCCTCAAGTTCAAATTAGAAGCCCCGTCGTAATAACAATTACGACGGGGCTTTTGCATTACAGTCAGCCGACGAATTGCCATGGCGAACCCTTGTGACTTAATTTTCGTCTTACGGGAGGAAAGCCATGATGCCCATGCTACGGTCGTGCGGCGGCTGTTCGGCGTGCCGGTTTTGGCATGGAAGATCCGATTGCGCTTGTCCACCGGGGCGAACAGCTCATGGCAGGCATCGTCGCATTCCGAAGTGCCGAGGAACAGGAAGCCGCCCGGGCGCAGGGCGAAGTGGAACATCTGCAGGATTTTGCGCTGCACTTCGCGATCGAGATTGATCAGCAAAGATGCATCGAGGGGATCAACTGCACAGCTAATTGCACAGAATAATCCCGACTCATGATTCTGCCTTCAACAGTTTTGGCAGGCAGACGTGCAGTGCCTTTTATCTGGACATCCCGGGAATCACGACTGCACCATGATTTTCGGCAGCGGATGGCCTACACGGCTAACCTTCGTTCAGGTCAATTTGCCCCGTTGAAGTACTGACATCGATGATATGTCGGCGACCGTAGACTGAATATGTAAGGCTGCCGTCCTCGCTGTCCGGTTTACGCAATGCCAGTTGCGCGAACAAGCCATTCTTTTCGCTGTAACTGCCGAACCAGTCAATCAAGGCGCCGATGTAACAATCATTGCCAATGAAGACAGGCAGGTCGGCGACTTTTTCAATGCTGTAATGCGCCGGGCCAAAGCTGTAGTAATCGTTTTCACCGGCGCCGGTCGCCGGAATAGGGCAGAGCGGTTCTTTTGAAGGGATAGCGGCGGTTTCAGTGACTTTGGCCACAGCCTGATTAAGCGCTCGGTGCAGATCGGGTTCGAGTTCAAACGTGCTGTTGCCGTCGTCCTTGTGTTGAAGAGCGGGCACGTCGAGGGCATAGCGATAACGAATCGTCACCGTCGGCACCTGGACGTTGATTTTCAGCGGGTTGAGCAAGTAGACCCGATCAACGCCGTACTCGCTGTTTCGATAGGCCGCGTAAGTCTTGCCGCGCAGGTTTATCCAGTCCACCGACTGATTGGCGCCGCGATCATTGGTGTAGAACAGTGAACTGTCGGGCTCAACAGAACGTTTGATGAACCGTTCGCCGTCACGCCGCCAGGTTTCCACATAAGTGAACAGACCGGTGCCCCCGGCGTAGGTATTTACGATCAGATCGCGCTGCCCGTCGCCATCCAGATCCTGCAAGGTGTAAGACGTCAGGCCGGTTTCGGCAGCGTCATTGATCCGGGAGGCGGTCAGCGCTCGCCATTCATCGGCACCAACGCCTTCGGGCTGCGATGTCGGAAAGTGTGTTATCAAAGAGTCCTCTGCACTGGCCTCACCGTGAAAACCGCCAGCAGGCGTTTTCACGGCGAGCGCGGCGAGTACCCGATCCAGCGCAAATTCTGGATCATCTTTACTGGCGGCTTGAATACGCTTTTGCAGATCGTCCAGCGCCTGTTTATCGAGGTCATCCGGTTGATAGGCCACCGCTGCCTGCCACTGCGCGTGCAACGCTTGCAGACGCTCGCGATATTGCTGATCCAGGCAGGAAACGTCTTCGGCGCAGGCATTGCGGGCTTTTAACCACAGCCGTTGAGCGCGCTTGAGTTCAGCTTGTGCGGGACCAGAGGCTTTGAATAAATCCCGATAAATCGCGCCCATTTGCGCGTCCACTTCATACAACGATTTGTTCGCACAAACAGTGTTTTCGACGGCATTCGCCGCTTTTGTGCAGTCCATTCCGGCCGCCATGGCCTGCTGAATAAACAGCAGCACACAGACGGACACGATGCAGCGTCCTTTGATGTACACGATGTAAGCCCTGTAGTGGGGAGTTATGCCGGCGCGCAGGGTAATCGCTGGGCGAGGAATGTTGAAGCGCTGGCTTCAGGGAACCGCACTTGTGGCCGATAACCCATTGGGTGACTTCAACGTCGCGCGAAATCGCTTGATAGCATTTGGCCGGCAGCTATTATCTGCGCGCCTGAAATTGCCCTCACTTCAATTGCCTGGAAATCTTCGATGCTGTCGTATCACCAAAAGAGTTTTCTGATCGTCGATGATTTCTCGGATTTCCGCAGTTCCGTCCGTTCGATGCTGCGTGAGCTTGGGGTCAAGGATGTCGACACCGCCGACACCGGTGAGCAGGCGCTGAAGATGTGTGCGCAGAAGTCCTACGATTTCATCCTGCAGGACTTCCATCTCGGCGACGGCAAGAAGAACGGCCAGCAAGTACTCGAAGACCTGATGCTGGAAAAACTCATCAGCCATGAAGCGGTATTCGTCATGGTCACCGCCGAGACCAGTCAGGCGATGGTGCTCAGTGCCCTGGAGCATGAGCCGGATGCGTACCTGACCAAACCGTTCAACCGTTCCGGCCTGGCTCAGCGCCTTGAGCGTCTGGAGCAGCGCAAGACGTTGCTCAAACCGATTCTGCAAGCCCTCGACCGTGGTAAACCGGTCGAGGTGCTCAATGCCTGCATTGCCCTGTGCAAGCAGGACATTCGTTATTCACCGTTATGCCTGCGTTACCGCGCCGATGCGTTGCGCGACATGAACCAGAACGAAGCGCTGGAGCGTCTCTACGACAGCATCATCGCCGACCGGCCGTTGCCTTGGGCGTTTGCCGGACTGGGCAAGTTGTTGTTCAAGCGTGGGCAAGTCGCTCAGGCAAAAGGCGTCTATGAAAAGGCGCTGAAGGTGTTTCCGATGATGCCGTCGTTGTACGACGGCATGGCCGACGTGCTGGTTGCCGAGGGTGATACCAAAGGTGCGCAGCAGGTGCTGGAAGAGGCCATTCGTCTGTCGCCACTGGCGGTGCGTCGCCAAGCCTTGCTGGGCAAGCTTGCAATGGCCAACGAAGATTTCGACACCGCCTCACGCGCCTATCGTCAGGCCGTGGCGCAGGGGGCGCAGTCGCGTTTCAAGGATCCGGAAAGCAATCTGGGCCTGGCTCATGCGTTGATCAGCAAAGGCAGCGAGCGCGGTCTCGATACGCGTACGCGGCTGGAGATCAACACTACCCTCAGCGCTGTCGCCAAAGAGAACCCGACTGACCCCGGCCTGCAGATTCGTGCGCGCCTGATGAAGGCTACCAGCCTGCTGCTCAACGATGCCGAAACTGCCGACAAGCTCACCGAACAAGCACTGATGCGTCTCGACGGCATGGAACAGTTCATGAGTCCGGAAGCGGCGCTGTTGGTCGCCAAGCAGTTGCAGATGCTCGGTCAGGCCGAGGCGGGCACCTCGATGCTCAAGAGCTGCGCGGAAATCTACGGTGATGATCCGGCGGTGATGAAAGACATCGCCAAGCTCACCGATGACCCGACTATTCTCAGCTCCAGTAACGCCGCTGCCGACCTCAATCGTCAGGGCGTGCGCGTGTACAAGACCGGCAATCTGGTGGAGGCCCGCGAGGTGTTCCGCAAGGCGCTGAAGATGCAACCGAAGAACATCAGTATTGCGCTGAACATGGCCCAGTCGCTGCTGCACGGCACCGACACGTCGGTGCCATCGGCGGAGCTGGAAGAATGTCGGGCCTGCCTGAAAATGGTCGGCCTGATGCCCGACACCGACGCGCGTCATGCGCGTTATCAGAAGCTGAAAAGCAAGGCGTTTGGCGAATGAGCAACGACAAGCAGGCGCTGGATTTTTCCACGGTGATCGCCTCCACCGTCCACGACATGAAAAACTCGCTGGCCATGCTGATGCAGGCTCACAGCCAATGGCTCGCGCGGTTGCCGCAAGCGCAGCGCGAAGGTTCGGAGCAGGGCGTGATCGACTTCGAGTTCGCCCACCTCAACGGCATGCTCGTGCAATTGCTCGGGCTGTACAAGCTCGGCGTCAACCAGATGCCACTGCAACCGGCCTATCATGAACTCGACGACTTCATCGAAGCGCAACTGGCGTCGCATCAAGAGGTGTTCGCCAGTCGCGGGATCGTCGCCACGTATGAAGTTGATCCGTTGAGTCCGCTGGGGTTCTTTGACCGTGAATTGATTGCCTCGGTGCTCGGCAACTGCATCAACAATGCGATTCGCTATGCCCGCGAATCACTGCTGATCACCGTCAGTGACGAGGCCGGGCAACTGGTCCTGAGCATCAACGACGACGGCGACGGTTACCCGGCCGAGATGCTCGAGCGTCAGGCCGATTACGTGCAGGGCATCAACCACAGCAGCGGCAGCACCGGGCTCGGTTTGTATTTCGCCAACCGCATCGCAGCGCTGCATCAGCGTAACGGTGTTGAAGGTCGCACCGAAATTCGCAACGGCGGCCCATTGGGCGGCGGTGTGTTCAGCCTCTACCTCCCTTGATATTGCACCGATGCTTGTAGGAGCTGCCGCAGGCTGCGATTTTTTGATCCTGGAAAAACAACATCAAAAGATCGCAGCCTGCGGCAGCTTCTACAGGGGGTATTCGCGTTGTTTGTTTTTTTGTTTTGACGCTGCTTGATATTCCGAACAGCCGAAGCCTATTTTGTACGGGTCGCCGTTCGCGGCTCGCACAATAACAAGGATTGCGTCATGACAACCGATGGCCAGCGTTCACTCGCGCAGCGACTGACGGGCATTGATGAGATTGAATGTGTCACGCCGGATTTGAACGGCGTGCCGCGAGGCAAAGTGATGACCGCCGAAGGTTTCCTCGAAGGGCGGCGTTTGCAGATGGCGCGGGGAGTGCTGCTGCAATGCATCATGGGTGGTTATCCGGCGGCGCGCTTTTACGGCAGCGATGACGGCGACCTGGCACTGGTTGCCGAACCGTCGATGATCCATCCGCTGCCCTGGAGTGACGAGCCGCGTGCATTGGCCATTTGTGATGCGGATGAGCTGACCGGCGAGAGCTCCAATCTGTCGACTCGGGGCCAGCTCAAAAAGGTCATTGCTCGTTACGCCGCGCGCGGCCTGGTGCCGGTGGTGGCGACCGAGCTGGAGTTCTTTGTCTTCGCCCCGAACACTGATCCGACCCAACCGTTCCGTCCGCCTGTTGGCCTCGACGGCCGGCGCGAGGATGGCCAATCGGCATTCAGCGTCAGTTCCAACAACGGTCTGCGGCCGTTCTTCAATGAAGTCTATAAATGCATGGCCGCTCTCGGCCTGCCGCGCGACACCTTCATGCATGAAATGGGCGTCAGCCAGTTCGAGATCAATCTGCTGCACGGCGATCCGCTGCTGCTCGCCGATCAGACCTTTCTGTTCAAACACCTGCTCAAGGAAGTCGCGCTCAAACATGGCCTGAGCGTGGTGTGCATGGCCAAGCCGCTGGCGCACACGCCGGGCAGTTCGATGCACATTCACCAGAGCATCGTCGACATCGATACTGGCAAGAATGTGTTCAGCGCCGAGGACGGCCAACCGACGGCGATGTTCCGCCACTTCATCGGTGGGCAGCAGGCAGGCATGGCAGAGTTCACCGCACTGTTTGCGCCCAACGTGAACTCCTATCAGCGTCTGTGCCACCCGTTCGCTTCGCCGAACAACGCGTGCTGGTCCCATGACAATCGCGCCGCAGGCTTGCGTATTCCCGCCAGTTCGCCGGTTGCCCGTCGGGTGGAAAACCGTTTGCCCGGCGCCGATGCCAACCCGTATCTGGCGATCGCCGCCAGTCTGGCCGCGGGTTTGCATGGCATCGAGCATGAACTGGAGCCGACGGCAGCGATTCAGGGCGAGTTCGAGGTGCCGGACAACCTCTCGCTGCCGTGTACCTTGCATGCCGCGCTCGAGCGTCTGAAACGTAGCCAATTGGCGAGGGAACTGTTCGGACAGGAGTTCATCGAAGGCTACATCGCTTCGAAGACCATGGAGTTGACCAGCTTCTTTGATGAAATCACTCCCTGGGAACGGCGTGTTCTAGCAGCCCAGGCCTGACGAACCGTCGCCATCGGGCTATCGTTTTGGTAGCCCGATATTTACTGCAAGGAGCCGCTCGGAACGCCGATGCGCCAAATCTGGAAATCCTTTCGAGCGCTGTATTTCGCCTCGCTGATGATGTTGATCGGCTCGGGCCTTCTATCCACTTATCTGGCCTTGCGCCTTGCCGCTGACAACGTCGACGGCCTGTGGGTCGGTGCGTTGATGGCGGCCAACTATTTCGGCCTGGTGCTGGGCGGCAAGATCGGCCACCGGTTGATCGCTCGGGTCGGGCATATCCGTGCGTACTCGGCGTGCGCGGGGATCGTCGGCGCGGCGGTGCTCGGTCATGGCCTGGTCGACTGGCTGCCGGCATGGCTGGTGCTGCGGACCATCGTCGGTCTGGGCATGATGTGCCAATACATGGTCATCGAGAGCTGGCTCAACGAGCAGGCCGATGCCAATCAGCGCGGTCTGGTATTCAGTGGTTACATGATCGCTTCGTATCTGGGCCTGGTCCTGGGTCAGTTGATTCTGGTGATGCACCCGGGGCTGGGTCTGGAACTGCTGATGCTGGTCGCCCTGTGCTTTGCGTTGTGTCTGGTGCCGGTGACCCTGACCCGACGTATTCACCCTGCGCCCTTGCATCCGGCGCCGATGGAACCGCGCTTCTTTATCAAGCGGGTGCCGCAGTCCTTGAGCACGGTGCTTGGTGCCGGTTTGATCATCGGTTCGTTCTACGGCCTGGCACCGCTGTATGCGTCTCAGCAGGGCCTGTCGACCGAGCAGGTCGGTCTGTTCATGGGTAGCTGCATCTTTGCCGGCTTATTGGTGCAGTGGCCGCTGGGCTGGTTGTCCGATCGTTACGACCGGGCGCTGCTGATTCGCTGCTTTGCCGGGTTCCTGGCAGTGGCGGCGTTGCCGTTGGCGGTGCTGCCGCAGGTTCCGCTCGAGGTGCTGTTTGGGGTTGGTTTCCTCTGTTCACTGGTGCAGTTCTGTCTGTACCCACTGGCGGTGGCATTCTCCAATGACCATGTCGAGGGTGATCGGCGGGTGTCGCTGACCGCGATGCTGTTGGTGACCTACGGGGTCGGTGCGAGCATTGGGCCGCTGCTCGCGGGTGTGCTGATGAAGCTGTTCGGTAGTCAGAGCCTGTATGCGTTTTTCAGCTTCTTCGCGCTGGTGCTGGTGTGGCGGATCAGGCCGAAAGCCGTGACCAATCTGCATCAGGTCGACGATGCGCCGCTGCATCACGTGGCCATGCCCGACAGCATGTCCAGCTCGCCATTGGTGGCTGCCCTTGACCCGCGGGTCGACGAGCAGGTGGTGCAGGAGCAGATGGTGCAGGACCCAGTGCAAGCGCCAGTGAGCCCCGAGCCTGAAGCCGATACGCCGGCCGCGCCTGCGACAGAAACCGAACCGGACGCTGACAACGACAAGCCGACCCCGGATCTCAGTGGCGGCCGGCCTTGAACTGAACAAAAAGCATCGCGCACAAAAAAGGGCAGTCCCGCCAAGGACTGCCCTTTTTATTTGCCGCTGAGAATCACATGTCGTCTTTATCGAAACGGCGTGCTTCACGCTGCAACTGATAAACGAAACGCTCAACGTTGCGCGCGGCCGGGCCACTGATGTTGTGAAAGCGCAGGCCGGCAAAGGTGATGTTGAGTTTTTCCTCGAAATGCAGGTAGCGCAGTTCGACGGCGGTCGGTTGATTGCCGAACAGCGGCGGGGCGATCAGGCGGTCGTAGACCTGGCCCAGTTGCAGGCGGTCAGTAATGTCGCCTTCGAAACGCAGCTTGCAGCCGGTCGCGGAAATATCCAGCAGTTTGCCGTTGATCGGCGACTTGAGTTTCTCGCCACCCAGTTCGACGCTGACCAGGTCGGTGAGTTTCAGCGCGGCGCGGAAAGCATTGCGGCGCTGGTGGTAAACCACTTCGGTAGGCAGGTCGCCGGTGTAGAAACGGTCGCCTTCGGATTCTTGAATGTTCAGCGTGCCGTTGCATTCCCAGGCGATACGTACACCGTCGTGGAAACCTTCAACCTTGAACGGTTCGCCGGCCAGCAGGAAGCGTTCACCGTCGCGCGGGATCATTTCATCGAGGGCGATGGAGGCGGTGTCACGGTCAACTTTGATCAAATAGCTCTGAAAGCGCTGGCTGCGCTCGTGGAACGTGATGATCAAAGGATCGTGGCTGTCTTGTAACTGACGCAGGTTGCTGGAGATTTCCAGTGGCGTGGTGAGCACCTTTGGGGGCTGCGGAGCATCATCCGCGCTTAGGGCGTTGGACACGGTTTATCAATCTCCAGACAAAATATGACGACTAGCCAGCATTTTGCCAGCATGTTTCGCGGGTTGATAGAGCTGGCGCATCAACGGCTCATGCCTGGCTGAGCGGACGCGGTACGGCGGGTTTGGCAAAAGTGCCGCTGGCGTTGTAAAGCGCTGGCGCTTCACCACCGGTGAGGATCTTCAGCTGATTGGCCGTGGCGGCCTGCTGGATCTGGATCGACTGACCATTCTTGAGGTTGGCGGCTTGGCATTGCGCGATCAGATCGGTCAATGCGTCGCCTTGCGTCAACAACTGCTCGCCAATGCTCGACTGGCCAGCCAATTGCTCAAGGCCTGTACGATCAGTCGGCAGATTGAGGCTGGCGAGGATTTCGCTGCGCTTGCGGCCATGCTGTTCAAGCAGAATGATCAATGCCTGTTTGTGCGCCAGAATTTCTTCCAGCAGGGGCATGTCGCGACCGTGCAACGCGAGGGATTCGGTTTGCAGCAACTCCAGCAATTGTTGAGCTGGAGCAAAGTCGTCGTTGATCAGTTGCAATAAATTAGTGTCGTGCATGGCTGGCCTTGGGTTTTAAGCGTCCAAAAGCCTGGCGCCGGCAAAAGCCTAGCGCTGGGCTTCGAAGTTGAGCAGTTTGCTGGCTACACGGTTGCTGTCGACTTTATAGCTGCCATCGGCAATCGCGGCTTTCAACTCGGCCACACGGGCTTTGTCGACAGCAGGCTGATCGCGCAGCTTGTCAGTGACCTACTGCAACTGTTGAGCCTCATTGATTAGGTGTACCGATTCCCCGG
>NZ_JBIUVX010000065.1:9114-15983 GCF_044743175.1 Pseudomonas sp. NPDC087690
GGCCTGTTCGGCCGGGGTATTCAGCGGCGCAGAGGTGCCGGTTTCGGCGGTTTCCTTGGCGTTGCTGGTACGTGTACTGCCCGTAAGTGACGAGGAGCTGTTCAAACGGCTGAAATCGATGACCATGATAAAAACCTCTGGGAATTTGGACGCTTGCCATGTTTTCGGCCATCCCCTGGAAAACTTTAGGCACATTTACAATGAGCCTTGCATGCGCCGGCGCGTGTCCTGCTGCGGCACAGTTTAGGGAACAGCCGGGGTCAGCGCCAGTTTTCTACATCGCCACTTCCACTTGGCCCGGCGCGATGACTTGCGCCTTGATGACCCGTTGCGAGTTGAGGTTTTTTACCCGGATCTGTTCTTTCAAGCCGCCATTGGCAAGCGCTTCGCCGGGCATGCGCACGGCCAGTGTGCCGCTGCGGGCAGTGATGACCACCTGATCGCCCTTGCGCACGACTTCTGCCTGTTCCAGATGAACCAGAGTAATCACCTGATCGGCTACCGTTGGTCGGGTTAATTTCTGCCCGATCGCTTCGTCTACCGAGGTCAGGAAGCCTTGATTGATCACGCTGACGTCACGTTCACGCAGGGTCACGTCCTGCGGCTCGATAATGCCGGCGCGCTTGAGCGGTCGCGTGGTCGTCACAATCTCGCGAAACAGGCGGACTTGAGCGGGCACGAAGACCGTCCAGGGCGAGGCGCCCTCGCAGCGAACCTTGACGGTTACCCGGCCCAAAGGACGTGCCGGACTCTCCAGCGAAGCTGTCAATTCCTTGTCGCACATAGGCATGCGCATACGTGGATCGAGTTGCTTGACCTCGATTTCGTAGCGGCCTTCCGTTTGACTGGTAGCCAGATAGTCTTCTACGGTGAACTCAAGAAAGCCCTGAGTGACGCCGATAAGCATGTCAGGCATGGTAACCGTATCAGCAACGGCAGGGCTGCCAGCGAAGAAGAAGCAGACGGCAGACATCGCGCACAGGCTTTTGCGAGTGCGGGAGGTCAGGTGTCGGAAAAATGTCGTTTGAGCGTTCATACGAGTTAAAAAGCAAGCGCCGTGCCGTTTAGCAATGAATGTGCGTCGCAACAACACTTGGCGTTGGTGTAGGAGTCTGGGCATGGCTGGTGTAATGGATTCGGTGAACCAGCGCACGCAACTGGTGGGGCAGAATCGCCTGGAGCTGTTGTTGTTCCGTCTCGACGGTCAGCAGCTCTACGGAATCAACGTGTTCAAGGTACGGGAAGTGTTGCAGTGCCCGTCGCTGACGTTGATGCCCAAGTCCAGTCCTGTCGTGTGCGGGGTGGCAAATATCCGGGGGGCGACCATTCCGATCCTTGATCTGGCAATGGCCACCGGTTCCGGAGCGTTGAAGGACAAGAACAACCCGTTTGTGATCATCACGGAGTACAACACCAAGACCCAGGGTTTCCTGGTCCGCTCGGTGGAGCGCATCGTCAACATGAACTGGGAAGAGATTCATCCACCGCCCAAGGGCACGGGTCGCGATCATTACCTGACCGCTGTGACTCGGGTGGACAATCAGTTAGTCGAAATCATCGATGTCGAGAAGGTGCTGGCCGAAGTTGCGCCGACACCGGAAGCGATTTCGGTGGGCGTGGTCGATGTCGAGACCCAGACCAAGGCACTGTCGTTGCGTGTCTTGACGGTCGATGACTCATCGGTGGCGCGCAAGCAGGTCACGCGTTGCCTGCAGACGATTGGCGTCGAAGTGATCGCGCTGAACGACGGCAAGCAGGCGCTGGATTACCTGCGCAAGCTGGTCGACGAGGGCAAGAAGCCGGAAGAAGAGTTCCTGATGATGATTTCCGACATCGAGATGCCGGAGATGGACGGGTACACCCTGACGGCGGAAATCCGCGGCGACGCACGCATGCAAAAGCTTCATATCATCCTGCATACTTCGTTGTCCGGGGTATTCAATCAGGCGATGGTCAAGAAAGTCGGTGCTGATGACTTCCTGGCCAAATTCCGCCCTGATGACCTGGCATCCCGGGTAGTCGACCGGATCAAAGCAGCAGATATCAGCTAGGGGCGTTTTGCTCCTGGCGGTCAACACGATTTAAGAGGCGGCATCATTGTCTACGGGTAATTTGGATTTCGAACAGTTCCGGGTCTTCCTGGAAAAAGCCTGTGGCATTTTGCTCGGTGAAAACAAGCAGTACCTGGTCTCGAGCCGTCTCAACAAACTGATGGAGCAGCAAGGCATCAAATCCTTGGGTGAGCTGGTCCAGCGCATCCAGACCCAGCCGCGCAGCGGTTTGCGCGAGCAGGTGGTCGATGCCATGACGACCAACGAAACCCTGTGGTTTCGTGACACCTATCCGTTTGAAGTCTTGAAGAACAAGGTACTGCCTGAAGCGATCAAGGCCAGCCCCAACCAGCGTCTGCGGATCTGGTCGGCCGCCTGCTCATCGGGCCAGGAACCGTACTCGCTGTCGATGTCGATCGACGAGTTCGAGCGCAGCAACCTGGGCCAGTTGAAGATGGGTGTGCAGATCGTTGCCACTGATTTGTCCGGCCTAATGCTGACCAACTGCAAGACGGGCGAATACGACAGCCTGGCGATCGGTCGCGGTTTGTCGCCGGAACGTCTGCAGCGTTACTTCGACCCGAAAGGGCCGGGGCGCTGGGTGATCAAGGCGCCGATCAAGAACCGCGTGGAGTTCCGCTCGTTCAACCTGCTCGACAGCTATGCCGCGCTGGGCAAGTTCGACATCGTGTTCTGCCGCAACGTGTTGATCTACTTCTCTGCCGAAGTGAAGAAGGACATCCTGTTGCGCATTCACAGCACGTTGAAGCCGGGCGGTTATCTGTTCCTTGGCGCTTCCGAAGCGCTGAACGGTTTGCCGGACCATTACCAGATGGTGCAGTGCAGCCCGGGGATCATTTACCAGGCGAAGTGATTGCATCGGCAATACAAAAAAACGGCAGGCCCGCAAAGGCCTGCCGTTTTTTTGTGCCCGAAGAAATTCTCCTTAACACCACAAAACTCCTGTAGGAGTGAGCCTGCTCGCGATAGCGGTAGCACATTCAGCATCATCGGTGCCTGACACACCGCTATCGCGAGCAGGCTCACTCCTACAGGGACCGTGGTGTGTATGAGATGGACGGCAAGCGGCAGAAAAGCGGCATCTGGCGGAAACCGGTTGCCGCTTTTCTGGCATTGCCGCTTTGCCGACTCCCGGCAAAGCCCCGGTTTATAGGGGGATTATGGTTTGGCACGGCGCTTGCTAAAGCTCAGTTACGAAAAACCGGTCACCCTGAAGGTCCCGACATGAGCATCAGCTTCGATAAAGCGCTCGGCATTCACGAAAAAGCCCTGGGCTTCCGCGCCCAGCGTGCCGAAGTCCTGGCCAACAACATCGCCAACGCCGATACCCCGAACTACAAGGCTCGGGATCTGGACTTCTCCAAAGTGCTTGAAGCACAGACCCAGAAAAACGCCAACGGCACGATTGCCCTGAACATGACCAACAGCCGTCACATCGAAGCTGAAGGCCTGGGCAACGGCGACGAATCGCTGATGTATCGCACGCCGATGCAACCGTCGATCGACCAGAACACCGTTGACGCTCAACTGGAACAGTCCAACTACGCGGAAAACGCCGTAGGCTTCCAGGCCAGCTTCACCCTGCTCAACAGCAAATTCAAAGGGCTGGTGTCAGCCCTGCGCGGAGAGTAATCCATGTCCCTGTCCAGCGTTTTCAACATTGCCGGCAGCGGCATGAGCGCACAAACCACGCGTCTGAACACCGTGGCTTCGAACATCGCCAACGCCGAAACCGTCTCGTCGAGCATCGACCAGACCTACCGCGCCCGCCACCCGGTGTTCGCCACCATGTTCCAGGGCGGTCAGAACAGCGGCAGCAACTCGCTGTTCCAGAGCCAGGACGCAGCCGGTCAAGGCGTACAGGTATTGGGTGTGGTCGAAGATCAGAGCAACCTCGAAGCGCGTTACGAGCCGAACCATCCGGCAGCCGACGCCAAAGGTTACGTCTACTACCCGAACGTCAACGTGGTGGAAGAAATGGCTGACATGATTTCCGCGAGCCGGTCTTTCCAGACCAACGCTGAAATGATGAACACCGCGAAAACCATGATGCAGAAGGTACTGACCCTCGGTCAGTAATAAGGGGCGACTGCCATGAGTGTTTCCGATACCACCAGCTCCCTGAGCATGAATGACATCCTGGCCAACTCGTCGAAGAAGGCCAGCAGCACCACCACCGGCGGCATCGCTTCGGCAACCAACAGTGCAACCGGCGGTCAAGCGCTGGGCAAGGACGCGTTCCTGCAACTGCTGGTGACCCAGCTGAAAAACCAGAACCCGCTGGATCCGCAGGACAACAGCGCGTTCGTTGCCCAATTGGCGCAGTTCAGCAGCCTGGAAGGCATCACCACGCTTAATAGCACCGTAAGCTCGCTGGCCGGTAACTACAACTCCTCGCAGGCGTTGCAGGCATCGTCGCTGGTTGGCCGCAATGTAATCGTGCAAACCAACACTGCCCAGCTCGACGACCCGAGCAAAGGCCTGACCGGTTCGGCGACTGTGCCTACGTCGATTGCCGGCGGCACGGTGACCATCACCGACAGCAGCGGCGCTACCGTGCGCACCATTGACCTGGGCAGTCGCGCTGCCGGCAATGCCAGCTTCACCTGGGACGGCAAAGATGCTTCCGGCAATCTGGTGCCCGTCGGTACTTACACCTTCAAGGCGAACGCACCGATCAACGGCGCCGCGACAGATCTGGCGACCTACCTGCCGGCGACCGTCAACAGCGTGACGATCAGCCAGACCGGTGGCGAGCTGATGCTCAACCTGTCCGGCAAGGGCACCGTTGCCCTGTCCAAAGTACAAACCATTGGTATATAGAGCCGACTAACCGGCACAAAGGAGTGGAATATGTCTTTCAATATCGGCCTTAGCGGTCTCTATGCCGCCAACAAACAGCTGGACGTGACCGGCAACAACATCGCCAACGTCGCGACTGCCGGTTTCAAATCGTCCCGTGCAGAATTCGAAGACGTCTACTCGGCGACTCGCCTGGGTAGCGGCAGCAAAGTGATCGGTAACGGCGTGCGCCTGGCCAACGTTTCCCAACAGTTCACCCAGGGTGACATCAACAACACCGGTAACGTGTTGGATATGGGCATCAACGGTTCGGGCTTCTTCACCATGAGCAACAACGGCTCGGTGTCCTACACCCGTGCCGGTACGTTCAAGGTCGACAACGCCGGTTACATCACCAACACCGATTACACCTCGCGCCTGCAGGGTTACGGTGTGGATGCCAACGGCAAGATCATCAACGGTGTACTGACCGACCTGAAGATCGACACCTCGAACCTGGCGCCGAAGTCCACCTCGCTGGTGACGTCGACCATCAACCTGAACTCGACTGCTCCGGTGATCGACGACACAGTGGCGGCCGGCAAATTCGACCCGACCAACCTTGCGACCTACACCAAGTCGTTCAGCACGCCGATCTATGACAGTCAGGGCAACATGCACCCGATGGATCAGTACGTGGTCAAGACCGGTGCCAACACCTGGAAGGTCTACACCCTGGTAGACGGCCGTAACCCGGACGCGACCGGTAGCGATCCGAAAACCACCGCGCCAGTCGCTTCCACCATGAGCTTTGACTCCGCGGGCAAGCTGACTCAGGTCAGCACTCTGCCGGGTCCGGTGATCAGCAGTGACCTGAAAATCACTGGCTGGGTGCCAGGTAACGTGGTCAACGGTACCTTCAAGGCTAACGGTGCAGCTGCCAACCCGGCCGGCATTACCATTTCGATGGCGCAGACCACTCAGTACAACGCAGACACCGCGCGTTCTATCCCGACTCAGGATGGTTACGCCACTGGCCAGATCACCAACCTGACCATCGACGGCACCGGTACGCTGTTCGCCAACTTCAGCAACAACCAGAGCAAGGCCATCGGCCAGGTTGCGCTGGCCAGCTTTACCAACGAACAAGGTCTGCAGGCAATCGGTGGCACCAGCTGGAAAGAGACGTTCGCTTCGGGTATCCCGGGCTACGATGCACCGGAAACCGGTACCTTGGGTTCGATCGCTTCCAACTCGCTGGAAGAGTCCAACGTTAACCTGACCAACGAACTGGTAGACCTGATCAAGGGCCAGAGCAACTATCAGGCGAACGCCAAGACCATTTCCACTCAGAGCACCATCATGCAGACCATCATTCAGATGACTTGATGCTGGTTTGAGATGTGCAAGGGAGCCCCTCTTTTTAGAGGGGCTTTTTTGTGGGGCCCGCAGATCAAGAGCTGCAGCCGAACAGAGTGGTGAGGAGCACGGCGCGAATGTCATGCAGGAGCTGCCGCAGGTGCGATCGTTTGATCCTGATCCTGATCCTGATCCTGATCCTGATCCTGATCCTGATCCTGATCCTGATCCTGATCCTGATCCTGATCCTGTAGGAACTGAGCCTGCTCGCGATGACGTCCTGAAAGCCGGCGCATTTCTCCCGCTCAACACTCAGGCAAAAAAAAGCCCCCGACAAACCAGAGGCCTGTCGGGGGCTTTTTCGTTCAGGCGTCTCGCAACGCCTGACTCGGCTCAGCTTATTGGCAAGCTTCGCAATCCGGCTCGTCGATCGCGCAAGCCTTTGGCACTGGAGCAGGGCCGGCAGGTGCTGCCAGAACCGAATCGTCGCCGTGGTTGCCGCCGCTGGAAACAGCGTTCAGCTTGCCGGTGTTGATGGTCGACTTCTCGGTGCTGGTCGCGGCCAGGGCACGGAGGTAGTAAGTGGTTTTCAGACCACGATACCAGGCCATGCGGTAGGTCACGTCGAGCTTCTTGCCCGATGCGCCGGCGATGTAC
>NZ_JBIUVX010000066.1:0-15931 GCF_044743175.1 Pseudomonas sp. NPDC087690
AAAACAATGGCGAAACCCGTAAACACTGCGGATGTCCGCAACAGTCCATTGGCTGCCATCTACTTTACGTGTCCGACGTACGGACAACGAAGTCCCCTATAAAGAAGTCATAGTGCGTCGCCTGATCTCAGGCCGGCGCAGTCTAAAGGATGAAAATGACGATTCGTCAGCGCGGCGGTAGACCGCACTGACTGCGTGGAGTTTAGAAACCGGTCATGAACAGGCTCTGTGAAAACCATGGAGACGACGCCGGATCTGAAGTGTTTCAGAGCCGGATCAAGCCGCAGATGGATTTCACAGAGGCTGCTAGCCGCCGGACTTCTTCGCTTTGAAACCGTGCTTGATCAGCTCAGCCAAGAGTAGCTCGACATGATCGCCCTGGATTTCGATGATGCCGTCTTTCAACGCCCCGCCGGTGCCGCAACGTTTCTTCAACGTTGTCGCCAACTCTTTGAGCGCGTCTTCGGCCAGAGGCACGCCGGTGATGGTGGTCACCGTTTTGCCGCCACGACCCTTGCTCTCGCGTCGTACGCGGGCAATGCCGTCGCCGGCCGGGATCACGGTTTGTTTGCAGATACAGGCGTCCACCGGCTTACTGCATTCCGGGCAATGACGACCTGCGTCGGTGGAAAATACCAGACCGCCCAGGGCGGCGAAGGATGCGGCTTTTTTGGCCACCGGCAATCCTCTTGGGAGGACAAAGACTGATCGCGACCTTGGGCAAGGTCATCGACCGCGAAGCCCCACTCAGGCAGGGGCAGCGCTACTGCACCGGTATCGACTCATGGACTGCTGACCCGTAGGAGCTGCCGAAGGCTGCGATCTTTTGATCCTGCTCTTGAAAAACAAGATCAAAAGATCGCAGCCTTCGGCAGCTCCTACAGTGGGTCAGCAGGCCAACCTCAAACTATTCGGTGCAGCTTGAAAAGGTCGCGCAGTGTAACGGCAAAAATGCGACTTGCTAAGTGCCAATCGGCGCCAATTTATGTGTTCTTTGCGACGTCGCTTTGCTGCGCCTTCAGATAGCGCTTCAAGGCCGCCAGAGAGTCCGGGCAATAAGGCTTTTGCTGGATTTCCTGCATGACCTGCTCGACCGGAATAAAGCGTGCTTCGAGCACCTCCTCCGGTTGCAGTTTCAGCGGCCCGTCCCAGACGGCGGAAAACGCCGAACACCACAAACGGTTGCCGGTGTCTTCGAAGTAGAAATGGTCATGGGCAGTCAGTTCGATACCGCTGACGCCCAACTCCTCTTCCAGCTCTCGGGCTGCCGACTCGGCGTAGGTTTCGTCGGCCTGCACCATGCCGCCCGCCGCCACGTCCCAGTAACCTGGATAAATCGCCTTGCTCAACGTGCGCCGGTGAACGCAGAGATCACCGGCGGAATTGAACAACATGATGTAGGTGCCACGCCCGATCAGCCCGCGCTGGCGCAGATCGGCACGCACCAGGGCGCCAAGCAGGTTGTCCTGCTCGTCGACCCAGGCGATCTGTTCGGCATCGGAGGCGGCGCGATGGGCCGCCTCTTTGGCGTTCTGGCTCATGAATCAGCCCTGATTGAGCAGTTGACGCAAATCGATAACAGCGGCGTTGGCCCGGGAAATATAGTTGGCCATGACCAGCGAGTGGTTGGCCAGCACGCCGAAGCCGCTGCCGTTAAGAATCATAGGACTCCAGACCGGTTCCTGGGAGGCTTCCAGCTCACGAATGATCTGACGTACGCTGACGGTGGCGTTCTTCTTCGCCAGGACATCGGCGAAGTCGACTTCGATGGCGCGCAGCAAATGCGACAGCGCCCAGGCCTGACCGCGTGCTTCATAGAAGACGTTGTCGATCTGCATCCACGGAGTCTCGACGACTTCTTCGTCAACCTGCGGTACTTCGCCGATCGCCGGCACTTCGGTTTTCAGCGCGGTGTTAAGTTTGACCCGACCGACGCTGGCCGACAGGCGTTGCGACAGCGAACCGAGACGGGTGCCGACATCGCCCAGCCAGTTGTTCAGGTTGTCAGCGCGCGCATAGAACAGCGCGTTTTTCTGGGTTGGATCAGACAGGCGCGCCTGATAACGGCTCAGCGAGTTGATCCCTTCCTGGTACTCCGACTCACTGGACGGCAGGATCCAGCTCTTGTTGTCGAAGTTGAAACGCGGTTCGGCCTTGGCCAGATCGGCATCTTCGGCCGACTGCGATTGCGAACGGGCAAAGTCTTTGCGCAAGGCACGGGTCAGGTCACGCACCTGCACCAGCACGCCGTATTCCCAGCTCGGCGTGTTGTCCATCCACAGGCCTGGCGGGAAGCGGTCATTGGAAATATAGCCGCCCGGTTTGTTGAGCAGGGTGCCGGCGACGGTCTTCAGGGTTTCAACCGTGGTGTAGCCGATCACCATTTGCTTGCCTTCTTTCTCGGCAGCCACTTGCGCGTTCTGTGCGACCGGAAACAGCGCCGGCTCCTGGCTCCAGTACCAGCCCAGGCCGATGGTCACCAGCAGATAGAGGCCGATCAGCGTCGCCAATGCGCGGCTGAACAGCACCCCGCCTACATAGCTGCGGGTGGCCGACTTGGGCTCGGCGGCACGTTCAGGCGCGCTGCCCGCGCGGTTTTTCCAGTCCAGCATGGCGATATCCTTTCAATCACTTGGGTTCAACGGTTCGACCACAACCATACAACAACGTGCCTTGGCCGGGCACCCGCTATTGGGACGTTGGAGAAAAACCTGCAATGGTCGCCCGAGAGCGAAAGGATAGACGCGCGATTCAGACGTTGAAAATTTTCAGGGAAATCTGCCGGACATCCTCCGGTGTAAATAGATGTGCGATGCCCGCTGCGTCAGTCTTGCGCTGGCTGGGGACGCCGTCGACCGTTGCGGTGTACGCCTGCTGTGGCAGCGGTTCGCCGGTCATGCTGTCGACCAGACGGAAGATCTGCGGGGTTCGGGTGGGCTGCGTCGGGGGATTATTCATCAGTTCCAGCACCGCCTGATCAAAGATCGACGCGGCGACCGGCCATTGGCCGAATTCGGCTTGTGACTTGAGCAGCAGCCAGTCGCCACGCTCGACTTCGCCCAGCACTTCGCTGTCCAGATTGATCATCAAGCCCGATCGCAACTCATCCAGCCCGTCGAGCGGGCGTCGCTCCAGCAGAGCCTGACAGACCCGTTCCAACGCCTGATCCTGCGGATAGGCATGCTGACGATCGGCCTCGCGCAGTTCCGCGTGATGAACAAGCCTCATCCCTGCCCCTCGCCTTGCCATTCATCGGAGCCCATCGTCCGGCTGACTTCGTGGCGCCAATAGATACGCCGATAGCTGAAATGGATTTTCTCCAACTGGGTGAGATGAGAAGTGCCGGGGTCCTGGCAATGCGGCATCAGTATTTCAGCGCCAACGATCACCGCGTCCTCCAGTTCCATCGTGTAGAAGTGTTCCTGAACACCGTGCGCCGAGGTGCGAAACCACTCCACCCGGCATTGGCTCAGCAACTCGCCGGAACACAACGCGGTATTGATCAGCGGCGAGGCCTTGTCGATGGTCTTTGTGACGATCAGCGGTTTATGCATCCGCCGCCCTGCCCCGGCGTTCTTCGGCACGAAAATCCCGTGGCTCAAGGCCTGAATCATGATCTTGTCTTCACGCCCGCTCTGGTAGCTGTTGCCCACTGACGCCTCGGTAAAAGCACCGGCACTGATCAGGCCCTGTCGGCTGCCGTGGAGGGTCATGAAGGCTGGGATGGGCATGGGGTGACTCCTATTTTGGGTTGGGGTGGTGGGGAATGGTGGGGTTCGAAGCGACCCTCCTCTTCCTCAAAAAGCCGCCACGCTTCGCCGATATCAAGAGTGATGAGATAGCGTTCCTGATCGGGATGCCGGGAGTCTCTGAATCGCGCCAATATCAACATCACCTGGTACTTGTCACCGGCCTGCCAATAAGCATGTCCTTGGAGTACGCCGGGGCTGAGATAGGCTCGCCATTCGGGCGTATCAGCAATGGTGGGATAGCGCCGGGTTCCCACCGGCCTCCAGCCTTTTGCACACCATTGAGCTTGCAGGTCGAGAACCACTTTCATGGCATCGTCGATCAGCAACGGCTCTATTTGCGGGGACATGCGGATGTCATCGACCAGATTGCGGACGAACGTCACCGTAAAAAAACGGGCCAGTGGCGTCTCGAATCCATACTGCGGATCGACAAAACGTAGACGGGCGTCGACTTTCGGAATACCACCCGAAACGCTTTTACTGCCTCGCCCCCATGCACTGAAAGGCGCCGTTGAATGCGCCTCCATATATTCATACGGTCCGCCCATCTGAATAGCAATCACGGGATCGCCCCACAACGGCTGCATGAGTTGATGTCCAGCGACCATTGCCAAAATTACGCAAAGCGCCAGCCGTGCCCAGCGACGGCAGTTCAACGGAGAAATGCGCGAGGTCATCAAGCGCCCTCCATGGCAGCGATTTCACCTATGGATTGCGCCATTGAATTTCTATTTTCGTCATTGAGCATCTGGTCAAAACGAGATGCGGCCCGAAGTACAAATTCCATTCGCTGCTTGATATCGGAGAGGTCTGCTAGCGGATTGCGAGCAAAATCGATGGTACGACCATCATCGACACGCTGACATTGGCTGGTCAGGGTCAACTCGATGGCCTGAGCGACACCAGAAGGGAAGCCAGTAACGTAGGAAAAATGATTACCGCGAAGCAATGAGACCAAGTGGCCGTTTTCATAAATGGTTGGCTGAAGAATATTTCGCTGCTCGTGCCAGGCTAGATGCTCCACGCTTTCGGCAATACTTCCTGCGTCTATGGCTTCGAATGCTTTCCGAATCTCTTCGTAATCCTTACCGAAACCAAGTACTGCCTGCCCCACCGGCCAAAGCACTGGAAACTTAGCGTGCCCATGAATCTGTTTTCTCGTTTCCAAACACCTCTTCAACTCCCCCAACCCACGCACCGCATAAAACTGATGCAACGGATAAACATCCAGAAACAGCGTGGTATTACCCATCGCCATCATCTCGTACACATGCTGGAACTGTTGCTGCACCAGTGACAGTTGTTCGCCGCTGGCGCGAAAATCCACAGACGGCAGAGGATTACGCGCCTGCGCCTTTTCGTATTCCCGCAGGTCTTCGGTCTGCTCCGGCATTTTTCCCGGCGTCAGCAATCCGGACTGACGCCGCCCTTCCCGCACTCGCTGGCGCGCTTCGTGTTCTTCGCGGATACGTTCGATGCTTTCAGCGGCATGAAGCAAGCCACAGCCCACCTGCTTGGAAGCGAACGCCGCCAAACCGGCCCACTGGAATCGTTTGTCGTGTTGCCAGAGTCGGGCATAAGCGGCGTTGATCGCGCGGTTGCGTTTGACCGGGTCGGCTATAAAGACGCCCTCGGGCGCAACGATGTCCTCGGCCTGGCGCTGATACTCGCGCCACAGGCACTGGCACGTGAGCACCGGCACCTCGGTCACGCGCACCTTTTCGCCATACAGCCATTCTTCAGTGCATTCACAATCGGCCACGGGCACGGTGTTGTGGTTCAGGCGTTGTTCATCGCTGGCATGTTCGTTGAAACACTGGCTCATGTCGGGCGGACAGCTTCTAGGGGAATCCCTGAACCCTACCAAGCAAAAAACGCTGTGAAATCACTTCGACGTAAAATCAGAAAGCCCTGTCAGACGATGACCATCCGAGACCACGAAGCTTCCTCGCACACGATAGGAAACGTCCCTTGGCACCTGTAAATCCGGCGCGTCGCCGACGACAAGGTCGAAATCAAAACCAATCGGTCAAAAACTGAATGGTGACGCATTGCAGATTATTGACGTACGACACTCGTCTAAGGGAAAAGAGGTGCTAGCATAGAGCCACCAGTCGATCTCAGCATGCAGCCTAACTAGTAGTCAGGATATGACCGAGCCAGAAGACCCCAGCCGTGAGCGTCTCAAGCACCACTTTGCCCAGCGGGTAATTCATCAGGCACGTCAGATTCTTGAGATATGGCAGCGCCTGCAACGCAGTGAGTGGTCCACCGTCGACCTCGCAGAACTGAGCGAGGCCAACCTGCGCCTGCTGCGTTTTGCCGAGCGCTTCGAACAGCCGGAACACACTCAACTCGCGCGCCACATCAGTCAGTCGCTGGAAGCGGTGGACGCCAATCGCGGCCGCCTCAGCAGCGGGCTGATCACAGACCTCAATCGTTTGATGCAGCGTCTGTCGCGCACCGGCCTGCGGCATGGCGATCAACTCGATCAGACCTTCCTGCCGCCGCTGCGCAAACCGATCTACGTAATGCTGCAGGATCACGACCGCGCCGAACGACTGGCCAAGCAACTGGAATTCTTCGGCCTCACCGCGCAGGCACTGGACAGCGTGTCGGCGTTTCGCTCCTCGATGGTCGAGCGCCTGCCAGCGGCGATCGTCATGGACGTGGATTTCAGCGGTGCCGGCGTCGGCCTGAAACTCGCCGCCGAAGCTCAGGTGGGTCTGGACGAACCGCTGCCGCTGCTGTTTTTCAGCCTGCACGAAACCGATACCCCGACCCGTCTCGCCGCCGTGCGCGCCGGTGGCCAGGAGTTCCTCACCGGCACCCTCGAAGCGTCGAGCCTGCTGGAGAAGATCGAAGTGCTCACCTGCGTCGCCCAGTACGAACCTTATAAAGTGCTGATCATCGACGACTCGCGTGCGCAGGCCTTGCACACCGAACGCCTGCTAAACAGCGCCGGGATCGTCACGCGCACCTTGATCGAACCGATTCAGGCAATGGCCGAGCTGGCGGATTTCCAGCCGGATCTGATCATTCTCGACATGTACATGCCGGCCTGCACCGGCACTGAGCTGGCCAAGGTGATTCGCCACAACGATCGCTATGTCAGCGTGCCAATCATCTACCTGTCGGCCGAAGACGATCTGGACAAGCAACTCGACGCCATGAGCGAGGGCGGCGATGACTTCCTGACCAAACCGATCAAGCCGCGCCACCTGATCACCACCGTGCGTAACCGCGCCGCCCGCGCACGCAATCTGAAAGCGCGAATGGTGCGCGACAGCCTCACCGGTTTGTACAACCACACGCACATTCTGCAATTGCTCGAAGACTGCTCGTTCCGCGCCCGCCGCGAGAACAAGCCGCTGAGCTTTGCCATGCTCGACATCGACCACTTCAAACGGGTCAACGACAGCCACGGCCACCCGATGGGCGACCGCGTGATCAAGAGCCTCGCGTTGTTTCTCAAACAGCGTTTGCGCAAAACCGACTTCATCGGCCGCTACGGCGGCGAAGAATTCGCCATCGTCATGCCCGACACCGATATAGACGCCGCGCACAAAGTGCTCGACGAAATTCGCCAGCGCTTCGCCGAAATTCATTATCCCGCGCAGCCGCAGGACTTGTGGTGCACCTTCAGTGCCGGCGTGGTGGAAATGCACGACGACTGCGACAGCCTGATGATGGCCAGTCAGGCCGACGAAGCGCTGTACCGCGCCAAGGGTGCCGGGCGCAATCGCGTGCAGACTGCGCGCGACTCAAAGCAAAGTGCCACTTTTTCATCGGAATCCACTGATTCGGTCATAACCCTGTAACAGAACCGCAATAAATTCAGGCGCTTAACATTTCTGCCGTTGGTAGCCGTCATGCGCCTGAAGTTGCTCACCAATCTCAATACGCTGCTGCTGGTCGCCGTGTGCCTCGCACTCGGCGCCACGCTGTGGTGGTCGCAAAAAGCCCTCGAACGTCCATATCTGTTGATGGAACGGTATCTGGGGCTGTCGCAGCAGTTTCAGAACGAGGTGGCGCGCAACGTCGAGGACTACCTCGGCAGCGGCGATGCCCTGCGCCTGAGCAGCGCCAGCCAGGCCATCGCCGGCCTGCAGACAGAGCTGAATGAATTACCGCCGCCGCTGGCCGACACCCTGCGCCCGAGCCTGACTGGCCTGGAAGAATTCAGCAAAACCGACCTGCTCGCTGCCGGCAAACTGGCCGGTGACCCGCAAGCCTTGTTGTTGCAGGCCGAGCGCGAATTGAGTGCCAGCCTCGATCAACTCAGCACCTATGCCAGTGGCAACGCGGCTTATATGACACCGCTGCTCGTCGCCTCTCAGCACGTGGGCAAACTGTCGCTGGCGCGAGACAAACTGGTCAGCAGCGGGCGCAGTGAACTGGCCGCTGACGTTGAGCGCGAGGTCAGCAACATCCGCGCACAGGCGCAGTTGATCGATGCCCTGCCCTTGCTCGGCGTGGTTGCCAGCAGCGAGTCGGGCAGTGATGATTTCGCCGCGATGATGGGTATCGAAAACACCGAAAAAACCGTTGCCGAAGATGCCGGTGTAGGCTTCAAACGCGAACTCAACAGCCTGCTCGGGCGCTACCCGGCTGAGCTGACGCGTACCCGTGATCAGATCCAGAAACGCACCGACCTCAGCAACGCTACTCACCAGAAAATCGCCGCCGTGCAGCAGGCCATCGCCGGTCTTGAGCCGGTGGTACGTGCCCAGCACGGGCAGATCCAGGGCGAAGTACGTATGATCCAAGGCATGATGATCGGTCTGATTCTGCTCATCGCTTTACTGATCGACACCTTGCAACGGCGCCTGGCGCACACGCTGACCAGCCTCGCGCCGGCGTTGTCGACCTGGGCCGAGGGCGACTTCAGCCGCGACATTCATCTGGGCAAAACCAACCGTGAACTGCACGACATCGAAGCGTCGCTGAACCGCTTGCGCGCCTATCTGGTGGATCTGGTCGGGACCATTCGCGGCAATGCCGAACAAGTGGCGGGCAGCAGTCGCACCCTCGCCGAACTGAGCAACGACTTGCACAGCGGCGCCGAACATCAGGCCGGCGACACCGCGCTGATCCGCGATTCCCTCGGCGAACTGGAAGCGACCATTCAGCAAGTCGCCGGCGATGCACAGCAGGCGGCGGATGCCAGCCGACACGCCGGACTGGCCGTCGAGCATGGTCAGACGGTGATTGGCCAGAGCCTGACAGGCCTGCACGCATTGGTCGGTGAAGTGCAAGGCAACGCGCAGATGATCGAACATCTGGCCGAAGAGTCGGCCACCATCGGCGGCGTGTTGACGGTGATTCGCTCGATTGCTGACCAGACTAATCTGCTGGCGCTGAACGCGGCGATTGAAGCGGCGCGCGCCGGTGAAATGGGCCGCGGCTTTGCCGTGGTAGCGGAAGAGGTGCGTTCGCTGGCACAACGCACGGCTGGCGCAACCGCTGAGATTCAAACGCTGATCGCCGGCCTGCAAACCGCCGCCCGCCAATCGGTCGAAGGCATGCGCGCACAAGTCGAACACGCTGAAGCCACGGCCAATCAGGCACAAGCGGCGGACGGTGCGCTGGATAAAATCGTCGGTGCGATCCAGACCATTTCCGACACGGCGATCCGCATTGCCGATATCACCGCGCAGCAAAGCGGTGCAGTCAGCGAGATTCGCGATCACAGCGAGCGGATTCATCAATTGGGTGGGGATAATCTGGTGCGTATCGGCCGGGGGCGCGAACAAGGCGAGAACTTGCTGGTACTTGGCGGGCAACTACATACAGCCGTTCAGGCCTTTCGTGTCTGATAGACCGCTATCGCGAGCAGGCTCACTCCTACAAGGGAACGCATTCCAACTGTAGGAGTGAGCCTGCTCGCAATAGCGTCATTTGTATCACCGCCTATCTTGCAGAAATGACCGGATCAAATCACTTGGTCACATATTTCGCGCAAACATCGGCCATCGTGCTGGCTATTGCATAGAACTGGACAGTCACAAAGTCTTTGCGGCATAGTCGCCGGGTTCTGACGAATGCTCATTGATAACAAGGACTACGCAGATGGCAACCCTCCTGGTGCTGCACGGCCCCAACCTGAACCTGCTCGGCACCCGCGAACCCGGCACTTACGGTTCAACGACCCTGGCGCAGATCAATCAGGATCTGGAGCGCCGCGCCCGTGAAGCCGGCCATCATCTGCTGTATCTGCAAAGCAATGCCGAGTACGAATTGATCGACCGCATCCACGCCGCACGCGGCGAAGGTGTCGATTTCATTCTGATCAATCCAGCAGCTTTTACGCATACAAGTGTCGCATTACGTGACGCGTTGCTGGGAGTGAGCATCCCATTCATCGAAGTGCATTTGTCCAACGTGCACAAACGCGAACCTTTCCGCCATCACTCTTACTTCTCCGACGTAGCGGTGGGAGTGATCTGCGGCCTTGGCGCCAGCGGTTACCGACTGGCCCTGGAGGCTGCACTAGAACAGCTTGAAACACCGGCAACGACTTGAACTACAAGCGTTAAGCGCCCCTGACCGACCCTTGGGAGTTGATGATTCATGGATATCCGTAAAGTTAAGAAATTGATCGAATTGCTGGAAGAGTCCGGCATCGACGAGCTCGAGATCAAGGAAGGCGAAGAGTCCGTACGCATCAGCCGTCACAGCAAGACCCCGGCTCAGCAGTACTACGCGCCGGCTCCGATGCAAGCACCGGCCGCCGCGCCTGTTGCTGCTGCTCCGGTGGCTGCTGCAGCCCCGGCTGCCGCTGCTGCTCCAGCGCTGAACGGCACTGTTGCCCGTTCGCCGATGGTCGGCACTTTCTACCGTAAATCTTCGCCAGCCTCGCCAGCCTTCGTTGAAGTCGGCCAGACCGTGAAGAAAGGCGACACTCTGTGCATCGTCGAAGCCATGAAGATGATGAACCACATCGAAGCTGAAACCAGCGGTGTGATCGAGTCCATCCTCGTCGATGAAGGCGAGCCGGTTGTGTACGACCATCCGCTGTTCAGCATCGTTTGATCTGCGGTGAGCATTTGTTGAATGAGAAGTTGTAAATAGTTCTGATCGCTAACCGCGTTTAGATCGCCCTGCGGATTCTGCGTGCCTGCAAAGAGATGGGCATCAAGACCGTCGCCGTTTACTCCAAGGCCGACAAAGAGCTGATGCACCTGGGTCTGGCAGACGAATCCGTCTGCATCGGCCCGGCATCTGCCGCTCAGTCCTACCTGCACATTCCGGCCATCATCGCTGCCGCTGAAGTGACTGGCGCTACCGCCATTCACCCAGGCTACGGCTTCCTCGCGGAAAACGCCGATTTTGCCGAGCAGGTCGAGAACTCCGGCTTCGCTTTCATCGGCCCGAAAGCTGACACCATTCGCCTGATGGGCGACAAGGTTTCGGCCAAGCACGCGATGATCGAAGCGGGCGTACCGACCGTTCCAGGTTCCGACGGCCCATTGCCGGAAGACGAAGAAACGGCGTTGCGCATCGGTCGTGAAGTCGGCTATCCGGTGATCATCAAAGCCGCTGGCGGCGGTGGTGGTCGCGGTATGCGCGTGGTACACAAGGAAGAAGACCTGATCGCCTTCGCCAAACTGACCCGCACCGAAGCAGGCGCGGCGTTCGGCAACCCGATGGTGTATCTGGAAAAATTCCTCACCAACCCCCGTCACGTCGAAGTGCAGGTTCTGTCCGACGGCCAGGGCCACGCCATCCATCTGGGCGACCGCGATTGCTCGCTGCAGCGTCGTCACCAGAAGGTTCTCGAAGAGGCGCCGGCACCGGGCATCGACGAGAAAGCGCGTCAGGAAGTTCTGGCTCGTTGCGTCAAGGCGTGCATCGACATCGGTTACCGCGGCGCTGGCACTTTCGAGTTCCTGTACGAGAACGGTCGTTTCTACTTCATCGAAATGAACACCCGTGTTCAGGTGGAGCACCCGGTTTCGGAAATGGTCACCGGTATCGACATCGTCAAGGAGATGCTCAGCATCGCCGCTGGCAACAAGCTGTCGTTCACTCAGGATGACGTGGTAATCCGCGGTCACTCGCTGGAATGCCGGATCAACGCTGAAGACCCGAAAACCTTCATGCCGAGCCCGGGTACGGTCAAGCATTTCCACGCGCCAGGCGGCAACGGCGTTCGCGTCGATTCGCACCTGTACAGCGGTTATGCGGTTCCACCGAACTACGACTCGCTGATCGGCAAGCTGATCACTTACGGCGCGACCCGCGACGAAGCCATGGCACGCATGCGCAATGCCCTGGACGAAATCGTGGTTGACGGGATCAAGACCAACATCCCGCTGCACCGTGATCTGGTTCGTGACGAAGGCTTCTGCAAGGGCGGTGTGAACATTCACTACCTCGAGCACAAGCTGGCTGGCGAGAAGCACTAAGCTTCAGCCCGCACCAGACAAAGCCGCCTTCGGGCGGCTTTGTTGTTTCTGCAGCAAAGTCAAAAGATCGCAGCCAGCGGCAGCTCCTACAGGGGATCGCATTTCAGCGTAGGAGCTGCCGCAGGCTGCGATCTTTTGATCTTCAACCATGTTCGTGTTCTGCGCCGCGCTCGCGTAAACTTGCGCGCTTCTCGCAGGCCGCTAGGCTGCAATCAATATTTTTTCAAAGGTGCCCGCCATGCCTTGGCTGCAAGTACGTCTCGCCATCAGCCCGGAACAAGCCGAAACCTACGAAGACGCTTTCCTTGAAGTCGGCGCCGTGTCGGTGACCTTCATGGACGCCGAAGATCAGCCGATCTTTGAACCGGAACTCAACACCACCCCGCTGTGGGCGCACACGCATCTGCTGGCGCTGTTCGAAGGCGGCACCGAACCTGCACCGGTTCTGGCCCATCTGGAACTGCTGACCGGCAGCCCGCTGCCCGAGCATCACAGCGAAGTCATCGAAGATCAGGATTGGGAACGCAGCTGGATGGACGGTTTTGAGCCGATGCGTTTCGGCCAGCGCCTGTGGATCGTGCCGAGCTGGCACGCCGCGCCCGAGCCTGATGCAGTCAATTTGCTGCTGGATCCGGGCCTGGCCTTCGGCACCGGTACGCACCCGACTACCGCGCTGTGCCTGGAATGGCTCGACGGCCAAGACCTGAAAGACTGCAACGTGCTGGATTTCGGCTGCGGCTCGGGGATTCTGGCGATCGCCGCCCTGTTGCTCGGCGCCAAACAAGCCGTCGGCACCGACATTGACGTGCAGGCGCTGGAAGCCTCGCGCGACAACGCCGGTCGCAATAACATTGCCGACGAACTGTTCCCGCTGTACCTGCCGGAAGATCTGCCGCAGGTTCAAGCCGATGTGCTGGTCGCCAACATCCTGGCCGGCCCGCTGGTTTCGCTGGCGCCGCAGCTGTCCGGACTGGTCAAGCCCGGCGGCCGTCTGGCGCTATCGGGCATTCTTGCCGAACAAGGTGACGAAGTCGCCGCCGCTTACGCGCAGGACTTCGATCTCGATCCGATCGCCAATCGCGATGGCTGGGTGCGCATCACCGGCCGTCGGCGCTAGAATGACCGCCTGCATAATCCGGATCGCCGCATGACCGACAGCTTCGTCACCCAGTGCCCGCATTGCCAAACCAGTTTCCGTGTCAGCCATGCTCAATTGAGCGTGGCCCGCGGGGTGGTTCGCTGCGGCTCCTGCCTGCAAGTGTTCAACGCGGCCAAACAGCTGCTGGAACAACACGCAGGCAAGGACGCGGTGACGCCGGTTGCGCCATCGATTGTCGAGCCACTCCCGATCATCGAGGCAGCTCCCGTTATCGAGCCGCCGCCCGTCGTCGACCCACCAGTGCCGCGCGCCATCAGTCAAAAGCAGTGGAGCGCCTCGGAACTGGACCTCGACAGCCTCGATCTGGACGAAGAACTCGCTCGCCTCGAACAACGGGAAATCCAGCCGACCACCGAATTCGGTCGTCAACGCGAAGACTCCCTGAGCGCACGCCGCGACAGCCCGGAGCCGGACGAAACCGTCTGGCGCGACAGCCTGTTCAGCGAGCGCGCCGATGAGCACACGGCCGAGCCCGAGGCAGACGAGCCAGAAGTCGCCGACATCGAACCGGTCAGATCCGAGCGCACCGAACCCTCGCTGTCGCTGGAACCGGTGGATCTGGATGACGAGCCGGCGATTCCGCAACTGCGTCTGCACGACCCGATTGACCCGAACGCGCGCCGCGAACGCTTTTCGGCCAGCGACGAAAGTGATGACGACGTTCTTCCGGTGATCGCGCCGGCGCGCAAAAAACGCGAACGCGCAGAAACCAGCGTAAGGGCCGAAGCGCTTCAGGATCTGACCGACGATCCACTGCAGCTTGATTGGCAAAAGCGCCGTTCGCCGTGGGGCCGACGCCTGCTTTGGCTGTTGTTGGTGCTCCTCGCCGCAGGTGGTCTGGGTGGCCAATACGTTGCCTATCATTTCGAGGAACTGGCGCGCCAGGACCAATACCGGCCGTGGTTCCAGCAAATCTGCCCGCAGATCGGCTGCACCGTGCCGTCGAAAGTCGACATCGCGCGGATCAAGAGCAGCAATCTGGTGGTGCGCAGCCATCCGGAATTCAGCGGTGCGCTGGTAGTCGACGCGATCATCTATAACCGCGCGACCTTCTCCCAGCCGTTTCCGCTGCTCGAGCTGCGTTTCGCCGACCTCAATGGCCACTTGATCGCCAGTCGTCGGTTCAAGCCTGGCGAATACCTGAGCGGTGATCTCGAAGGCCTGGCGGAAATGCCGCCGCAGACGCCAATCCATATCGCGCTGGACATTCTCGATCCGGGCCCGAAAGCGGTGAATTACAGCCTGAACTTTCATTCCCCCGAGTGAAACGCTTCATCGTTTGCGAATTGACGACGTTTTTCTGACTTTGCCCTGCACAACCAAACCGCTGGCAATAACAGAATAACTGTTCAGATTTTGTTCAATTCAGCCTTTATCCAGTCATCGAGAGCGGGTATCATGCCAACCCTTTTTCGAACTCTCATGATCCGGCCCCACTTCAGGGAAGTCCTATGTCGGCGGTACGCATCGGCCCATACACATTGCAGAACGGCTTGATTCTCGCCCCGATGGCGGGGGTTACCGATCAGCCCTTTCGTCAGCTGTGCAAGCGTTTGGGCGCAGGGCTTGTTGTCTCGGAAATGGTCACCAGCGACATGAGCTTGTGGAACACCCGCAAGTCGCGCCTGCGCATGATCCACGAAGGCGATCCCGAGCCGCGCTCGGTACAGATTGCCGGTGGCGATGCGCAGATGCTCGCGGATGCGGCCCGGGCCAACGTTGAGTTCGGCGCACAGATTATTGATATCAACATGGGTTGCCCGGCGAAGAAGGTCTGCAACAAGGCCGCCGGTTCCGCGTTGTTGAAGGACGAAGCACTGGTCACCGAGATCCTGCACGCTGTCGTAGCGGCAGTTGATGTGCCGGTGACCCTGAAGATCCGCACCGGTTGGGATCGCGACAACAAGAACGGCCTGACCGTGGCGAAAATCGCCGAGCAGGCCGGGATCACCGCGCTGGCAGTGCATGGCCGCACGCGCGCCGATCTGTACAAGGGTGAAGCCGAATACGACACGATTGCCGCGATCAAGCAGGCGGTGTCGATTCCGGTGTTTGCCAATGGCGACATCGATTCGCCAGAGAAGGCCCGTTACGTGCTCGACGCGACCGGTGCCGATGGCCTGTTGGTAGGCCGCGCCGCCCAAGGGCGGCCATGGATTTTTCGCGAGATCGATCATTACCTGCGCACGGGCGAGAAATTGCCGGCACCGGAGCTGATCGAAGTGGAACACATACTGCTGGAGCATCTGGCCGCACTTCACGCTTTCTATGGGGATGTGATGGGCGCGCGCATTGCACGCAAGCATGTGGGCTGGTATCTCGCAACCTTGCCGGGCGCCAGGGAGTTTCGCGCCCACTTCAATCGTTTGGATGGTACGGAAACACAATGCGCCAATGTTCGGGAGTTCTTCGCCGAGCATTACAAGAGCCTGACAGGGGACGAAGAAGGGGTGGCCGCATGACGATGATGACCGAGACTTTAGTGAGTGGAACAGCACCCGTGAGCGACAACGTGAATTTGAAACAGCACCTCAATACCCCGAGCGAAGAAGGTCAGACCCTTCGCGGGAGAGTCGAGAAGGCGCTGCACACTTCTTTCGCCCACCTTG
>NZ_JBIUVX010000067.1:0-14738 GCF_044743175.1 Pseudomonas sp. NPDC087690
CAGCCTGAACAACAGCGAGATGAACGCGATTCGTCTGGCCAAGCTGACCGACGAAAACACCGACGCCAACTTCCTCGAATACTCGCTGTACGGCTTGCCGCTGCAGACCCAGCAGACCTTCATGATCATGGTGATGATCCCGATCGGCGTGCTGGTGATCCTGATCCTGCGCAACCTGATTGGCCTGCAGACCCTCGGCACATTCACCCCGGTGCTGATCGCCCTCGCCTTCCGTGAAACGCAGCTGGGCTTCGGCATTCTGCTGTTTACCGTGATTACGGCGCTGGGCCTGTCATTACGTTCTTATCTGGAACACCTGAAGTTGCAAATGCTGCCGCGACTGTCGGTGGTGTTGACCTTTGTCGTGGTACTGATCGCGGCTATCAGTCTGTTCAGCCATAAACTCGGTCTGGAGCGCGGCTTGTCCGTGGCACTGTTCCCGATGGTGATTCTGACCATGACCATCGAACGCCTGTCGATCACCTGGGAAGAGCGCGGCGCCAGCCATGCGATGAAAGTCGCGATTGGCACGCTGTTCGCCGCGTCCCTGGCGCACCTGATCATGACGGTGCCTGAACTGGTCTACTTCGTGTTCACCTTCCCGGCGATCCTGTTGATCCTGGTGGGCTTCATGCTGGCGATGGGGCGTTATCGCGGCTACCGCCTGACGGAACTGGTGCGCTTCAAGGCTTTCCTGAAGAAGGCTGACGCCTGATGTTCGGTTTCTGGAAGACCTGGAAGGCCCTGGAGGCGCGGGGCATCATGGGCATCAATCGGCGTAACGCCGACTACGTGCTCAAGTACAACAAGCGCAGTCTGTACCCGATCGTCGATGACAAGATCATCACCAAGGAGCGCGCCATCGCGGCCGGCATTCACGTGCCGGAACTGTATGGCGTAATCTCCACCGAGAAGGAAATCGACAAGCTCGGCGAGATCATCGGCGGGCGCAGCGACTTCGTGATCAAACCGGCCCAGGGCGCCGGCGGTGACGGCATCATCGTTGTCGCCGACCGTTTCGAAGGCCGCTACCGCACGGTATCGGGCAAGATCATTGCCCACGAAGAGCTTGAGCATCACATCTCAAGCATTCTTACCGGTTTGTACTCGCTGGGCGGCCATCGTGATCGGGCGCTGATCGAATACCGGGTGACCCCGGATCAGATCTTCAAAAGCATCAGCTACGAAGGCGTGCCGGACATTCGCATCATCGTGCTGATGGGTTATCCGGTGATGGCGATGTTGCGCCTGCCGACCCGGCAGTCCGGCGGCAAGGCCAACCTGCACCAGGGCGCCATCGGTGTCGGTGTCGATCTGGCGACCGGTCTGACCCTGCGCGGCACCTGGCTGAACAACATCATCACCAAACACCCCGACACCACCAACGCGGTGGACGGCGTGCAACTGCCCTACTGGGACGGTTTCATGAAACTCGCCGCTGGCTGCTATGAGCTGTGCGGGTTGGGTTATATCGGCGTGGACATGGTGCTGGATCAGGAGAAGGGTCCGCTGATTCTTGAGCTGAATGCGCGGCCGGGGCTGAATATCCAGATCGCTAACGACTGTGGGCTGACGTTGCGTACGCATGCGGTTGAAGCGCGGCTGGAAGAGCTGAAGGCGCGTGGGGTGACGGAATCGGTTGAAGAGCGCGTGGCGTTTACCCAGGAAATGTTTGGGCATATTCCCGCCGTAGAAGGCTGATCTCCCCCGATGATCGTTCCCACGCTCTGCGTGGGAATGCATCCCGTGACGCTCCGCGTCACAGTGGACGCAGAGCGTCCATGGCGGCGTTACCACGCAGAGCGTGGGAACGATCAGTAAAGCCCCCAATCGGCTCCCTTTCTCCCTCGCCCCCTTGGGGGAGAGGGCTGGGGTGAGGGGGTAGGCTTTTGATTTTGATCTGACAGCCGAGAGAGGACTACAATCCCCACCCCGCTTCAACGGCCGATCTGCCCCGCCCATGTTGACCTGTTCCGTACACCCGCTGCCCTACCGCGCCAATCCCGCCGACTACTTCGCGGCCATTCGCAACGCCCCCGGCGCCGTGCTGCTCGACAGTGGCCGCCCGAGCGCTGACCGTGGCCGTTATGACCTGCTCAGCGCTTGGCCGCTGGAACAACTGGCGGTATTGCCGGACGAGAGCGGCAGCCATTTCCTGCAACGTCTGCGTGACAATCTGAATCGCCTCGGTGAGGCTGATTTACCAGCGGGTTTCGAACTGCCATTCGCTGGCGGCTTGATCGGCTATCTGAGCTATGACTTCGGCCGGCATCTGGAAAACCTGCCGAGCCAGGCTCGCGATGATCTGCAATTACCGGATGCACGTTTTGGCCTGTACAACTGGGCACTGATCAGCGATCACCAGTCGGCCACCAGCCAATTGGTCTTCCACCCGTCGGTGATCGATAGCGAGAAGCAACGGCTGATAGCGCTGCTCACTCAGCCACACACAGACACATTGGTACCGTTCAAACTGAACAATCCGATGACCGCCGACCTCTCGCCCGACGATTACCGTCAGGCCTTCGAACGCATTCAGCATTACATCCAGGCCGGCGACTGCTATCAGGTCAACTTCGCCCAGCGCTTTCGCGCGGCGTGTCAGGGCGATCCGTGGCTGGCTTACTGCAAATTGCGCGAAGCCTGCCCCACGCCGTTCTCCGGCTTCCAGAGCCTGTCCGGTGGCGACGCAGTGCTGAGCCTGTCGCCCGAGCGCTTTGTCAAAGTCAGCCGGCGCCAAGTCGAAACCCGGCCCATCAAAGGCACTCGCCCCCGTGGCCTGACTCCAGCAGAAGATGCCGCCAACGCCGCCGAACTGCTGGCCAGCCCCAAGGATCGCGCAGAAAACCTGATGATCGTCGACCTGCTGCGCAACGACCTCGGGCGCACCTGCCGCATCGGCTCGGTGCGCGTGCCGGAGCTCTTCAGTCTGGAAAGCTATCCGAACGTGCATCACTTGGTCAGCAGCGTCACCGGTGATCTGGCGGACGACCGCGATGCACTGGATCTGATTGCCGGCAGCTTCCCCGGCGGCTCGATCACCGGCGCGCCGAAGATTCGTGCGATGCAGATCATTGATGAACTGGAACCGACCCGACGCGGTTTGTATTGCGGCTCGTTGCTTTATCTGGACGTACGCGGCGAGATGGACAGCTCCATCGCGATTCGCAGTCTGTTGGTCAAGGATGGGCAAGTGTGCTGCTGGGGCGGTGGCGGGATTGTTGCTGATTCGGACTGGCAGGCGGAGTATCAGGAGTCGATTACTAAAGTCAGAATCCTCCTCGAAACCCTGCAAACCCTCTGAGCAATGATCGTTCCCACGCTCCGCGTGGGAATGCAGCCCGGGGCGCTCCGCGTCCCAAGCGGACGCGGAGCGTCCATTGAGGCATTCCCACGCAGAGCGTGGGAACGATCATCAGGTAGCCAGGCTTACAGGCTGAGGTCGCGGTTGGAGGCCTTTAAGAATTCCTGCTTCAACTCGGCAAAGCTGTGCACCGCCGGAAACTGCGGAAACTCGCGAATCACATTCTCCGGCGCATGAAACAGAATCCCCGCATCCGCCTCGCCCAGCATCGTCGTATCGTTATACGAATCCCCCGCCGCAATCACCCGGTAATACAGGCTCTTGAACGCCAGCACCGACTGGCGCTTCGGATCTTTCTGCCGCAACTGGTAGCTGGTCACCCGCCCGCTTTCGTCAGTGATCAGACGATGGCAAAGCAAGGTCGGGAAGCCCAACTGACGCATCAGCGGCTGGGAAAACTCATAAAACGTATCCGACAGAATCACCACTTGAAAGCGCTCACGCAGCCAGTTGACGAACTCCACCGCGCCGTCCAGCGGCTTCAACGTGGCGATCACTTCCTGAATATCGGACAGCTTCAAGCCGTGCTCGTCGAGGATGCGCAGACGCTGCTTCATCAGCACGTCGTAATCGGGAATGTCCCGGGTGGTGGCCTTGAGGGAGTCGATTCCGGTTTTTTCGGCGAAGGCGATCCAGATTTCCGGCACCAACACCCCTTCAAGATCCAGGCAAGCAATTTCCACAAGACACTCCCGTTTGTATTGATTATTTGAGTCGAGCGAGGCCGAACTCTAGCGGCTCAAATCCACTCGCGCAACGCACAGCGCACCCCGAGCCACGCAGCTTTTTGTTACCATCGGCCCCATATAGAGCGCCCAGCGCCACTGACCTGTAGGAAGCCGCCCTGATGAGTGCAACGTTCGACGTCGTGGAACTCGCCACGACCTATGCCAACAAATCCGCGCAAGACATCCTCAAACTCGCGTTTGCCGAGTTCGGCGATGACTTGTGGATATCTTTCAGCGGCGCCGAGGATGTGGTGCTGGTGGACATGGCCTGGAAGCTCAACAAAAACGTCAAGGTGTTCAGCCTCGACACCGGCCGCTTGCACCCGGAGACCTACCGCTTCATCGAGCAGGTGCGCGAGCACTACAAGATCGATATCGAAATCGTCTCGCCGGACTACACGAAACTGGAACCGTTCGTGAAGGAAAAAGGCCTGTTCAGTTTCTACAAGGACGGCCACGGCGAATGCTGTGGCATCCGCAAGATCGAGCCGCTGCGCCGCAAACTGTCCGGCGTCAAAGCCTGGGCTACCGGCCAGCGCCGCGACCAGAGCCCCGGCACCCGCAGCGCCGTGGCGGTGATGGAAATCGACGGCGCGTTCTCCACGCCGGAACGCACCCTGTACAAGTTCAACCCGCTGGCGCAGATGACCAGCGAAGAGATCTGGGGCTACATCCGCATGCTCGAGCTGCCGTACAACAGCCTGCATGAGCGCGGCTTCATCAGCATTGGCTGCGAACCGTGCACCCGCCCTGTTCTGCCGAACCAGCATGAGCGTGAAGGTCGCTGGTGGTGGGAAGAAGCGACGCAGAAAGAATGCGGGCTGCATGCGGGGAATATCATCAGCAAGGCGTAACTCCCTGCCGCGCTGATTTCCCCCTGTAGGAGTGAGCCTGCTCGCGATAGCGGTTTATCAGCCGATGATTTTTTTGGCTGATACACCGCTATCGCGAGCAGGCTCACTCCTACAAAGGTCACTAGCGACTCAATAAATGTGTACACACGAATGTCACCATCGGTGCCATTTATGTGTGCACTTTTTTGTTTCCGCGCCCTGAAAAGTTACATCCCGCCTGAAAACCCCTCGCTCTCGCCTTTCCTGAAAATCCCTCATCAAAAATAAATACCTGTTCAAACGGTCAATTTTTAACCACTTATTTTCAAAGACTTAGCGTGCATCGATAACTTTTCGAAATGAGCACAGCTGCGCATAGACCGCTAACTGGCACAAATCTGGCTTTAGTGCATACATGTTTTGTATACAAAACTGCAGAACATACCCACACTTTCGATCCGCAAGCCTGAAGCGCCCTATCCCGTACAGGCTGCAGATGCCCCGTAACCAGTGATGTTTTTCACTGCCGCGACGAAGATTTGTCGAGCCTGACGGCTTATGTACAGTCATCGCGGCCCTGAACATCAGGAGCCTGCCGGAATGCGTACAAGTCTCTCCAATAACATCGCGCTGAATCTGCCCGCCTCTCCCGTTACCCAACCGTTACCCCATGACGGACTCACCGAGCCGCTAAAACTCAGTCCGCGCCTGCACAATAGCGACCTGGCACCGACCAAGGCCGAAGGTCGACGCTGGGGCAAATACAGCATTTTCGCCCTGTGGACGAACGACGTGCACAACATCGCCAACTACTCCTTCGCCATCGGCTTGTACGCGTTGGGCCTGGGTGGCTGGCAGATTCTGTTGTCGCTGGGGATCGGCGCGGCGCTGGTGTATTTCTTCATGAACCTGTCCGGCTACATGGGACAGAAAACCGGCGTGCCGTTTCCGGTCATCAGCCGGATCAGTTTCGGCATTCACGGGGCGCAGATTCCTGCGTTGATCCGGGCGGTTATCGCCATTGCCTGGTTCGGTATTCAGACGTACCTGGCCTCGGTGGTCTTTCGCGTATTGCTCACAGCGGTACACCCCGGTTTCGCCGAATACGACCACAACTCGATTCTTGGCCTGTCGACTTTGGGCTGGGTGTGTTTCGTGGCGATCTGGTTCGTGCAACTGGCGATCCTTGCCTACGGCATGGAAATGGTGCGCCGCTACGAAGCGTTTGCCGGACCGGTGATTCTGCTGACCGTCGCTGCGCTTGCCGCGTGGATGTACTTCCAGGCCAACGCGACCATCGCTTGGTCGACTCGCGAACCGCTGACCGGTGGCGAGATGTGGCGCAACATCTTTGCCGGCGGCGCGTTGTGGCTGGCGATCTACGGCACGTTGATTCTCAACTTCTGCGACTTCGCCCGCTCTTCGCCGTGCCGCAAGACCATCAAGGTGGGAAATTTCTGGGGTTTGCCGGTGAATATTCTGGTGTTCGCCGCGATTACTGTCCTGCTCTGTGGCGCGCAATTTCAGATCAATGGCCGGATCATCGAGAGCCCGACCGAAATCATCGCCTCGATCCCCAACACCTTCTTCCTGGTGCTCGGTTGCCTGGCGTTTCTGATCGTCACAGTGGCGGTGAACATCATGGCCAACTTCGTCGCTCCGGCCTTCGTCCTCAGTAACCTGGCGCCAAAATACCTGACCTTCCGCCGCGCCGGGCTGATCAGCGCCACCATCGCCGTGTTGATTCTGCCGTGGAATCTCTACAACAGCCCATTGGTGATCGTGTACTTCCTGTCCGGCCTCGGCGCCCTGCTCGGCCCGCTGTACGGCGTGATCATGGTCGACTATTGGCTGATCCGCAAAGGCCGGATCAACGTCCCGCAGCTCTACAGCGAAGATCCCAACGGCGCCTATTACTACAGCCACGGGATCAATTTCCGTGCGGTGGCGGCGTTTATTCCTGCGGCGCTGATCGCCATCGTCCTCGCGCTGGTTCCCGGTTTCCACAACGTCTCGCCGTTCTCCTGGCTGATCGGTGCGGGGATTGCCGGAATGCTTTACCTGATCATCGCCAAACGTCTGCCGCACTACGCCGACGTCAGTGGCGAATCCATTGCGGTCGACAACGTCTGCCATTAACTCCCTCGCGGCCCGGACTTCGGGTCGCAGAACTGCCCGCTATAAGGATTTCCCCATGCGTATTCTCGTGGCCAACGTCAACACCACCGAATCCATCACCGATGCCATCGCCCGCTCGGCGCAGGCTGTCGCTTCACCGGGTACTGAAATCGTCGGTTTGACGCCGTTCTTTGGCGCCGACTCGATTGAAGGCAATTTCGAAAGCTACCTGGCGGCCATCGCGGTGATGGATCGGGTGATGGCCTACGATCAGCCGTTCGATGCGGTGATTCAGGCCGGTTATGGCGAACATGGCCGTGAAGGTTTGCAGGAATTGCTCAACGTTCCTGTGGTGGATATCACTGATGCGGCGGCGAGTACGGCGATGTTTCTCGGCCACGCGTATTCGGTGGTGACCACGCTGGATCGCACCGTGCCGCTGATTGAGGATCGGTTGAAATTGTCCGGTCTGTGGGATCGCTGCGCTTCAGTGCGTGCCAGTGGTTTGGCCGTTCTGGAACTGGAACACGAGCCGCAGCGTGCGCTGGAAGCCATCGTGCAACAGGCGGAACTGGCGGTGACGCAGGATAAAGCCGAGGTGATTTGCCTGGGTTGCGGCGGCATGGCCGGGCTGGATGAACAGATTCGTCGACGTACCGGCGTGCCGGTGGTGGACGGCGTGACGGCAGCGGTGACGATTGCGGAATCGCTGGTGCGCTTGCGCTTGTCGACGTCGAAGGTGCGAACGTATGCGACGCCGCGACCGAAGAACATCATTGGCTGGCCGGGGCGGTTTGCCCGCTAGACCGCGTTATCGTTCATCGCGGGCAAGCCACGCTCCCACAGGTTCTGAGTTGCCCACAGATTTTGTGGCACAACACAAAACCCTGTGGGAGCGGGCTTGCCCGCGATGGCCGCGCCGCGGTCTAAAACCATGCTCAAATCGCACTGAACCGCCGCGCCAACCCCCGCTCCGCAAACTGCTCAATCACAAAATCCACAAACGCCCGCGTCTTGCCCGGCAGCAACTTATGCTCGGCGTAGTAAATCGAAATATTGCCATCATCGACAAACCAGTCCGGCAACACCCGCTGCAGCCTCCCCGACTCCAGATACCCCACCGCAAACGGCATGCTCACCAGCGCAATTCCCAAGCCTTGCGCCGCCGTCCTGCAAGCGGCCTCGGAATCACTCATGGTCATTCGCGCCTTGAGCATCAACGGCCGACAATTCTGTGGATTACGTCCGGTCAATTGCCAGGAACGCACACGCCCGGTTTGCGGCGAGCGGATCAGAATGCCGTCGTGATGGCTGAGGTCGTCCGGCTCGGCGATCACGGAATTGGTCTGCAAATACTCAGCGGACGCGACCAATATCCGATGCGCCGGTGTCAACTTGCGCGCAATCACGCCTTGCGGCAGCTCGAAGCCGCCGCCGATGGCCGCGTCGAAGCCCTGCCCGATCAGATCGACCTGTCGATTATCGAAATGCCAGTCCGGGTTGATCGCCGGATATCGCCGCAAAAACTCTCCGAGCATCGGCACGATGTGCAGACAGCCGAACGCTGCGCCCATGCTCACCTTCAGCGTTCCCGCCGGAAGCCCTTCGACACTGGACAGATTGGCCACGGCATTTTGAATAGTGGTCAGGCTGCCACTGACCTGATTGAGGAAAAGTTGTCCGGCCTCGGTCAGCGTCAGGCTGCGTGTACTACGCTGGAACAGCCGTACGCCAAGCCGCACTTCAAGCTTGGCCACACTCTTGCCGACTGCCGCCGGGGTCAGACTCAAGCGCCGCGCGGCTTCGGCAAAGCTGCCGACCTCGGCACTGCGCACGAAGCATTCGATGCTGCTGAAGGTTTCCATGATCGCCACTATAAACTTCTGGTTTACACAGACTATAGCAATCATGGTCTACACAGTTGTCGATACCAAGCCGATACTCGCCACCAATACCAAGGCACTCCCGCCTTGAACACTCTGGAGATCGAACATGACCACTCAACACCTCAGCGGTAAAGTCGCTCTGATTCAAGGCGGTTCCCGTGGTATCGGCGCTGCCATCGTCAAACGTCTCGCCGCTGAAGGCGCTGCAGTAGCCTTCACTTACGTCAGCTCCGCCGCGAAAGCTGAAGAGTTGCAAAACAGCATCACCGCCAACGGTGGCAAAGCTCTGGCGATCAAAGCCGACAGCGCCGATGCCGCCGCCATTCGCCACGCCGTCAACGCCACCGTCGAAGCCTTTGGCCGAGTCGATATTCTGGTTAACAACGCTGGCGTCCTGGCCGTCGCACCACTGGAAGACTTCAAACTCGAAGACTTCGACCAGACTGTGGCGATCAACATTCGCAGCGTATTCATCGCCTCGCAGGAAGCCGCCAAACACATGGGCGAAGGCGCACGCATCATCAACATCGGCAGCACCAACGCCGACCGCATGCCCTTCGCCGGCGGCGGTGTGTATGCGATGAGTAAATCGGCGCTGGTCGGTTTGACCAAAGGCCTGGCCCGCGATCTTGGCCCTCGCGGCATCACCGTCAACAACGTGCAACCTGGCCCGGTCGACACCGACATGAACCCGGCGCAGGGTGACTTCGCCGAAAGCCTGATCCCGCTGATGGCCGTCGGTCGCTACGGTAAAGCCGAGGAAATCGCCAGCTTCGTCGCTTATCTGGCGGGCCCGGAAGCCGGTTACATCACCGGTGCCAGCCTGACCATCGACGGTGGTTTCGGCGCCTGATTGTTTCCGAATCGCCTGAACGAAAAACGCCGCCCCTCTTTTTACAGAGGGGCGGCGTTTTTCTGTGTCAGGTGTTCAAGCCCATTCCAGCGCCGGCAAGCCGCAGGCACTCGGTGTGAAGGCTTTCAGCGTACGAAGAATCCCGTCAGCGTGTGCGTATTTTTCATCGGCCATGGCCGCATCAGGGATGGCGATGGCAGTCATCCCGGCGGCTTTCGCGGCGGTCACGCCAAATGGCGAATCCTCGAACACCAGACAATCTTCAGGTGCAACGCCCAGACGCCGGGCAGCAGTGAAGAAAATGTCCGGAGCAGGTTTAGCCGCGCCGACTTCCGGGTCGTCCGCCGTAACGATGTAATCAAACAACGCAAACCAGTCGCGGTGCAGCGTGGTTTTCTGGCCAAACGACTGGCGCGACGAACTGGTGCCCACCGCGATGGGAATGTTGTGCGCCTTGAGGTGACGGATCAGTTCCTCGGCACCCGGCATCGCTTGCGCAGTGGGAAAACGCTCACGCATCAATGGCTCGCGGATCACCAGAAATTCTTCGGCGGTGATCGGCAGATCCAGCGCCTGCACCACGTAGTTCGCCAGGTCGTTGGCACCGCGACCAATGATGTTCTGCTTGACGCTCCAGTCGAAGGTGCGCCCGTAACGCTGGGCAATCAGCGAGGTGACCTCGGTGTAAATGCCCTCGGTGTCCAGCAGCAAACCGTCCATATCGAAAATCACGGCCTTGATCGGGCCGAACGCCTTCAGCGGTGCATTCATCATCGGATCCGTTAAAAAAGACATCCCAGGCGCCTGAAGCAGGTCGCTGCTCGGATCTGATTAAAGGGTTCAGCAGCATAACGAGCGCGAAGGACATTGGGCAACGGGCAATCTCCGTTGAACCGATGAACTACTCGCAAGCATTTAGCGAAACATCCTACAGGCATCACCTACTTACCCGACTTCTTTCCTTTTTCATCCCCAGCAAAGTCCCCGCACCTTTTTTGACGTGCGCGAGAGACTGCGAATGCTTGAGACCGATCGGTTACTGGCCCTGAACAACAGCATCGGCCTGCTGGTAGTTGCAGCGCTCAATCCCCGGCATCCGGATTTTGAAAGCCTGATCAGGGAGTTTCGCCTGTGCCTCAACGACTACGAGGCCTGGGCCGAGCAGTTCTGGACCGGGACGGCGCTGGATGCCGAACAAGTGTTCACCGTCGGCAACGACGTACGCCTCAGCGCACCGATCAAGTCTCGTCAACCGATCAGTTCATCGGTGGCGATGTGTCCGGCCAGCGGGCCGTTGACGCTGGTGCACATGTTCGACGCGGCTCGGTTCGTGCCGATCGGCGATACCCCGGTAACACTCGAACCGGTGCTGGCAGAAATCGACGGCGTCCTGACCTTTGGCGAGCCGCTGCACTACACCATCGGCTCGAGCGGCATTCTGCAAGTGGCCGACTGCGATCGGGGCCAGCGTTATCGCATCACCTTCTTTCCCGATGTTTGCGCCGAGCATGTGCGGACGCTGTATGCCTCCTACGAGGCAACGCTCGCCCATCTGGAAGGCTGGCTGCGTGACGAGTGGACTGGGTTCCAGCCGCAGTGGAAGGAGTTTTCCAGCGCCGGATTTCTTGACCGTTATGGTCAGTTGCAGCAGGCAGACTGGCGCGGATTCGAGAATGTCCTGAACGGGGTTTGGGATGACATCAAGCAACTGTTCGCTCTCCTCGCCGACTTGCAGGCCAACAGCGAAAAACTCCTGGGCTACCTGAGCCCGGTTGAACTTGCGGCGCTGCTGCAAGCCTCCAGCGAAGCCATCGCCAACGCTTTGCTGATGCTCAGTGATGAGCCGCTGCTGTTCATTCATCTGGCGGCATTTACCAGTTGGCTGAAGATGTTGCCACCGCAGTACCTGGCGGAAGTAGTCGCCGAAGTTCGCGCCGAACTGCTGATCAGCTTTCTATTGATGAGGGTGTGTGGCGGCGTCGGTGTGCAGATGCGCTTGAGCAGCAAGGTATTGGCGAAGATCAAGTCGCCGCGGGCGCGGGAATGGTTGACGGCTTCGGCGTCGCGGTTGGCGGAGCTGAACCCGGCGTCCGAGCTGAGCGGGCATGCGCGCGTGCTGAAGCCGCTCGCGGTTAACGCGCGTGATGTCGAGTTGAACCCGACGCCAGCCATTGCGTTGAACATTCGCCAGGCTGACTCCATGGTTTTGAAGGTGGCTAATCCCCTGCCTATCGCGCGGGACAAGTCACGCGGCATGGCTCAATTGCAGCGGCATGAGCATCACGATGACTCACCCGATCAAGCAAAAAACCCCAACGGCGACAGCGCCGATTGCGTACCGCTGACCTGCACCGATGGTTGTCCGGTGTCGATGGTCACCGGCGAAGAACTGCTGACCCTGACCGATGCGGTGCTCGATGGCGTGCTGCCGTTCGAGTTCAGCCGTCTGTATCGCTCGAGCGCCGTCGAGATCGATGTCGGGCTGGGCTTTGGCTGGAGCCATTCGCTGGCGCATCGGCTGGAGTTTTTGGGTGATGAGGTCGTCTGGGTCGACCACGAAAACCGTCGAACGCGGTTCCCGCTGCCGAGCGTCGAGCGACCGGCGATTCACAACAGTTTGTCGCGGGCAGCGATCTTCCTTGGCGATGAGCCGGAGGAACTGATCCTTGCGTTGGCTGGGGACACAGCGCGGTTCTATCACTTTCGCGCGGGTCGGCTGACGGCAATCAGTGATGTTTATGGCAATCGTCTGACGCTGCAGCGCGATCGGTCTGACCGGGTGCAGCGACTGGATAACGGTGCCGGGCGTTCGCTGTTGTTGCGCTATGACCGCGCGCAGTTGGTCGGTGTCGATTATCAGGTGTGGTCTGAAGGCACCTGGCACACCGAACAAAACCTCGTCAGCTACTGCTACGACGCCCGTCAACGCTTGTTGGCCGCGACCAACGCGGTCGGTGACAGCGAGCGTTATGACTACGATGACACCCACGTCATTTTGCAGCGGCAACTGGCTGGTGGCGCGAGTTTCTTCTGGGCGTGGGAGCGCTCGGGCAAATCGGCGCGCTGCGTAAGGCACTGGGCCTCGTTCTCGCAGATGAACACCCGTTACGTCTGGGGCGACGACGGCAGTGTCACGGTGTATTACGTCGATGGCACCGAAGAGGTTTACGTCCACGACGATCAAGCGCGGCTGGTGCGCAAGGTCGAGGCCGATGGCGGCGAGCAGCTCAAGGCCTATGACGATGCCGGGCGCCTGATTGCCGAGCAGGATGCGTTAGGCGCCGTCACCGAATACCGCTACGACGAAGTCGGACGGCTGATCGCACTGATTCCGCCGGATGACGCGCCAACGTCCTACGAGTACCGCAACGGTTTCCTCTACCGGCGTTCACGCCTTGATGCGGTGTGGCTCTATCGGCGCAATGCCGAGGGCGATGTCACCGAAGCAGTCGATCCCGACGGCAAGGTCACGCATTACTACTACGACGTACGCGGGCAACTGCTGTCGATCCGTTACCCGGACAGCAGCCGGATTCGGCTGGCGTGGAATGACCTCGGTCAGCTCATTGAAGAGACATCGCCTGACGGTGGCGTACGGCACTTTTCCTACGACGCGTTGGGGCGGCGGACCACCACCGTAGACGAACATGGTGCAGTGACCCGTCAACAGTGGGACGCGGCGGGTCGGCTGGCTCAGACGACGTTGCCGAGCGGCGCTACTCGCGCTTGCAGCTACGGCGCTTACGGCCAGGTCACTGCCGAACGCGATGAACTGGGGCGCATCACCCGTTATGAATACGACGATGACCTGCACCTGGTCTCGCGGCGGATCAACCCCGACGGCACGCGGGTGCAGTACCGCTACGACCATGCGCAGTTGTTGCTCACCGAGATTGAAAACGAGTCCGGCGAAAAGTATCGGCTGGACTACACGCCGACCGGACTGATCCGCCAGGAAACCGGCTTCGACGGGCGGCGCACCGCGTATGCCTACGACCTCAACGGCCATCTGCTGGAGAAAACCGAATACGGCGATGACGGCTCGCAGCTGGTCACGGCGTATGCACGCGACAGCGCCGGGCGCCTGTTGGTCAAAACCCTGCCGGACGGGGTCAAGGTCAGCTATCAATACGACCGCCTCGGTCGTTTGACCGGCGTCGATGACGGCCAGAACCATCCGCTGGCCTTCGAGTACGACCGTCAGGACCGACTGATCACCGAGCATCAGGGCTGGGGCACGCTGCGTTACAGCTATGACGCCTGCGGTCAGCTCAAACGCCTGCGCCTGCCGGACAACAGCAAGCTCGATTACCACTACGCCAAGGGCGGCGCGCTGACCGGCATCGACCTCAACGGCGCGCAACTGACCACGCATGTCTTTCAGTGCGGGCGTGAACAACAACGCCAGCAAGGCCTGCTGCTCAGCGAATATTCTTACGACGATCAGGGCCGATTGCTCGCCCATGCAGTAGGTCATTCCCACGATGCGCTGTACCGCCGCGACTATGCCTACAGCGCCAACGGCAATCTGGAACACATCGCCGACACCCGCCACGGCCAGCGCACCTACGCCTACGACGCCCTCGACCGGCTGATCCGCGTGCGCCATTCGCGCGACGAACTGCCGGAATCCTTTGCCCACGACCCAGCCGGCAACCTGCTGATGCAGGACCGCCCCGGCCCCAGCCAGATCAAAGGCAATCGCCTGCTGATGCAGGGTGACCGGCATTACGACTACGACGCCTTCGGCAACCTGATCCGCGAACGCCGTGGCACCGCGCAAAAACTCGTCAGCGAATACCGCTACGACAGCCAGCACCGCCTGATCGGCCTGACCCGACCGGACGGCCAGACCGCGAGTTACCAGTACGACGCCTTCGGCCGGCGTATCCGCAAAACCGTCAACGGCCAGGTAACCGAATTCTTCTGGCAGGGCGACAACCTCGTCGCCGAAAG
>NZ_JBIUVX010000068.1:0-2696 GCF_044743175.1 Pseudomonas sp. NPDC087690
GTCTTTGGTGCCTTGCCGTTGAACGTCGGCGAGCAGGCGGATGATCGTCGCCTGGTGGAATCCACTCGTGCGTTGTTCAAAACCGGTTTCTTTCAAGATATCCAGCTGGGCCGCGAAGGCAACGTCCTGGTAATCACGGTTGTCGAGCGCCCATCCGTCGCCAGTATCGAGATCGAAGGTAACAAGGCGATCTCCACTGAAGACCTGATGAAGGGCCTCAAGCAATCCGGTCTGGCCGAAGGCGAGATCTTCCAGCGTGCCACCCTCGAAGGCGTGCGTAACGAACTGCAACGTCAGTACGTTGCGCAAGGCCGCTATTCGGCTACCGTCGATACCGAAGTGGTATCGCAGCCGCGTAACCGTGTCGGTCTGAAAGTGAAGATCAACGAAGGCACCGTTGCGGCTATTCAGCATATCAACGTGGTAGGCAACACGGTGTTCCCCGAGGAAGACCTGACCGACCTGTTCGAACTGAAAACCACCAACTGGCTGTCGTTCTTCAAGAACGACGACAAGTACGCCCGTGAAAAACTGTCCGGTGACCTGGAGCGTCTGCGCTCCTACTACCTGGACCGTGGCTATATCAACATGGATATCGCTTCGACCCAGGTGTCCATCACCCCGGACAAGAAGCACGTCTATATCACCGTCAACGTGACCGAAGGCGAGAAGTACACCGTTCGTGACGTCAAGCTCAGCGGTGATCTGAAAGTCCCTGAAGATCAGGTCAAGTCCCTGTTGCTGGTACAGAAAGGCCAGGTGTTCTCGCGCAAGCTGATGACCACCACTTCCGAGTTGATCACCCGCCGTCTGGGTAACGAGGGTTACACCTTCGCCAACGTCAACGGCGTACCTCAGCCACACGATGATGACCACACTGTCGACATCCTGTTTGCTGTCGATCCAGGCAAGCGTGCCTACGTCAACCGTATCAACTTCCGTGGCAACACCAAGTCCGAAGACGAAGTGCTGCGTCGTGAAATGCGCCAGATGGAAGGCGGCTGGGCTTCGACCTACCTGATCGACCAGTCCAAGACCCGTCTTGAGCGTCTGGGCTTCTTCAAGGAAGTCAACGTTGAAACCCCTGCTGTTCCGGGTGTCGACGACCAGGTTGACGTGAACTACGCCGTTGAAGAACAGGCTTCCGGTTCGATTACCGCCAGCGTCGGTTTTGCGCAGAGTGCCGGTCTGATCCTTGGTGGTTCGATTACCCAGAACAACTTCCTCGGTACCGGTAACCGCGTCAGCGTCGGCCTGACCCGAAGTGAATACCAGAGCCGCTACAACTTCGGCTACGTTGACCCGTACTGGACCGCAGATGGCGTGAGCCTGGGCTACAACGCGTTCTATCGCACCACCGACTACAAAGACCTCGACGTCGACGTAGCAAGCTATGCGGTAGACAGCCTGGGCGCTGGCGTCAATATCGGTTACCCGATCAGCGAGACTTCGCGCCTGACCTTCGGTCTGTCCGCTCAGCAGGACGAGATCAAGACCGGTACTTACACCGTTGACGAGATTTTCGACTTCGTTAACAAGGAAGGCGACAAGTACCTGAACTTCAAGGCTTCGGCCGGCTGGTCCGAGTCGACCCTGAACAAGGGCGTATTGCCGACCCGTGGTCGTTCCCAGAGCCTGACCCTGGAATCCACCATTCCGGGCAGTGACCTGTCGTTCTTCAAACTTGATTACCGTGGTCAGCTGTTCCAGCCGATCACCGAGAATTACACCCTGCGTCTGCATACCGAACTCGGTTATGGCGACGGTTACGGTTCGACTGACGGCTTGCCGTTCTATGAAAACTACTATGCTGGTGGTTTCAACTCGGTTCGTGGCTTCAAGGACAGCACCCTCGGTCCGCGCAGTACGCCAAGCCGTGGCACCAACCCGGGTACGCTGGCTGACCCGGACCAGGACCCGCTGCCGTTCGGCGGTAACGTCCTGATCCAGGGTGGTGTCGAGGTTCTGTTCCCGCTGCCATTCGTCAAGGATCAGCGTTCCCTGCGTACTTCGGTATTCTGGGATGTGGGTAACGTATTTGACTCGCAGTGCAAGGACACTACCAATGCCAACGGCTCGACGTCGAACACCAAGTGCAACGACATCAGCCTGAGCAACATGGCAAGTTCCGTGGGTGTGGGTGTGACCTGGGTCACCGCACTGGGTCCTCTGAGCTTCGCGTTGGCCATGCCGATCAAGAAACCGGATGACGCTGAAACTCAAGTGTTCCAATTCTCCCTCGGCCAGACGTTCTAAGCGTCTGACCCAAGATAACGACAATGGATTTTGTAGGAGTGCATCGTGCGTAAGTTGACTCAATTGGTTCTCCTGGCCTCCTTGATGGTGGCAGGCCCGGCATTTGCCGACATGAAAATCGCCGTTCTGAACTATCAGATGGCTTTGCTGGAATCTGACGCGGCCAAGAAGTACGCCGTGGATGCCGAGAAGAAGTTCGGTCCGCAACTGACCAAGCTGAAAACCCTGGAAAGCAGCGCCAAAGGCATTCAGGACCGTCTGATGGCTGGTGGCGACAAGATGCAGCAAGGCGAACGTGAGCGTCTGGAGCTGGAGTTCAAGCAAAAGGCCCGTGATTTCCAGTTCCAGTCCAAAGAACTGAACGAAGCCAAGGCTGTTGCCGACCGCGAAATGCTCAAGCAACTGAAGCCGAAACTGGATAGCGCAGTGGAAGAAGTCAT
>NZ_JBIUVX010000068.1:2706-13282 GCF_044743175.1 Pseudomonas sp. NPDC087690
CCTCAGTACGACATCACGCGCCAGGTTATCGAGCGCATGAATCAGCTGAAGTAACCCATGACCGTGACTATAAAGCTCGGCCAGTTGGCCGAGTTCCTCGGCGCCACCCTGCGTGGCGACCCGGAGAAGCAAATTACTGGGCTAGCCACTTTGCAAGAGGCTGGCCCAGCTCAGTTGAGCTTTCTGGCAAATCCTCAATATCGCAAGTACCTGGCGGGTTCGCAGGCAGCGGCCCTGTTGCTCAAGGAAGCTGACGCCGAAGGTTTCGCCGGTAATGCGTTGGTCGTGCCTGATCCTTATCTGGCGTACGCGCGTATCTCGCACTTGTTCGACCCCAAACCAAAAGCCGCGGCGGGTATCCACCCATCGGCGGTCATTGCGGACGATGCAGTGGTTGATCCAACCGCTAGCATCGGCCCGTTCGTGGTGATCGAAGCAGGTGCGCAGATCGGTGCTCAAGTGACCTTGGGTGCACATTGCTTCATCGGTGCGCGCAGTGAAATTGGTGAAGGCGGCTGGCTTGCGCCGCGCGTGACCCTGTATCACGACGTGCGCATCGGCAAGCGTGTGGTGATCCAGTCCGGTGCGGTACTCGGTGGTGAGGGCTTCGGCTTCGCCAACGAAAAAGGCATCTGGCAGAAAATCGCCCAGATTGGCGGCGTGACCATCGGCGACGATGTCGAGATTGGTGTAAATACCGCGATCGACCGTGGTGCGCTCGCCGACACCGTAATCGGCAATGGTGTGAAACTCGACAACCAGATTCAGATTGCGCATAACGTCCAGGTCGGTGATCACACCGCGATGGCCGCGTGTGTCGGTATCTCCGGCAGCACCAAAATCGGCAAGCACTGCATGCTCGCCGGCGGTGTTGGTCTGGTTGGCCACATTGATATTTGCGACAACGTTTTCCTCACCGGGATGACCATGGTGACCCACTCGATTACCGAGCCAGGCGCCTACTCTTCCGGTACAGCCATGCAACCGGCGGCCGAATGGCGCAAAAGCGCGGCCCGCATCCGTCAGCTCGATGACATCGCGCGACGTTTGAAACAGCTGGAAAAGCGCGTAGGGGAAGTGACCCCTGACGGCAATGCTTCATCAGATGGCTGATACCATTTCCATATCAAGTGTGCACAGCCTCTAGACTGCCTCCTTGATTTGCTAGAGGAGTGCGCGTCAGTCGCGCTCCCAATCTTTACATAGGCTTCCCCCCGAAATGATGGACATCAACGAGATTCGCGAATACCTGCCTCACCGTTACCCGTTCCTGCTGGTGGACCGGGTGGTGGAACTGGACACTGAAGGCAAGCGCATTCGCGCCTACAAGAATGTCAGCATCAATGAACCGTTCTTCAATGGTCACTTCCCGGCGCATCCGATCATGCCAGGCGTACTGATCATCGAAGCGATGGCTCAGGCTGCCGGGATCCTCGGTTTTAAAATGCTTGATGTGAAGCCTGCCGACGGCACGCTTTACTACTTCGTCGGTTCCGACAAACTGCGCTTCCGTCAGCCTGTGCTGCCGGGCGACCAGTTGATCCTCGAAGCCCGGTTCATCAGCTGCAAACGTCAGATCTGGAAGTTCGAGTGCCAGGCTTCGGTCGATGGCAAGCCAGTCTGCTCGGCTGAAATCATCTGTGCGGAACGCAAGCTATGAGTTTGATTGACCCTCGCGCAATCATCGATCCGTCGGCCGTTCTGGCTGACGGCGTCGAGGTCGGCCCGTGGTCGATCATCGGCGCAGGTGTGGAAATCGGCGAGGGGACCGTGATCGGGCCGCATGTAATCCTCAAAGGCCCGACGCGTATCGGCAAGCACAATCGCATCTACCAGTTTTCCTCGGTAGGCGAAGACACGCCCGATCTGAAGTACAAAGGTGAAGAGACCCGTCTGGTCATCGGTGACCACAACGTCATCCGTGAAGGCGTGACCATTCACCGTGGCACCGTTCAAGACCGTTCGGAAACCACCCTGGGCGATCACAACCTGATCATGGCCTATGCCCACATCGGTCACGACAGCGTCATCGGCAACCACTGCATTCTGGTCAACAACACTGCATTGGCTGGCCATGTGCACGTTGATGACTGGGCGATCCTTTCCGGTTTCACTCTGGTTCACCAATATTGCCACATCGGCGCCCACAGCTTTTCCGGCATGGGCACCGCCATCGGCAAGGATGTGCCAGCGTTCGTTACCGTGTTTGGCAACCCGGCCGAAGCGCGCAGCATGAACTTCGAAGGCATGCGTCGCCGTGGTTTCAGTGAAGACGCCATCCACACCCTGCGTCGCGCCTACAAAACCGTGTACCGCCAAGGGCTGACGGTCGAGCAGGCGCTGGCTGAGCTGGTTGAGCCGGCGGCACAGTTTCCGGAAGTCGCGATATTCCGTGACTCCATCCAGTCGTCGACTCGCGGCATCACTCGCTGATCATGGCCAATCTGCGTATTGCGCTGGTGGCGGGTGAAGCTTCCGGTGACATTCTCGGCGCGGGTCTCATGCGGGCCCTCAAGGCACAGCATCCGGCGGTCGAGTTCATCGGCGTCGGCGGCCCGCTGATGCAGGCTGAAGGCCTGACCTCCTACTTTCCCATGGAGCGTTTGTCGGTCATGGGCCTGGTCGAAGTCCTCGGACGTCTGCGCGAGCTGCTCAAGCGCCGCAAAGACTTGATCGCCACGCTGATCGCCGAGAAACCGGATGTGTTCATCGGCATCGATGCCCCCGACTTCAACCTCAATATCGAACTGAAGCTGCGTCAGGCCGGGATCAAGACCGTGCATTACGTCAGCCCGTCGGTATGGGCGTGGCGGCAGAAGCGTGTGCTGAAGATCCGCGAAGGCTGCGATCTGATGCTGACGCTGCTGCCGTTCGAAGCAAAATTCTACGAAGAGAAGGGCGTGCCGGTGCGGTTCGTCGGCCACACGCTGGCCGATACCATTCCACTGGAGGCCGATCGCGCTGCGGCGCGCGCCGAGTTGGGCCTGCCCGACGGGCCGCTGGTAGCGTTGATGCCCGGTAGCCGTGGCGGCGAAGTGTCCCGATTGGGCGCCTTGTTTCTCGACACCGCCGAACGTCTGCGCGCCATGCGCCCAGGTGTGCGCTTTGTCATTCCGTGTGCCAACCCGGAGCGTCGCGCGCAGCTTGAAGAGTTGCTCGCCGGCCGCGATCTGCCGGTAACCCTGCTCGATGGCAAGTCGCATCTGGCGCTGGCCGCATGCAACGCGGTGTTGATCGCCTCTGGCACCGCGACCCTCGAAGCGCTGCTGTACAAACGGCCAATGGTCGTGGCTTACCGCCTGGCACCGCTGACGTTCTGGATTCTCAAGCGCATGGTCAAGAGCCCGTACGTGTCTTTGCCGAACCTCCTCGCCCAGCGCTTGCTGGTGCCAGAATTGTTGCAGGATGATGCGACAGTCGAAGCACTGGCGCAGACCTTGTCGCCGCTGATTGAAGGCGGCGAAGAGCAGACCCGTGGTTTCGACGAAATCCACCGCACGCTGCGGCTGGACGCTTCCAATCAGGCGGCGGACGCCGTCCTTAACCTGATCGGTCAGACACGATGAGCAAGACAAGCATGCAGATGGGCCTGGATTTCACCTTGGTCGCCGAAGTCGAAGAACTGGTCGCCGGTGTCGATGAAGTCGGGCGCGGCCCGTTGTGCGGCGCCGTGGTGACGGCAGCGGTGATCCTCGATCCGAACCGGCCGATTCTCGGCCTCAACGACTCGAAGAAACTCACTGAAGCCAAGCGCGAAAAGCTCTACGACGAGATCATCGAGAAATCCCTGAGCTGGTGCATCGCCCGCGCCGAAGTCGAAGAAATCGACGAGCTGAATATCCTCCACGCGACCATGCTGGCCATGCAGCGCGCGGTCGCCGGTCTGCACATCCAGCCGAAACTGGCGATGATCGACGGCAACCGTTGCCCGCAACTGCCGATGCGCGCCGAAGCCGTGGTGCAGGGCGACGGCAAGGTGCCGGCCATTGCTGCCGCGTCGATTCTGGCCAAGGTCAGTCGTGATCGTGAAATGGCCGCGTTCGAATTGATCTACCCGGGTTACGGCATCGGCGGTCATAAAGGCTACCCGACGCCCGTTCATCTGGAAGCGTTGGTGCGGCTTGGCCCGACGCCGATTCACCGGCGCTCGTTCGCCCCGGTGCGTCAGGCTTATGAAGTGCTCGAAGGCCTGACGCAGGTTTAGTCGCAAGGCTGATGTTTTGCTCGAGGCCCGGTACAATCCGGGCCTTGTTGTCTCTATGTAACTGGACAGGATCACTATGCCGGCTTCATTCGTTCATCTACGCCTGCACACTGAATACTCGCTGGTCGACGGGCTGGTACGGATCAAGCCGCTGGTCAAGGCGCTGACCGCCATGAACATGCCGGCGGTCGCGGTCACCGACCAGAACAACATGTGTTCCCTGGTCAAATTCTATAAAAACACCATGGGCGCCGGCATCAAGCCGATCTGCGGCGCCGACCTGTGGCTGTCGAACAAAGACCCGGACGCACCGCTGAGCCGGCTCAGCCTGTTGGTGATGAACGCCAAGGGCTATCGCAATCTTACCGAGTTGATCTCGCGCGGCTTTATCGAAGGTCAGCGCAACGGCATGATCATCGTCGAGCGCGAATGGGTGGCCGAGGCCAATGAAGGCCTGATCATGCTGTCCGCCGCCAAAGAAGGCGAGATCGGCATGGCCTTGATCGGTGGCAACCCGGCAGAAGCCGAAGCCTTGGCGCGTGAATGGATGACGGTGTTCCCGGATCGTTTCTATCTGGAAATCCAGCGCACCAATCGTCCTAACGATGAAGAGCAACTGCACGGTGCCGTAGCGCTTGCCGACAAACTTGGTGCGCCGCTGGTGGCGAGCAACGATGTGCGCTTCATCAAGCAGGAAGACTTCGCCGCCCACGAAACCCGCGTCTGCATCGGTGAGGGCCGCGCCCTTGACGATCCGCGGCGTTCGAAGAATTACAGCGATCAGCAATACCTCAAAAGCGCCGAGGAAATGATCGAGCTGTTCAGCGACATTCCCGACGCGATTGAAAACACCGTCGAGATCGCCAAGCGCTGCAACATCGAAGTCAAACTGGGCACGCACTTCCTGCCCAACTTCCCGATTCCCGATGGCATGACCATCGACGAGTACTTCCGCAAAGTCTCCTTCGACGGTCTCGAAGAGCGCCTGGCGGTGCTGCTGCCCAAGGACACCACCGAAGATTACGAAGCCAAGCGCCAGGTCTACGTTGATCGCTTGAATTTCGAACTGGATATCATCATCCAGATGGGTTTCCCCGGTTACTTCCTGATCGTTATGGACTTTATCCAGTGGGCCAAAAGCAACGGCGTACCGGTAGGTCCGGGCCGTGGTTCGGGTGCGGGCTCGCTGGTGGCCTACGTGCAGAAGATCACCGACCTCGATCCGCTGGAATACGACCTGCTGTTCGAACGATTCCTTAACCCGGAACGGGTCTCGATGCCCGACTTCGACGTCGACTTCTGCATGGACGGTCGTGACCGCGTAATTGATTACGTGGCCGAGAAATACGGGCGCAACGCGGTAAGCCAGATCATCACCTTCGGTTCCATGGCCGCCAAGGCTGTGGTGCGCGACGTGGCGCGGGTGCAGGGCAAGTCCTACGGTTTGGCGGATCGTCTGTCGAAGATGATTCCGTTCGAAGTCGGCATGACCCTGGAAAAAGCCTACGAGCAGGAAGAGATCCTGCGTGACTTCATCAAGGTCGATGAAGAGGCCGCAGAAATCTGGGAGATGGCGCGCAAGCTCGAAGGCGTGGTGCGTAACGTCGGTAAACACGCCGGTGGTGTGGTTATCGCCCCGACCAAGCTGACTGACTTCTCGCCGATCTATTGCGACGAGGCCGGTGACGGTCTGGTAACCCAGTTCGACAAGGACGACGTTGAGGCCGCGGGTCTGGTGAAGTTCGACTTCCTTGGTCTGCGGACGCTGACGGTTATCGACTGGGCGCTGAAGACCATCAACCGCGACCGTGCCAAGGTCGACGAGCCGCCGCTGGACATCGCGTTCATCCCGCTCGACGACAAGCCGACGTACACGCTGTTGCAAAAAGCTGAAACCACAGCGGTGTTCCAGCTTGAATCGCGCGGCATGAAAGAGCTGATCAAAAAGCTCAAGCCCGACTGCCTGGAAGACTTGATCGCACTGGTGGCCCTGTTCCGTCCGGGCCCGCTGCAATCGGGCATGGTTGACGACTTTATCAACCGTAAGCACGGTCGCGCCGAGCTGGCGTATCCGCACTCCGATTACCAGTACGAAGGCCTCAAGCCGGTATTGGCGCCGACGTACGGCATCATCCTGTATCAGGAACAGGTGATGCAGATTGCCCAGGTCATGGCCGGTTACACCCTCGGCGGTGCGGACATGCTCCGTCGGGCGATGGGTAAGAAAAAGCCCGAAGAAATGGCCAAGCAGCGCGGCGGTTTCATTGAGGGTTGCAAGACCAACAATATCGATGCCGACCTGGCCGGTAACATTTTCGACCTGGTGGAAAAATTCGCCGGTTACGGCTTCAACAAGTCTCACTCTGCCGCTTACGGCCTGGTTTCGTACCAGACTGCCTGGCTGAAGACTCACTACCCGGCACCGTTCATGGCCGCGGTACTGTCGGCGGACATGCACAACACCGACAAGGTCGTGACCTTGATCGAAGAAATTCGCACCATGAAGCTGCGTCTCGACGCGCCGGATGTGAATACTTCGGAATTCAAGTTCACGGTGAACGACGAAGGCCGCATCATTTACGGTCTCGGCGCGATCAAGGGTGTGGGCGAGGGGCCCGTTGAAGCGATTACTGAGGCGCGTGAGGACGGGCCGTTCAAGGATCTGTTCGATTTCTGCGCGCGGGTCGACCTCAAACGCATCAACAAGCGCACACTCGACGGTTTGATCCGCAGCGGTGCGCTGGATCGTCTCGGCCCGTTCTTCCATGAAGAGCAAAAGGCTTATCAGGCCAACATCGACCGCAACCGCGCGGTGCTGCTGGCTGCAATGGAAGAAGCGATCAAGTCCGCAGAACAGACCGCGCGCACTCACGACAGTGGTCACGCCGACCTGTTTGGCGGGCTGTTTGTCGAGGAAGACGCTGATGTTTACGCAGTGCATCGCAAGGCCAAGGAACTGACCCTGAAGGAACGCCTCAAGGGTGAGAAAGACACCTTGGGCCTGTACCTGACCGGTCATCCGATCGACGAATACGAAGGCGAGATCCGCCGTTTCGCCCGTCAGCGCATCATCGACCTGAAACCGGCCCGGGATACCCAGACCATCGCGGGGATGATCATTGCCCTGCGGGTGATGAAGAACAAGAAGGGCGACAAGATGGGTTTCATCACCCTCGATGACCGCTCGGGGCGCATCGAGGCGTCGCTGTTTGCCGATGCGTTCCATTCGGCGCAATCGTTGTTGCAGACCGACGCGATGGTGGTGGTCGAAGGCGAGGTCAGCAACGACGACTTCTCCGGTGGCCTGCGCCTGCGGGTCAAGCGAGTGATGAGCATGGAAGATGCGCGCACCAACCTTGCCGAGAGCTTGCGCCTGAAGCTGCAAACCCAGGATCTGAAAGGCGATCAGCTACGCTGGTTGGGTGATTTGCTCAAGCGTCATCGCGGTGCATGCCCGGTGACCATGGAATACACCAGCCCGGATGCGAAGACCTTGCTGCAGTTTGGCGAGACCTGGCGGATCGACCCGGCAGATGCGTTGATTCAAGCACTGCGTGACCAGTTCGGGCGAGACAACGTCTTCCTCCAATACCGTTGACCGGCAAGTGCCCTCATGGCGCTTGCCCGCAACCTGAATTTTTAATCTCGACCTCAGCGCGCCTCTCCCTTAAGGTAGGGCGCGAATAGACAACCGGCCGGCCCAAGCTCATTTGGGACACGACCCAAGACGGACGCCTATGAACCCGAATTTTCTAGATTTCGAACAGCCGATCGCCGACCTGCCAGCAAAGATCGACGAGTTGCTCTTGGTCGGTAATGACAATTCGCTGAATATCGGCGATGAGATCTCCCGCCTGCAGGACAAGAGCAAAACGCTGACCGAAGACATCTTCGGCAAGCTGACCAGCTGGCAGATCGCACGCCTGGCGCGTCACCCGAAACGCCCGTACACCCTCGACTACATTCAGCACATCTTCACCGAGTTCGACGAACTGCACGGCGATCGTCACTTCTCTGACGACGCCGCCATCGTTGGTGGTATCGCCCGCCTGGAAGACCAGCCGGTGATGATCATCGGTCACCAGAAAGGCCGCGAAGTGCGCGAGAAGGTGCGCCGCAACTTCGGCATGCCGCGTCCGGAAGGCTACCGCAAGGCTTGCCGTCTGATGGAGATGGCCGAGCGTTTCAAAATGCCGATCCTGACCTTCATCGACACTCCGGGTGCTTACCCTGGCATCGATGCTGAAGAGCGCAACCAGAGCGAAGCGATCGCCTGGAACCTGCGCGTGATGGCGCGTCTGAAGACTCCGATCATCGCCACCGTTATTGGTGAAGGTGGTTCCGGCGGTGCGCTGGCGATTGGCGTCTGCGATCAGCTGAACATGCTGCAGTACTCGACCTACGCGGTGATCTCGCCGGAAGGTTGCGCGTCGATCCTGTGGAAAACCGCAGAAAAAGCGCCGGATGCTGCTGAAGCAATGGGCATCACTGCTGAGCGTCTGAAAGGCCTGGGCATCGTCGACAAGGTGATTGGCGAACCTCTGGGCGGCGCGCACCGTGATCCAGCCGCTGCGGCTGCGTCGATCCGTGCCGAGCTGAGCTCGCAACTGGCGATGCTGAAGAAGTTCGATAACGAAGCGCTGTTGAAGCGCCGTTATGATCGACTGATGAGCTACGGCCTCTAAGTCGAACGCAATACCCCTGTAGGAGTGAGCCTGCTCGCGATGAGGGCGTAACATTCAACCAATGTGTTGGCTGTCACACCGCTATCGCGAGCAGGCTCACTCCTACATTTGTTTGGGGCAAAGAGTTAAATATGGGTCAGTCCATGATTGATTTGCCTTCCCGGCTGTTGCTCAACCTTGAGCCCTGGCGCAACGCCGCGCATTGGCGCATCGCGTTTTCCGGTGGTCTCGATTCCACCGTTCTGCTGCATCTGCTTGCCGATCTGGCAAAAAACGTATCACTCCCTCCGTTAAGCGCCATCCATATCCATCACGGCCTTCAGGCTGCAGCTGATGCGTGGCCGCAACATTGCCAGTCCGTTTGTGATGCGCTGGGTGTGCCCCTGCTGGTCGAGCGGGTGAAGGTGCAATCGGGTGCTAGCCTGGAGCGGGCGGCGCGGGATGCGCGGTACGCGGTGTTCAGTTCTCTGACGCAGGCCAATGATGTGTTGCTCACCGGTCAACATCGCGATGATCAGGCGGAAACACTGATGTTCCGGCTATTGCGCGGCGCGGGTGTACGCGGGTTGTCTGCGATGCCGGCGCAGCGGTCAGTGGGGCAGGGCACGCTCGTTCGCCCTTTGCTGGACATCTCCCGAGCCGAGCTGGAAGCGTACGCACAGGCTCATCAATTGAACTGGATCGAAGACCCGTCCAATCAGGATCGGCAATTCTCGCGCAATTATCTCCGCCATCAAGTCATGCCGCTGCTGACCGGGCGCTGGCCGCAAGCGCAGGCGAGCATGGCCCGCAGTGCCGCGCATCTGCGTGAAGCGCAGGGGTTGCTCGATGAGCTGGCGCAGATGGACCTGGCGCAGGCCGCGACCGCCCATGATTTCCAATGGCTGGGATTACCGTCGCTGAAGTTGACACCGCTGACCGCTCTGTCGGTTGCGCGTCAACGAAACGCGATCAGCCATTGGCTCGAGCCACTGACTCGTTTGCCTGACACCGACCATTGGTCGGGTTGGAGCGATCTCTGCGAGGCCGCTCATGATGCCTCGCCAATCTGGCGACTGGCCGATGGCGAGCTGCAGCGCAGCGCCGGTCGGGTCTGGTGGCTCAGCGATGCCTGGCTGCGCGCGCCAGTGATCGGATGTGAGTGGCAGACGCCGTCGTCAGCGCTACGCTTGGCCGATAACGGACGTGTCATGTTTAGCGGGCAGGCTCCCGCCGGGCCGTTGCGCATTGGCTTTCGTCAGGGGGGCGAAGTGATGCAACTGGCCGATCGCGGTCATCGCGACCTCAAGCGCCTGTTCAATGAGCGCGCGGTACCGGGGTTCGTGCGTGGCAGATTGCCGCTGCTGTTTCGCGGTGACGAATTGCTCGCGGTGGCGAACCTGCCGGGGCTTGATGGCGATGGGCACGGCGGTTGGAAATTGCATTGGCAGCCAACAGACGAAGATCAAGGTTTGAGCTGAAAGGAGCATTCCGGTAGACTACGCTCCCTTCTTGATACAACTTCTGTGGATTCGCCTGAATTGCAGGAGTTGCCGATTACCAAGCAGTCTTTGCTGGGCGATTCCAAAAAATGTGTAGCGAGCAACGTACCGGCGTTTCATCTGCCGGTCTGTCCCAACGCGGCGGTTTTTTTGAAAGGTGCACTGTGATTAATGCAGGTGATCGGGGGCTTCGGCCTTCCTTCGCT
>NZ_JBIUVX010000069.1:0-10187 GCF_044743175.1 Pseudomonas sp. NPDC087690
TGCAAAGCCCTGCGCGAAGAGGGTTACCGCGTCATCCTGGTGAACTCCAACCCGGCCACCATCATGACCGACCCGGACATGGCCGACGCCACCTACATCGAACCGATCAAGTGGCAGACTGTTGCCAAGATCATCGAAAAAGAGCGTCCGGATGCGGTGCTGCCAACCATGGGCGGCCAGACCGCTCTGAACTGCGCCCTGGACCTGGAGCGCGAAGGCGTTCTGGAGAAGTTCGGCGTAGAAATGATCGGCGCCAACGCCGACACCATCGACAAGGCTGAAGACCGTTCGCGTTTCGACAAGGCGATGAAATCCATCGGCCTGGCGTGCCCGCGTTCCGGCATCGCCCACAGCATGGAAGAAGCCAACGCGGTCCTCGAAACCCTGGGCTTCCCGTGTATCATCCGTCCTTCCTTCACCATGGGCGGCACCGGTGGTGGTATCGCGTACAACCGTGAAGAATTCGAAGAAATCTGCGCCCGTGGTCTGGACCTGTCGCCGACCAAAGAGCTGCTGATCGACGAATCGCTGATCGGCTGGAAAGAATATGAGATGGAAGTTGTCCGCGACAAAAAGGACAACTGCATCATCGTCTGCTCGATCGAAAACTTTGACCCGATGGGCGTGCACACCGGTGACTCGATCACCGTGGCTCCCGCACAGACCCTGACCGACAAGGAATACCAGATCCTGCGTAACGCCTCCCTGGCGGTACTGCGCGAGATCGGCGTCGAGACTGGCGGTTCCAACGTGCAGTTCGGTATCTGCCCGAACACTGGCCGCATGGTCGTGATCGAAATGAACCCGCGCGTATCGCGTTCCTCGGCGCTGGCTTCGAAAGCCACCGGTTTCCCGATCGCCAAAGTCGCGGCCAAACTGGCTGTAGGCTACACCCTCGACGAACTGTCGAACGACATCACCGGCGGCAAGACCCCGGCGTCCTTCGAGCCGTCGATCGACTACGTCGTCACCAAGCTGCCACGTTTCGCCTTCGAGAAATTCGCCAAGGCAGACGCGCGCCTGACCACTCAGATGAAGTCGGTCGGTGAAGTCATGGCTATCGGCCGTACTTTCCAGGAATCCCTGCAGAAAGCTCTGCGCGGTCTGGAAGTCGGCGTTTGCGGTCTGGACGAGAAGCTTGACCTGAGCAACCCGGAAAGCATGAGCGTGCTCAAGCGCGAACTGACCGTGCCGGGCGCCGAGCGTATCTGGTACGTCGCTGACGCTTTCCGCGCCGGCATGACTGTCGAAGAAATCTTCGGCATGAACATGATCGATCCGTGGTTCCTGGTGCAGATCGAAGATCTGATCAAGGACGAAGAGAAGGTCAAGACCCTCGGTCTGTCCGCCATCGACCGCGACCTGATGTACAAACTCAAGCGCAAAGGCTTCTCCGATCAGCGTCTGGCCAAGCTGCTGGGCGTGACCGAGAAGAATCTGCGCACGCACCGTCACAAGCTGGAAGTGTTCCCTGTCTACAAGCGCGTTGACACCTGCGCCGCCGAGTTCGCCACCGACACCGCTTACCTCTATTCGACTTACGAAGAAGAGTGCGAAGCCGCGCCGTCGGGTCGCGACAAGATCATGATTCTGGGCGGTGGCCCGAACCGTATCGGCCAAGGCATCGAGTTCGACTACTGCTGTGTTCACGCTGCTCTCGCGCTGCGCGAAGACGGCTACGAAACCATCATGGTCAACTGCAACCCGGAAACCGTTTCCACTGACTACGACACCTCCGACCGTCTGTACTTCGAATCGGTAACCTTGGAAGACGTGCTGGAAATCTGCCGCGTCGAGAAGCCGAAAGGCGTAATCGTCCAGTACGGCGGCCAGACTCCGCTGAAACTGGCGCGCGCTCTTGAAGCCGCTGGCGTGCCGATCATCGGCACCAGCCCTGATGCGATCGACCGCGCTGAAGACCGTGAGCGCTTCCAGCAAATGGTTGAGCGTCTGAATCTGCGTCAGCCGCCTAACGCCACCGTGCGCAGCGAAGACGAAGCAATTCGTGCCGCCAGCAAGATCGGTTATCCGCTGGTGGTGCGCCCATCCTATGTACTGGGTGGCCGCGCAATGGAAATCGTCTACGAAGAAGAAGAGCTCAAGCGCTACCTGCGTGATGCGGTGAAAGTGTCCAACGACAGCCCGGTGCTGCTCGACCACTTCCTCAACTGCGCCATCGAAATGGACGTGGATGCGGTCTGCGACGGTAAAGACGTCGTCATCGGCGCAATCATGCAGCACATCGAACAGGCTGGCGTTCACTCCGGTGACTCCGCGTGCTCCCTGCCGCCGTACTCGCTGCCTGTGCATATCCAGGACGAGATGCGCGAACAGGTCAAGAAAATGGCCCTGGAGCTGGGTGTTGTCGGTCTGATGAACGTACAGTTGGCGCTGCAAGGCGAAGACATCTACGTCATCGAAGTCAACCCGCGCGCTTCGCGTACCGTACCGTTCGTATCGAAGTGCATCGGTGTTTCCCTGGCCATGATCGCTGCTCGCGTGATGGCTGGTAAAACCCTGAAAGAAATCGGCTTCACAAAAGAAATCATCCCGAACTTCTACAGCGTGAAAGAGGCGGTCTTCCCGTTCGCCAAATTCCCTGGCGTTGACCCGATCCTCGGCCCAGAGATGAAGTCGACCGGTGAAGTGATGGGCGTGGGTGACACCTTCGGTGAAGCATTCGCCAAAGCCCAGATGGGCGCCAGCGAAGTGCTGCCGACCGGCGGTACTGCATTCATCAGCGTGCGCGACGACGACAAGCCACTGGTTGCAGGCGTGGCCCGTGATCTGATCAACTTGGGTTTCGAAGTGGTTGCCACTGCCGGGACTGCCAAGCTGATCGAAGCCGCAGGCCTGAAAGTGCGCCGTGTGAACAAGGTGACCGAGGGGCGTCCGCACGTGGTCGACATGATCAAGAATGACGAAGTCACCTTGATCATCAACACCACCGAAGGTCGTCAGTCGATCGCTGATTCGTACTCCATTCGTCGTAATGCCTTGCAGCACAAGATTTACTGCACCACCACCATTGCTGCTGGCGAAGCTATCTGTGAAGCGCTGAAGTTCGGTCCGGAAAAGACCGTGCGCCGCTTGCAGGATCTACACGCAGGATTGAAGGCATGAGCATAACCAAGTACCCAATGACTGTTCAGGGCGCTCGCGCCCTGGAAGAAGAGCACACTCACCTGACCAAGGTCGTACGTCCGAAGCTCAGCCAGGACATCGGTACGGCCCGCGAGTTGGGTGACTTGAAAGAAAACGCTGAATACCATGCTGCGCGCGAACAGCAAGGCATGGTCGAGGCGCGGATTCGTGATATCGAAGGCCGGATTCAGAATCAGGTCATTATCGACGTCACGACCATTCCTCACACCGGCAAGGTGATTTTCGGCACTACCGTCGAAATCGCCAACGTCGAGACCGATGAAAGCGTCACTTACCACATCGTGGGTGAGGACGAGGCTGACTTCAAACTCGGCAAGATTTCCGTCGGCTCGCCTTTGGCCCGTGCCTTGATCGGTAAGGAAGAGGGCGATGTGGTCGCTGTGAAAACGCCTGGTGGCGTGATCGAGTACGAGATTGTCGAAGTCCGTCACATCTGAAAAAGGGCGCCCGCTGCATGCGGGCGCCATGCTTTGGCAGCTGACCCAGATGCTTTGGGTCGGCGGTCTATGGCTGATTCATCTCGGTTTGCAGCCGGCGCTGGGCAAGATTGGCCTGGCACCGTTGCTGATCGATGAAGTCGCCAGTGCATTTGAACTGCTGGTGGTGGGTTTTGCCGCCGCGTGCGTTATTTTTCAGGCTTTGGTGCTGGTACAGGCCGAGGGCCTTGCCAGTCTATGGCGGGATTTTCGCGGTCAGGTGCTGCTGATGGCGTTGTATGCGTGTGCGATGTTTGTCGCAGTGCGTGTCGGCTGGCCGGATGCGCAGCGCTGGCAGGTGTTCAGTTATCTGGTTCTGGGATTTTCCGGGCTGGTGCTGGTGATGCAGCCGGTGCCGGGATGGAGTGGCAGGGTGCGCGAAGCACACCCTTGACCCTTGTCATCACTTGAAGCGATGAACGTTCGACAGCTGCTTGTTGGCGCTGAAGTTCTTGCGGTAAACCAGTGCCATCTTGCCGATGACCTGTACCAGGTCTGCTTTGCCAACCTTGCACAGCTCTGCGATGTGCGCCAGGCGCGACTCGCGATCGAGGATGTTGAGCTTGATCTTGATCAGCTCGTGATCCGCCAGGGCGCGTTCAAATTCGGCTAAAACACCTTCAGTCAAACCGTTGTCAGCCACCGTCAAAACCGGCTTCAGGTGGTGGCCAATGGATTTGTACTGTTTCTTCTGCTCTGGAGTGAGCGGCATAATCTGACCCTTTCGTCTGGATTCTGTAAAATGGCGGCCATTTTACCCGAGGGTTCGTGGATCCGCCCAATTAATCACGACCCTTATCATCGAGGTGCCCAATGGCGCGTTCCAAGACAAGCCTTGGTTGGCTGAAACGACATGTCAACGATCCTTATGTGAAGCAAGCGCAGAAGGATGGCTACCGCTCGCGTGCGAGTTACAAACTTCTGGAAGTCCAGGAGAAATACAAGCTGATCCGTCCTGGCATGAGCGTTGTCGACCTGGGTGCAGCCCCCGGTGGCTGGTCGCAGGTTACCAGTCGTCTGATCGGCGGTCAGGGGCGTTTGATCGCCTCGGACATTCTGGAAATGGACAGCATCCCTGACGTGACTTTCATTCAGGGTGACTTCACTGAGGACGCAGTGCTCGCGCAGATCCTTGAGGCCGTGGGTAATTCGCAGGTCGACCTTGTGATTTCCGATATGGCCCCCAATATGAGTGGTACGCCTGAAGTGGATATGCCAAAAGCCATGTTCCTTTGCGAGTTGGCGCTTGATCTGGCGGAGCGGATCCTCAAGCCCGGTGGTAATTTCGTGATCAAGATTTTTCAGGGCGAGGGGTTTGATGTCTACCTGAAGGAGGCTCGCAAGAAGTTCGACAAGATCCAGATGATCAAGCCGGACTCCTCTCGTGGTAGCTCCCGCGAGCAATACATGCTGGCTTGGGGGTATCGCGGGCGTAACGAGTAATACGAGGTTTTTATGCGGGGTGATAGGTTTTTAGTATTTCGCCCGGCTAGCATTAACGAATATTGTGTAGAAAGTGTTTCACAAAGGGTTACAGACGGCGCCTGCCAGAGTCGTAGGTAATGTAGTAAGTTAGGCCGGTGAATATCATGCGAAGCGCGCGCCAGTAGCGGAGCTTGCTTCAGAGGGTAGTTAATTGACAGATATGGAAAAGAATCTGATCCTGTGGTTGATCATCGCGGCTGTCCTGGTGACGGTGATGAACAACTTCTCCAGCCCTAACGAGCCGCAGACCCTCAACTATTCCGACTTCATCCAGCAGGTCAAGGATGGCAAGGTCGAACGCGTAGCGGTTGATGGCTATGTAATCACCGGCAAGCGCAACGATGGCGACAGCTTCAAGACCATTCGTCCGGCGATTCAGGACAATGGCCTGATCGGCGATCTGGTCGACAACCACGTTGTGGTTGAAGGCAAGCAGCCTGAGCAGCAAAGCATCTGGACCCAGCTTCTGGTGGCCAGCTTCCCGATCCTGGTGATCATCGCGGTGTTCATGTTCTTCATGCGCCAGATGCAGGGTGGTGCTGGTGGCAAGGGCGGGCCGATGAGCTTCGGCAAGAGCAAGGCGCGCCTGCTCTCCGAAGATCAGGTGAAAACCACATTGGCTGACGTTGCCGGTTGCGACGAAGCCAAGGAAGAAGTTGGCGAGCTGGTCGAGTTTCTGCGTGATCCGGGCAAGTTCCAGCGCCTGGGTGGCCGCATTCCTCGCGGCGTGCTGATGGTCGGTCCTCCGGGTACCGGTAAAACCTTGCTGGCCAAGGCGATTGCCGGCGAAGCCAAGGTTCCGTTCTTCACCATCTCCGGTTCTGACTTCGTCGAGATGTTCGTTGGTGTTGGTGCCAGCCGTGTTCGTGACATGTTCGAGCAGGCCAAGAAGCACGCGCCTTGCATCATCTTCATCGACGAAATCGACGCCGTCGGTCGCCATCGTGGCGCTGGCATGGGCGGTGGTCATGACGAGCGCGAGCAGACCCTCAACCAGTTGCTGGTTGAGATGGACGGCTTCGAGATGAACGACGGCATTATCGTTATCGCTGCAACCAACCGACCTGACGTGCTCGACCCGGCGCTGCTGCGTCCGGGCCGTTTCGACCGTCAGGTGGTGGTCGGGCTGCCGGATATTCGTGGTCGCGAGCAGATTCTCAAGGTTCACATGCGCAAGGTGCCAATGGGTGACGACGTCGCTCCGGCCGTAATCGCGCGTGGTACTCCGGGCTTCTCCGGTGCTGACCTGGCCAACCTGGTCAACGAGGCGTCGCTGTTCGCTGCACGCAGCGGCAAGCGCATCGTTGAAATGAAAGAGTTCGAACTGGCCAAAGACAAGATCATGATGGGCGCCGAGCGCAAGTCCATGGTCATGTCCGAGAAAGAGAAGCAGAACACCGCTTATCACGAAGCGGGTCACGCCATCGTGGGTCGCGTCGTGCCTGAGCATGATCCGGTCTACAAGGTGTCGATCATCCCGCGTGGTCGTGCGCTGGGTGTGACCATGTTCCTGCCGGAAGAAGATCGCTACAGCCTGTCCAAGCGCGCGCTGATCAGTCAGATCTGCTCGCTTTACGGCGGTCGTATCGCTGAAGAAATGACTCTGGGCTTCGACGGTGTAACCACCGGTGCCTCCAACGACATCATGCGTGCCAGTCAGATTGCACGGAACATGGTGACCAAGTGGGGCTTGTCGGAAAAACTCGGTCCTTTGATGTACGCCGAAGAAGAGGGTGAAGTATTCCTCGGTCGCGGCGGTGGCGGTCAGGCTGCCAGTTTCTCCGGTGAGACAGCCAAGCTGATCGACTCCGAAGTGCGCAGCATCATTGATCAGTGCTACGGCACAGCCAAGCAGATCCTCACGGACAACCGTGACAAGCTCGACGCCATGGCTGACGCGCTGATGAAGTACGAGACGATCGATGCTGAGCAGATCGACGACATCATGGCGGGTCGCGCGCCTCGCGAGCCCCGCGACTGGTCGGGTGGTACAGGTACGCCTCCACCTCCAGTGGTTCGGGATGAGCGTCCGGAAACACCGATTGGCGGTCCGGCTGCTGACGTTTAAGGTTTGAAATGACTTCTGTACAGTCCCTGACCCGGTTGCCTTGCGGCAACCGGGTTCTTGATTTGGCCCGGACGCATGTCATGGGCATTCTCAATGTAACCCCTGATTCCTTCTCTGATGGTGGCCGATACAGCCAGCTCGATGCAGCCTTGCGTCACGCGCAAGCCATGGTGGAGGCGGGAGCGACGCTTATCGACGTCGGCGGCGAGTCAACCCGGCCGGGTGCGCGCGCGGTGTCGCCGCTAGAAGAGCTTGAGCGTGTGGCGCCGATCGTCGAGCTGATCAATCGTGAGCTGGATGTGATCATCTCGGTCGACACTTCGACGCCAGCCGTCATGCGCGAAACTGCGCGGCTGGGTGCCGGGTTGATCAACGATGTCCGTTCGCTTCAGCGCGATGGGGCTTTGGATGCGGCTGCAGCCACAGGCTTGCCGGTATGCCTGATGCATATGCTGGGAGAGCCCGGCGATATGCAGGACGACCCGCACTATCAGGATGTCACCCGCGAGGTGACCGAGTTTCTTGCCGTTCGTATGGCTAAATGTGCGCAGGCGGGAATTCCGGCCGAGCGCATCATCCTTGATCCTGGCTTCGGTTTCGCCAAAACCCTGCAGCACAATCTAAGCTTGTTCAAGCATATGGAAGCCTTGCACGCGTTGGGTCGACCTCTTTTGGTAGGTGTTTCCCGAAAAAGCATGATCGGCCATGCCCTGAATCGCCCGGTGGGTGAGCGTTTGCATGGTGGTCTTGCACTGGCGGCACTGGCATCCGTCAAGGGTGCGCGTATATTGCGCGTCCATGATGTGGCGGAAACGGTAGACGTGGTGCGGATGATCGCGGCCGTGGAATCAGCCGAATAAGAATGACGGAGCACTTATGAGCAAGAAATACTTTGGTACTGACGGTATTCGTGGCCGGGTCGGAGAATACCCGATTACTCCTGACTTCATGCTCAAGCTCGGTTGGGCTGCCGGCATGGCGTTTCGCAAGATGGGTGCCTGCAAAGTGCTGGTCGGCAAGGACACGCGAATTTCCGGTTATATGTTCGAGTCGGCACTTGAGGCTGGTCTGACATCGGCCGGTGCCGATGTGATGCTGCTGGGTCCTATGCCGACGCCGGCCATCGCTTACCTGTCGCGCACGTTCCAGGCTGAGGCCGGTATCGTGATCAGTGCCTCGCACAACCCGCATGACGATAACGGCATCAAGTTTTTCTCCGGTAAAGGCACCAAGCTACCGGATGAGCTGGAACTGATGATCGAGGAGCTGCTCGATACCCCGATGACCGTGGTCGAATCAAGCAAGATCGGCAAAGTGTCGCGGATCAACGATGCGTCAGGTCGTTATATCGAGTTTTGCAAAAGCAGCGTGCCAACGGGCACCAGTTTCTCTGGCCTCAAGATCGTTATCGACTGTGCGCATGGTGCGACCTACAAGGTAGCTCCGAGTGTCTTCCGGGAGTTGGGTGCGGAAGTTGTCGTGTTGTCAGCCCAGCCTAACGGTCTGAACATCAACGAGAATTGTGGCTCGACCCATATGGGGCAGTTGCAGGCTGCGGTGCTGGCAGAGCACGCCGATCTGGGTATCGCTTTTGATGGCGATGGCGATCGGGTTTTGATGGTCGACCATACCGGTGCCATTGTTGATGGTGATGAGCTGCTGTTCATCATTGCTCGCGATCTGCATGAGCGCGGGAAATTGCAGGGCGGCGTGGTTGGCACCCTGATGAGTAATCTGGGGTTGGAGCTCGCGCTTGCAGAGCTTTCGATTCCATTTATTCGTGCCAATGTCGGCGACCGTTACGTGATCGCCGAGTTGCTCGAGCGCAACTGGCTGGTCGGCGGCGAGAATTCGGGGCATATCGTTTGCTTCAATCACACCACGACCGGTGATGCGATCATCGCAGCTTTGCAAGTGCTGATGGCCTTGAAGACCCGTAATGAAGGTTTGGCGCAAACGCGTCAGGCGTTGCGCAAGTGTCCTCAGGTGTTGATCAATGTGCGTTTTGGTGGTGGCGAAAGTCCGCTTGAGCATCCGGCTGTCAAGGAAGCCAGTGCGCGTGTAACCCAGGCTATGGCGGGTCGCGGTCGAGTGCTTTTGCGCAAGTCCGGGACAGAGCCTCTGGTGCGCGTAATGGTCGAAGGCGAGGACGAAGCTCAGGTTCGCGGTTATGCCGAAGAGCTGGCAAAACTGGTAAGTGAAGTTTCTGCCTGATACGGCTTGCAAGGCATGATTGTGTTGGGTAACATCTGCGCCCACTTTGACCGACGAGGTACAGCATGCGTCGCCCTATGGTAGCTGGTAACTGGAAGATGCACGGTACCCGCGCCAGCGTCGCTGAGCTGATCAACGGCCTTCGTCATCTGGCCTTGCCAAGCGGTGTTGATGTCGCGGTATTCCCGCCTTGCTTGTATATCAATCAAGTGATTGATGGCTTGAAAGGCAAGTCGATCTCGGTCGGCGCGCAGAACTCTGCGGTGGAATCGATGCAAGGTGCATTGACCGGTGAGATTGCACCGAGTCAGTTGGTGGATGCAGGTTGTTCCCTGGTGCTTGTCGGGCACTCCGAACGCCGCCAGATAATGGGTGAGCGAGACGGGATGCTGAATCGCAAGTTCGCAGCGGCACAGGCATGCGGCTTGATTCCGGTGTTGTGTATAGGGGAGACCCTAGAGCAGCGCGAAGCCGGAAAAACTCTTGAGGTTGTCGGGCGTCAGCTGGGCAGTATCATCGAGGAGCTGGGTGTAGGTGCTTTTGCCAAGGCAGTGATTGCTTACGAGCCGGTCTGGGCTATTGGTACCGGACTGACTGCAACGCCGCAGCAGGCGCAGGATGTGCATAAAGCCATTCGCGAGCAGCTGGCGGCAGAGAATTCTGAAGTCGCACGAGGTGTGCGGCTTCTATACGGCGGCAGCGTGAAGGCGGCCAATGCGGTCGAACTGTTCGGCATGCCGGATATCGATGGGGGGCTCATTGGTGGAGCTTACCTGAAT
>NZ_JBIUVX010000069.1:10197-10510 GCF_044743175.1 Pseudomonas sp. NPDC087690
CAAATACTGTGTTCGGAAGCCAAGGTTCCTCTACCTTTCTTAGTAAGTTTACTGCTATACTTGCCGCCGGTTTCTTCATAACCAGCTTGGGGTTAGGTTACTTTGCTAAAGAGAAGGCTCATCAGCTGACTCAGGCAGGGCTACCAGATCCAGCAGTGTTGGAAGTGCCTAAGCAACAACAACCGGCTTCTGATGATGTCCCGGTGCTTCAAGAGCAAAAGTCGGCTACTCCAGCGACTGACGTACCTCCAGCTCAAGAGCAGAAGTAAGAAGGGTTTCAAACGTAGTTTTGCCGAGGTGGTGGAATTGGTAG
>NZ_JBIUVX010000069.1:10520-12569 GCF_044743175.1 Pseudomonas sp. NPDC087690
CGCCCCACCTTTGTCGCGGGGAGGAGCAGACTCCTAGCACCTCGGGCTCATAACCCGAAGGTCGTCGGTTCAAATCCGGCCCCCGCAACCAGTTTAAGGAGCCCCTTTTAAGGGGCTTTTTGTTAGCTGGACACTTTCAACGCCGCTGTTCGACGGCGTTTCAAGGATGGGCGTTTCGCCCATTTTTTTATTTTGCAAAGCATGCACATATCATGCACTAGGGGGTTCAGGTGTCGAGCAAGCTAGAAGAGTTGCAGGCCTTGCTGGCCCCGGTGGTCGTGGCCCTGGGCTATGAATGCTGGGGTATCGAGTTTTCGGCTCAGGGTCGTCACTCGATGTTGCGCGTTTATATCGATAAAGAGGGTGGCGTGCTGGTGGACGATTGCGCCATTGTCAGCCGTCAGATCAGCGGTGTACTGGATGTTGAAGATCCAATCACCGTGGAATACACCCTTGAAGTTTCCTCGCCTGGCATGGAGCGCCCACTGTTCACTCTTGAGCAGTTTGCAAAATTTGCCGGTGAACAAGTGAAGATCAAGCTGCGCTCGCCTTTTGAGGGTCGACGCAACTTTCAGGGCCTTCTGCGCGGTGTAGAAGAACAGGATGTCGTGGTGCAGGTAGAAGACCATGAATTCCTGTTGCCGATCGATATGATCGACAAGGCCAACATTATTCCCAGTTTTGACTGAGACGCGGATCCCGCGGATCCAATGGCTTGCGAAAGGCGAGGCGTTCGATGAGCAAAGAAGTCCTGCTGGTTGTTGAGTCGGTATCCAATGAAAAGGGCGTACCGGCAAGCGTAATTTTTGAAGCGCTGGAGCTGGCTTTGGCCACTGCTACCAAAAAGCGTTTTGAAGACGAAGTTGACCTGCGTGTGGAAATTAACCGCCACACCGGGGCATACGAAACTTTCCGTCGCTGGACGGTCGTCGAAGAGAACGATCTCGACGATCCGGCCATCGAAACCTGGCCGAGCAAGGTTGCTGAAACGCATCCGGGTGCCAACGTTGGCGACGTCGTTGAAGAAAAAATCGAATCCATCGAGTTCGGCCGTATCGCTGCACAGACTGCCAAGCAAGTCATCGTGCAAAAAGTACGTGAAGCCGAGCGCGCTCAAGTGGTCGACGCCTATCGCGAACGCCTGGGAGAAATCATCTCCGGCACCGTGAAAAAAGTCACCCGCGACAACGTGATCGTCGATCTGGGCAACAATGCTGAAGCATTGCTGGCCCGCGAAGACATCATTTCTCGCGAAACTTTCCGTGTTGGCGTGCGTTTGCGTGCGCTGCTCAAGGAAATCCGCACCGAGAACCGCGGCCCGCAGTTGATCCTGTCGCGTACCGCGCCGGAAATGCTGATCGAGCTGTTCCGTATCGAAGTGCCGGAAATTGCTGAAGGCCTGATCGAAGTAATGGCTGCCTCCCGTGATCCGGGTTCGCGCGCCAAGATCGCCGTCCGCTCCAAGGACAAACGCATCGACCCGCAAGGCGCTTGCATCGGTATGCGCGGTTCGCGCGTCCAGGCAGTGTCGGGTGAGTTGGGCGGTGAGCGTGTTGATATCGTTCTGTGGGACGACAACCCTGCTCAGTTCGTGATCAACGCCATGTCCCCGGCTGAGGTTGCGGCAATTATCGTTGACGAAGATGCCCATGCAATGGACATCGCCGTTGGCGCAGACAATCTGGCTCAGGCCATCGGTCGCGGTGGTCAGAACGTGCGTCTGGCTAGCCAGTTGACTGGCTGGACCCTGAACGTGATGACCGAATCGGACATCCAGGCTAAGCAGCAAGCAGAAACCGGCGACATCCTGCGCAACTTCATCGACGAGCTGGAAGTCGACGAAGACCTGGCACAGGTGCTGGTAGATGAAGGCTTCACCAGCCTGGAAGAGATTGCCTACGTACCGTTGGAAGAAATGCTCAACATCGACGGCTTTGACGAAGATACCGTCAACGAGCTTCGTGCTCGTGCCAAGGATCGTTTGTTGACCAAAGCCTTCGCTACTGAGGAAAAGCTGGCAGACGCCAATCCGGCCGAAGACCTGCTCTG
>NZ_JBIUVX010000070.1:0-9076 GCF_044743175.1 Pseudomonas sp. NPDC087690
CAGATGGCGTTGGCCTTGGCAACCGTGTCAGGCCAGGGCGTGTTCGCTATCGAGTTTGAAGTCTGCCGGCAATGCTACCAGCTCATCGGCCGGATGAACGCCCTTCATTGCCAGCCAGCGTGTATCGGCGTCGCCCAAGTGGCGAGTCCAGTTGGTGAAGTTTTCCATGCTGCTGAACGCCCGGGAAATGATCCCGTTGAACGGCTGCGCAGGCTGGAAGGCTTCGACACGACTGTGGATAACTTGCAGGTTATCCAGTTTCAGTTCGAGTTTGACCTGGGTCAGGAAGCGGGTTTTCTTGCCGTTGCTGTCCAGACAGGTCACTTGCGAATCCGGATACAGGATCGCCAACGGGATCCCGGGCATGCCGCCGCCGCTGCCAACGTCGAGCCAGCGACCGTTTTCGATGAACGACATCACGCTGAGACTATCGAGCAAGTGCCGCGACACCATTTCGTCCGGATCGCGCACGGCTGTCAGGTTGTAGGCCTGGTTCCATTTGATCAACAGGGCCAGATAACCCAGCAGCAACTCGTGCTGGGTTTCAGTGAGATTGACACCGAGCTCGCGGGCTCCTGTGGATAACTCTTCGGCGTGTTGCGAAGTGACCTTAGAACTCAAGCGCTTTGCTCCAACTGACGGCCCGCGCCGCGTTTTTTCAAATGAATCATCAACAGCGAAATCGCTGCCGGGGTCACACCCGGGATCCGCGAAGCCTGGCCTAGCGTCTCTGGTCGAGTCGCGCCGAGCTTGCTCTGGATCTCCTTGGAGAGACCGGAAATGTTGGTGTAATCGATATCCACAGGCAATTTCGTGTCTTCACTGGCGCGCAGACGGGCGATTTCGTCCTGTTGACGGTCGATGTAACCGGCGTATTTGGTCTTGATTTCAACCTGCTCGGCGACCTGTGGGTCTTCGGCGCCATTGCCGGTCACTTCGACCAGACCAGCGTAGTCGATTTCCGGACGGCTCAAGAGGTTGAGCAAGTTGTATTCGTGGGTCAGCGGCGTGCCGAATTTTTCCGCGATCGCATCGCCCTGCTGCGTGTTCGGGCGAACCCAAGTGCTTTTCAGGCGCTGCTCTTCGAGTTCGATGCTTTCGCGTTTCTTGCAGAAGGCCGCCCAACGCGCGTCATCGACCAAACCTAGTTCGCGACCTTTTTCGGTCAGACGCAGGTCGGCGTTGTCCTCGCGCAGGATCAGGCGGTACTCGGCACGGGACGTGAACATGCGGTACGGCTCTTGGGTACCGAGGGTGATCAGGTCGTCGACCAATACACCGATGTACGCTTCATCGCGACGCGGGCACCAGGCTTCTTTGCCCTTGGCACGCAGTGCCGCGTTCGCACCAGCGAGCAAACCTTGGGCCCCGGCTTCTTCGTAACCGGTGGTGCCGTTGATTTGTCCGGCAAAGAACAGACCGCCGATGACTTTGGTCTCGAGGCTGTACTTCAGGTCGCGCGGATCGAAGTAGTCGTACTCGATCGCATAACCCGGACGCACGATGTGCGCGTTTTCCATGCCACGGATCGATTGCACGATCTGCAATTGCACGTCGAACGGCAAGCTTGTGGATATTCCGTTCGGGTACAGCTCATGGGTGGTCAAACCTTCCGGTTCGATAAACACCTGATGGCTTTCCTTGTCGGCAAAGCGGTGGATCTTGTCTTCGATCGATGGGCAATAGCGCGGGCCGATGCCCTCGATTTCACCGGCAGCCGAATACATCGGCGAACGATCGAGGTTCGCCGCGATGATTTCGTGTGTGCGGGCGTTCGTGTGAGTAATCCAGCAGCTGACCTGGCGTGGATGCTGTTCTTTGTTGCCCATGAACGACATCACCGGGATCGGCGTATCGCCTGGTTGCTCGGTCATCACCGAGAAATCCACAGACTTGCCGTCGATACGTGGTGGTGTACCGGTTTTCAGGCGACCGACACGCAGTGGCATTTCACGCAGACGGTGAGCCAGGGCGATTGACGGCGGATCACCGGCACGGCCGCCGGAAAAATTCTGCAAACCGATGTGGATAAGTCCACCGAGGAACGTACCGGTGGTCAACACCACGGAATCGGCGAAGAAGCGCAGACCCATTTGCGTGACAACACCACGGACTTGTTCCTGCTCGACGATCAGGTCGTCAGCAGCCTGTTGAAATATCCACAGGTTCGGCTGGTTTTCCAGAATTTCGCGGACAGCAGCTTTGTACAGAATCCGGTCAGCTTGCGCACGGGTCGCCCGAACCGCTGGGCCTTTGCGGCTATTCAACACGCGAAACTGGATGCCGCCCTTATCGGTAGCCATGGCCATCGCGCCGCCGAGGGCGTCGATTTCCTTGACCAGATGGCTTTTGCCAATGCCACCGATGGCCGGGTTGCAACTCATGGCACCGAGGGTTTCCACGTTATGCGTCAGCAACAGGGTTTTTGCCCCCATACGTGCTGAGGCCAGTGCTGCCTCGGTACCGGCATGACCGCCGCCGATGACGATCACTTCAAAACGGGAAGGGAAATCCACCACGCACCTCGTGCCTGCTTAAGTAGGTAATTCAGGAATAGTTTGAGATCAGGTTTTCGGACCTGGTCGACAAGTATAGGGACTTCGCCCTTCCTAAAGAACCCTTTGCACAAAATTTAACCAGCTGTGGAGAACTCGAGTTTAAAAGAATAAAAAAGAGAGAAATTTATAAAACCTTTGTTTTTATGTTTATTTCTACTGAGCCACCTTTCTGTGGATAGATCGCTACAGGCCTTTATATTCAATATGTACAGAGATTCAAAACCCTGTGTCCATGTGCCAATGAGATCCTTGGATAACCGGTTTAAGCCTGTGGATTAAAGGGGTGGTTATCCACAGAGGGGTTTATATCCAGTTTTCAGGCCCTGTTATCAACTGCCCTTAGTGGCAGTTATTCACAGGGCTTAATCCACAGAAATGCGGTGAATGAAGAAATAACGGGCACGAGAAATCCGCTCAGGGAGACGAAATCTGCCCGGCACTGGAGAAAGGTATGAGAAAGAGTAGGCGCAGACAGGTCGCGAATGGACCTGTCTGTGGAAAGCGGAGGGGTTATTTACCGATACAGAAGCTGGAAAAGATCCGTCCCAGCAGATCATCAGAGCTGAATGCCCCGGTGATTTCCCCTAGAGAGTGCTGAGCCTGACGCAGGTCTTCGGCCAGCAACTCGCCGGCACCGGCCAGAGTCAGTTGTGCACGACCGTGTTCAAGGGCTGCACTGGCATGACGCAACGCTTCCAGATGGCGACGACGAGCACTGAAGCTGCTTTCCGAAGTCTGCTCGTAGCCCATACAGGCCTTGAGGTGATCGCGCAGCAGTTCCAGACCATCGCCCGCAGATTTGGCGCTCAGGCTGATCGTCACGTGGCCATCTTCACTGACTTCCAGGGAAATGGATTCACCCGTCAGGTCTGCTTTGTTACGGATCAACGTAACCTTAGCCGGATCCGGTCGGGTTTCGAGGAATTCCGGCCACAGGGCAAACGGATCCAGCGCTTCCGGAGCGGTCGCATCGACCACCAGCAGGACGCGATCCGCTTCGCCGATGGCTTTCAGTGCGCGTTCAACGCCAATCTTTTCCACATGATCATCGGTATCCCGCAGCCCCGCCGTATCGACAACGTGCAGCGGCATGCCGTCGATGTGGATATGTTCGCGCAGGATATCCCGCGTGGTGCCGGCAATCTCGGTCACGATGGCCGCTTCACGTCCAGCCAACGCATTCAACAAGCTCGACTTGCCAGCATTCGGCCTACCGGCAATCACCACGGTCATGCCATCGCGCAACAACGCGCCCTGCCCGGCTTCGCGCAGTACTGTGGATAATTCATCGCGGACTTTGTCGAGCATGTTCAGCACATGGCCATCGGCGAGGAAGTCGATTTCTTCTTCCGGGAAGTCGATAGCGGCTTCGACGTAGATGCGCAGGCCGATCAGTTGTTCGGTCAAGTTATGCACACGCTGGGAAAATGCACCCTGCAAGGAGCGCAGGGCATTGCGCGCCGCCTGTGCAGAACTGGCCTCGATCAAATCGGCAATTGCCTCAGCCTGGGCCAAATCGAGTTTGTCGTTAAGGAAGGCACGCTCACTGAATTCACCCGGACGGGCCAAACGGCAACCCAACTCCAGGCAGCGCTTGAGCAACATATCCAGAACGATCGGGCCGCCGTGGCCCTGCAGCTCCAGCACATCTTCGCCGGTGAACGAGTTTGGCCCCGGGAAATACAGTGCCAGGCCTTCGTCCAGCACTTGCTGGTCGTCACTGAAAAACGGACCGTAATGGGCGTAACGCGGTTTCAATTCGCGGCCGCTGATGGCTTTCGCCGCCACGCTGGCCAGCGGCCCGGAAATACGGACGATGCCGACACCACCGCGACCTTGAGCGGTGGCGACAGCGGCGATGGTTTCACGAGGTACGCTCATTAACCGGAATCCAGACAAAAATGACAGATAGCAAAACGCCCCACTAGGGGGCGTTTTGAGTGGTTATCCACAGTGTAAATCAAGCGGCTGCTTTGGTAGCCCGTTCGATCTTACGCGTGATGTACCACTGTTGGGTGATGGACAGGCAGTTGTTCACAACCCAGTACAGCACCAGACCAGCCGGGAACCACAGGAAGAAGAAGGTGAAGATGATTGGCATCATTTTCATGACCTTCGCCTGCATCGGATCCGGAGGAGTCGGGTTCAGCTGCTGCTGGATAAACATGGTTGCGCCCATGATGATCGGCAGAATGAAGAACGGATCCTTGATCGACAGGTCCGTGATCCACAGCATGAACGGCGCCTGGCGCATTTCCACGCTTTCCAGCAGAACCCAGTACAGCGAAAGGAAAACCGGCATCTGCACGAGGATTGGCAAGCAACCACCCAGCGGATTGATCTTCTCTTTCTTGTACAGCTCCATCATGGCTTGCGACATTTTCTGCCGGTCATCGCCATGTTGCTCTTTCAGAGCAGCCAGTTTCGGCGCAACGGCACGCATGCGCGCCATCGATTTGTAGCTGGCGGCCGACAGAGGGAAGAAAAGACCCTTGATCAGCATGGTCAGGAAGATGATCGACCAGCCCCAGTTACCAACGATCGCGTGGATGTGTTGCAGCAGCCAGAAGATTGGCTGGGCAATGAACCACAGAATGCCGTAGTCAACGGTCAGTTCCAGACCTGGGGACAACTCTTTCAGCACAGCCTGGCTTTTCGGACCGGCGTACAGCACAGCGCTGGTTTCAACTTTGGCACCCGGTGCAGCGGTCAATGTAGGACCGGTGTAACCGATGATGTAGTTGCCTTTGCTGTCTTTACGGGTCTGGACGATGTTGTTTTCGCCCTTGGCCGGAATCCACGCGGTCACGAAGTAGTGTTGCAGCCAGGCTACCCAACCACCGGTGACGGTTTCTTTCAGTTGTGCCTTGTCCATGTCCTTCATGGACACTTTCTTGTACGGCTCCGAACTTGTCCACAGGGCGGCGCCCAGGTAAGTCGCGGTGCCAGTAGCAGTAGTGGACGAAGGATCAGCGCTGTTATCACGCTTCAACTGAGCAAACATTGCGCCGTTCCAGGGCTGAGCGCTCTGGTTATCCACAATGTAGGAAACAGCTACGTCATACAGGCCGCGTTTCAGGGTGAAACGCTTGATGTAATTGACGCCGTCCTTGCTGAACTTCAGGTCTACGACCAATTGGTCCTGACCGTCAGCCAGTTGATAAGTCTTCTTCTCCGAGGAGTAGACCGGGCGACCGGCCGGATTTGCGTCCGGGCCATTGGTGCCGATCAGACCGCTTTGGGCCAGATAAACACGTTCGCCGCCGTTATCGAACAGCTGGAACGGAACATCAGGACGATCCTGACGACGTGGATACAAAGGCAAAGTCAGTTGAGCAACATCGCCACCTTGTGGATCGATCGCGAGATCGAGCACGTCGGTTTTGATCTGGATCAGATCCTTGCTGGCGGCTACCGGCGTTTCGGCTGGTGCGCTGGTATCGCTAGCGGCGCGCGGAATATCGTCACTGGCGGCAGCATTATTACCAGTGGCGGTGTCCGGCAAACCGGATGTAGTCGTACTGGAAGCAACATTCTGAGTCGGCAAGGCAGCCTGACCGTAGTCCTGGTTCCATTTAAGGACCATAACGTAGGCCACGATTGCCAGGGCGACGATCAGGATCGTGCGTATGATATCCATGATTACTCGGCCATCGAAGAAGAACGGGAGGTAGGGATAGGTGGAACCGGGTCAAAACCACCGGGATTCCACGGATGACAGCGACCTAAACGACGAAAGGTCAGCCAGCCACCGCGCAGAAGGCCATGATTTTCGATGGCTTCATACGCGTAGCAGGAACAACTGGGGTAGAAACGACAGTGGCTGGCCATCAAAGGACTAATGGCATAGCGATAAAACTGGATCGGAACGAGGGCCAGTTTACGCATCGGTACTGTCTACCCCTACAGTTTCGGTTTTGACTTCTGGAACTGGCTTGCTGCGTGCCAGACGCTTCCAGAGCTTGCCGAAATGCTGAATCAATTCGGGGTTTTCTACATCGCCCAGACCTTTGCGCGCGACGATAACGATATCCCAGCCGACCAGTGATTCCTGGTGCAGACGGAACGATTCGCGCATCAAACGTTTGAGGCGATTGCGCTCAACGGAGAGCTTTACGCTCTTTTTCCCGATAACCAGCCCGAGACGGGGGTGATCAAGATCGTTGTTGCGTGCAAGGAGCAGGAGATTTTTCCCCGGAACCTTGCCGGTAGGGGAGTCAAAGACTGCCTTGAAATGCCGGGGGGTAAGCAGACGCTTTTCCCGACTGAAGTCCTGACTCACCTCCAGTACCGGATTATCAAACTGCCAGACGCGCACGACCTTTGGCGCGGCGACGCGACAGGACTGCACGGCCGTTCTTGGTAGCCATGCGAGCACGGAAACCGTGAGTACGGGCGCGTTTGATAGTGCTTGGTTGGAAAGTACGTTTCATTGTCGTGTTACCTGGTTCGTCCACAACGGGCCGGAATGGCCCCCGTTTTAAGAGACCGGGGATTCTAGAGAAAGCAAGCCTTCAGGTCAATTTCCAACCAGCGTTTCCTTATAAATAGATCTCGAGGTGTTCTTTGCCTGATCACCAGCTCGCCATACATAAAAATAAAGAAGGGAATTATTTAAAGCTTTTCTGTAAAGCTTATAAAAGCTAGGCACGCCTTCTTCTGTGGATAAGTTACACCAGGCCATGTTTTACCTGATGTACAGAGAATGACAACTACAGTGGAAAACCGTGTTCAGCCTGTGCTGCGCCATCGGATAACCTGTGCGTGGAATGGGCTGTTATCCACAGGCGAGTTATCCACCGAGTTCAACCCCCAGTTGTCCAGTGCCCTTAGAGGCGGTTATCCACAGAGCTTATTCACACACCGTTGGTCGCTTTGTTAACGGTTTACGCATTGATAAATCATGGTCACCGGGCAACCTGCATGTGGATAAGTGGACGGCTCGCCGCTACAATGGCCGCTTGTTTTTGCCTCACCGGCTTTCAACTTAGGGGATATCCGTGTCAGTGGAACTTTGGCAGCAGTGCGTGGAGCTTTTGCGCGAGGAGCTGCCTGCCCAACAATTCAACACCTGGATCCGTCCACTACAGGTCGAAGCCGAAGGCGACGAGTTGCGCGTCTACGCACCGAACCGTTTTGTGCTGGACTGGGTCAACGAAAAGTACCTCGGTCGCGTCCTTGAACTGCTGGATGAGCACGGCAACGGCATGGCGCCTGCGCTTTCCTTGTTAATAGGCAGCAAACGCAGTTCCGCTCCGCGTGCCGCACCGAACGCGCCGCTTGCTGCCGCGCAGGTTTCCCAGCAGGCCCAGGCAAATGCCACGCCTGTGAGTACGCCGGCACCCACGCAGACGCCAGCGCCGGCAGCCAAGCGTTCGACGCAGAAAAGCCCTGAAGTCAGCGATGAACCGTCTCGCGACAGTTTCGACCCGATGTCCGGTGCGGCCTCGCAGCAGGCCCCGGTCCGCGCCGAACAGCGCACCGTGCAGGTCGAAGGTGCGCTCAAGCACACCAGTTACCTGAACCGCACCTTCACTTTCGAAAACTTCGTCGAAGGTAAGTCCAACCAGCTCGCCCGAGCGGCGGCCTGGCAAGTGGCGGATAACCCGAAGCACGGCTACAACCCACTCTTCCTTTATGGTGGCGTTGGCCTGGGTAAAACTCACTTGATGCACGCGGTGGGTAACCATCTATTAAAGAAGAACCCGAATGCCAAGGTCGTGTACCTGCATTCCGAGCGTTTCGTGGCCGACATGGTCAAGGCGCTGCAGCTGAACGCGATCAACGAGTTCAAGCGTTTCTACCGTTCGGTGGATGCTCTGCTGATCGACGATATTCAGTTCTTCGCTCGCAAAGAGCGCTCGCAGGAAGAGTTTTTCCACACCTTCAACGCGCTGCTTGAAGGTGGCCAGCAGGTCATTCTCACCAGTGACCGCTACCCGAAAGAAATCGAAGGCCTTGAAGAGCGCCTCAAATCGCGCTTCGGCTGGGGCCTGACGGTTGCCGTCGAGCCGCCGGAGCTGGAAACCCGCGTGGCGATCTTGATGAAAAAGGCCGATCAGGCCAAAGTCGACTTGCCGCACGACGCCGCGTTCTTCATCGCCCAGCGTATTCGCTCCAACGTCCGTGAGTTGGAAGGCGCGCTGAAACGCGTGATCGCCCACTCGCACTTCATGGGCCGCGACATCACCATCGAGTTGATTCGCGAATCCCTGAAAGACCTGTTGGCGTTGCAGGATAAATTGGTCTCTGTGGATAACATTCAGCGCACTGTCGCCGAGTACTACAAGATCAAGATTTCCGACTTGTTGTCCAAGCGCCGTTCGCGCTCGGTCGCTCGTCCGCGTCAGGTAGCCATGGCGTTGTCCAAGGAACTGACCAACCACAGCCTGCCGGAAATCGGCGATGTGTTTGGCGGCCGCGATCACACCACCGTGTTGCACGCCTGCCGCAAGATCAACGAACTTAAGGAATCCGACGCGGACATCCGCGAGGACTACAGAACCTGCTGCGTACAC
>NZ_JBIUVX010000070.1:9086-11461 GCF_044743175.1 Pseudomonas sp. NPDC087690
GATGAACACCAGCGCAGCTTATTAAGGCAAGGGACTAGACCATGCATTTCACCATTCAACGCGAAGCCCTGTTGAAACCCCTGCAACTGGTCGCAGGCGTCGTCGAGCGTCGACAGACCTTGCCGGTACTGTCCAACGTGCTGTTGGTAGTCGAAGGCCAGCAACTGTCGCTGACCGGTACCGACCTTGAGGTCGAGCTGGTCGGTCGTGTGCAACTTGAAGAGCCGGCTGAAACAGGCTCCATCACCGTGCCTGCGCGCAAGCTGATGGACATCTGCAAAAGCCTGCCCAACGATGCGCTGATCGACATCAAGGTCGACGAGCAGAAGCTGGTGGTAAAAGCCGGCCGTAGCCGTTTCACCCTGTCGACCTTGCCGGCCAACGATTTCCCGACGGTTGAAGAAGGCCCGGGTTCGCTGACCTGCAGCCTTGAGCAGAGCAAACTGCGTCGTTTGATCGAACGCACCAGCTTCGCCATGGCTCAGCAGGACGTGCGCTACTACCTCAACGGCATGCTGCTGGAAGTGTCCGAAGGCATCATTCGCGCAGTGGCCACCGACGGTCACCGTCTGGCCATGTGCTCGATGAAAGCTGATATCGGCCAGCCGGATCGCCACCAGGTGATCGTGCCGCGCAAAGGTATTCTGGAACTGGCGCGTCTGCTCACCGAGCCGGACGGCAATGTCAGCATCGTGCTGGGTCAGCACCACATCCGCGCGACCACCGGCGAATTCACCTTCACCTCGAAACTGGTCGACGGCAAATTCCCGGACTACGAGCGCGTGCTGCCTAAGGGGGGCGACAAGCTGGTATTGGGCGATCGTCAGGCGCTGCGCGAAGCGTTCAGCCGTACCGCGATTCTGTCCAACGAGAAGTACCGTGGTATCCGTCTGCAACTGGCCAGCGGTCAGTTGAAGATCCAGGCCAACAACCCGGAGCAGGAAGAGGCGGAAGAAGAAGTGGGCGTTGAATACAACGGCGGCTCCCTGGAAATCGGCTTCAACGTGAGCTACCTGCTCGACGTGTTGGGCGTGATGACCACCGAGCAGGTTCGCCTGATCCTGTCCGACTCCAACAGCAGTGCGCTGGTGCAAGAGTCCGACAATGACGATTCGGCTTACGTTGTCATGCCGATGCGTCTGTAATCAGCTGACCCTGGATGTCCTTAAGTCGTGTTTCGGTCACCGCGGTGCGCAACCTGCACCCGGTGACCTTCTCCCCCTCCCCCCGCATCAACATTCTTTACGGCGCCAACGGCAGCGGCAAAACCAGTGTTCTGGAAGCCATTCATCTGCTGGGGCTTGCCCGTTCGTTTCGTAGCACGCGGCTTTTGCCGGTCATCCAGTACGAACAGCTCGCTTGTACCGTGTTCGGTCAGGTCGAATTGGCCGAGGGTGGGCACAGCGCTTTGGGCATTTCCCGTGATCGCCAGGGCGAGTTCCAGATCCGCATCGACGGCCAGAACGCCCGCAGCGCTGCGCAACTGGCGGAGATCCTGCCGCTGCAGTTGATCAACCCCGACAGCTTCCGTCTGCTCGAAGGCGCGCCGAAGATTCGTCGGCAGTTTCTCGACTGGGGCGTGTTCCACGTCGAGCCACGGTTCATGGCCACCTGGCAGCGTTTGCAGAAGGCCTTGCGCCAGAGAAACTCATGGCTGCGGCATGGTACACTTGACGCCGTTTCGCAAGCGGTTTGGGACAGGGAACTGTGCCAGGCCAGCGCTGAAATCGATGAATACCGCCGCGCTTACATCAAAGCCTTGAAACCAGTCTTTGAACAAACCTTGAGCGAACTGGTTGAGCTCGAAGGTTTGACGCTCAGCTATTACCGAGGCTGGGACAAAGACCGGGAATTGAGCGCCGTATTGGCTGGTTCCGTGCAACGGGACCAGCAAATGGGTCATACCCAGGCCGGACCGCAACGGGCTGATTTGCGTCTTAGATTGGGCGCACACAACGCCGCGGACATTTTGTCCCGGGGTCAGCAGAAGTTGGTGGTCTGTGCACTGCGGATTGCCCAAGGGCATCTGGTCAGCCAGGCCCGCCGCGGTCAGTGTATTTATCTGGTGGATGATCTGCCGTCCGAGCTGGACGAGGGCCACCGTCGCGCGCTGTGCCGCTTGCTGGAAGACTTACGCTGCCAGGTGTTCATCACCTGTGTAGATCACGAATTATTGAGGGAAGGCTGGCAGACGGAAACGCCAGTCGCTCTGTTCCACGTGGAACAGGGCCGTATCACCCAGACCCACGACCATCGGGTGTGAAGGCTTTGAGAGAAGAAAATACGTACGACTCAACTAGCATTAAAGTGGTGAAAGGCCTGGATGCCGTACGCAAACGTCCAGGTATGTACATTGGTGACACCGACGATGGCAG
>NZ_JBIUVX010000071.1:0-10581 GCF_044743175.1 Pseudomonas sp. NPDC087690
CGAAGGCGAGCAGAGCCTGATCGGCAACGGCGTGGTGGTTGCACCTGACGCCCTGCTGAGCGAGATCACCAAGCTGGAAGAGAAAGGCGTACCGGAGCGCGAGCGTCTGCGTATCAGCCCGTCCTGCCCGCTGATCCTGTCCTTCCACGTGGCGCTGGATCAGGCCCGTGAAAAGGCCCGTGGCGAGCTGAAGATCGGTACTACCGGTCGCGGCATCGGCCCGGCCTACGAAGACAAGGTCGCGCGTCGTGGCCTGCGTGTTGGCGACCTGCTGAACATGCCGCGCTTCGAAGACAAGCTGCGTGAACTGGTGGATTACCACAACTTCATGCTGGTCGGTTACTACAAAGAGCCGGCCATCGAGTTCGAAAAAACCCTCGCCGAGTGCAAGGAATACGCTGAGCTGCTGAAGCCGCTGATGCTCGACGTGACCGCTGAGCTGCACGACCTGCGTCGCGCCGGCAAAGACATCATGTTCGAAGGCGCCCAGGGTTCGTTGCTCGACATCGACCACGGTACCTACCCGTACGTGACCAGCTCCAACACCACCGCCGGTGGCGTGGCGACCGGTTCGGGCGTTGGTCCGATGTTCCTCGATTACATCCTGGGCATCACCAAGGCTTACACCACTCGCGTCGGTTCGGGCCCGTTCCCGACTGAGCTGTTCGACGAAGTCGGTGCGCACCTGGCCAAACAAGGTCACGAGTTCGGCGCTACCACCGGCCGTGCCCGTCGTTGCGGCTGGTTCGACGCCGTTATCCTGCGTCGCGCTATCGATGTGAACAGTATCTCGGGCATCTGCCTGACCAAACTGGACGTACTCGACGGCCTGGAAACCATCAACATCTGCGTCGGCTACAAAGACGCCGAAGGCAACGCTGTTGCTCCGACCGATGCTGACAGCTACGTAGGCCTGCAGCCTGTGTACGAAGAAGTGCCGGGCTGGACCGAATCGACCGTGGGCGCCAAGACCCTGGAAGAGCTGCCGGCGAACGCTCGTGCCTACATCAAGCGCGTTGAAGCGTTGATCGGTGCACCGATCGACATTATTTCGACGGGCCCGGACCGCAACGAAACCATCGTTCTGCGTCATCCGTTTGCTTGATAAGTCGTTGATGTAAAAAAACAAAGGCCCCTTAATCGGGGCCTTTGTCGTTTATGCCTGTTGGACGGCATGACCTTTGCTGTGAATCTGCTTACAAGAGTGCCATCAAATTAATGGCGTCAGAAGTAGAGGTATTCACAGTGTCGGCCGTTCTCTCACTGTTACAAAGCCGTTTGTTGCGACCTGTATTCGTTACCCTTGGTATCGCCCTTTTGGTGCAGGTGCTGGTGGCCGTTGCCCTGACGCGGAGCACCGTCACGGCGCTGGAAGCTGATCTGGCGGTGCGCCTTGGTGCCGACAGCCAGAAACTCTCCGGCGAACTGGAGCAGGCCGGGCGTGAAGTCACGTCGAGTCTCGATAACCTTTCTTCCAGTACTCGTCAGCGTTTGACCGCTGGTTTGTCTGCGCGTCTGAAGGATGAGCAGGCGCAACTGCGCGCGACCCTGGAAAAGGATCTGAAGGATTCGGCCAATGACATGGCACAGTTGCTCGCTTCGGTGGCGCCGCGCGCCATGTGGGACAGCGACGTGCCGACCCTGTCCGAATTCGCTCGCCGGGCCCAGCGCAATCCCAACGTGCTGTTCGTGGTGTACGACGATGCCACCGGTCAGCATCTGACCCGTTATCTCAACCGTGAAAACCCGATCAACAAGGCCTTGCTGGAAAAAGGCCAGGGTGAGCGTGCGCTGGATAAAGTGCTGGATGCGGCGAAGAACGATCCGTCGGTCTATTACCTCGAGGCCTCGATCAATCCCAATGGCGTGGAAATCGGCAAGGTGCTGATGGGGGTGTCCACGGCCTCGGTGGAAACCGATCTGGCAGCGCTGGACAAGCGCTTCACGGCGCTGATTGCCAGCAGTGATCAGTTGGTCGGCGACAGTCTCAAGGGCGCTGCCGCAGACAGTGCCAAAGCCATGCAGTCGCGCCTGCAGTCGGCGCAGTCCACTGCGACCGAGATGAAATCCAATACCGCCAATACCGTTCAGGAAGCAGCGGCAACCTTGCGCTGGCGCATTGGCCTGGGTCTGGCGCTGGTCGGTTGCGGTGTGCTGTTGTTGCTGGCGGTAGTGTTGGGCCATCGCGTGGTCAATCGGCTGAAGATGCTCAATGCAGCGATGGACGATCTGGCTGCGGGCGAGGGCGACCTGACCAAGCGAGTACAGATCAACAGCAAAGACGAAATCGGCGACATGGCTTCGGCGGTCAATCGCTTTGTGGATAAGTTGCAGCCGATCGTGCGCGAGGCGGGCGATGTTGCGCAGCGCACCGGCGTCGAGATTGGCGCGATGACCCTGCGCAATGCCGGTGCAGATGCGGCGGCGGGCATGCAGCGTGATGAAGTGGCGGAGAGTCTGCGCGCACTGTCGCAAATGGCTGATGAGGCGCAGTCGGAAAGCCATGCCATGCAGGCCGCATTGAAGCAGGTTGTGGATATTCGCCAGGCGACTGACGAAAACACTCGTACGTCCGCCAAGGTCGGCAGTCTGATCGAAGCGCTGGCGGGGCAGGTCGATACCGGGGCGAAAGTGATTGAGCGACTGGCGCAGCAAAGCGAGCAGATTGAAGTGGTGCTGACGGTGATTCACGGGATCGCCGAGCAGACAAACCTGCTGGCGCTCAACGCTGCCATCGAAGCGGCGCGTGCTGGCGAAACCGGGCGCGGCTTTGCGGTGGTGGCCGACGAAGTTCGAGCGCTGGCGAGCAAGACACAAAGCTCTACCGGCGATATTCAGGCGCACATCGTCGCGTTGCAGCAGGGCGCGCGGGAGGCGGTCGAGGCGATCGGCCAGGCCGGGCGTCAGGCCAGCGAAGGGTTACTGGTGTTGCGTGACAGTGCGCGGTTGCAGCAATCGGTGCAGACGTCGGTTGAGCAGGTGCACGCGGCGATTGGCCTGGCGACGCAGGCGGCTGCACATCAGGCGCAGGGTGCGCAGGCTGTGCGTGGGCGCGTCGAGACGATTCATGCGCAGGCCGAGAAAGCGGCGCAGGCGGTGGTGGAGACCACGGCGAGTGGCAAGGTGCTGGATGGTCTGGCTGCGCAGCTGAAGGCCAGTCTGGGGCAGTTCAGGGCTTAGTGTCGGCTGGGAGGGCCTCTTCGCGAGCAGGCTCGCTCCTACAGGGGGGACGCATTCCAATGTAGGAGTGAGCCTGCTCGCGATAGCTATTTCAGCGACTCAGATACATCCGCGTCGTCAGCAGATAGACCGGCAGCCCCGATACCAAAATCAACAGCGCTGCATAAGGCGCCGCCGCCGCAAACTCAACATTCGCGGTATGCGCCCAAACCTCAGTCGCCAGCGTATTAAGCCCGGTCGGACTCAGCAGCAACGTCGCCGTTAGCTCTTTCATCGCATCCAGAAACACCAGCGCAAACGCCGCACCCAATGCCGGGAAGATGATCGGCAACGTCACCCGGCAAAACGCCGTGAACGACGAAGCGCCCAGCGTGCGTGCAGCCTCTTCCAGCTGCGGTGCAGCCTTGTTCAGGGCTGTGCGGATCGGCGCCTGTGCCAGCGGCAAAAACAGCAGCGCATAAGCGATCAGCAACAGTCCCGACGTTTGATAAAGCGCCGGGACGTAGTGCAGCGCGAAGTACACCAGCGTCAACGCAATCACCAATCCTGGCAGCGCATGCAGCAGATACGGCAGGCGCTCAGCCCAGATCGCCAGTTGGCCTTTGTAGCGCACCACCAGCAAACCGACCGGCACCGCCAGTGCCAGACACAGCGCCGCGCCGCCAAGCGACAACGCCAGCGACGACAGCAGTGCTTCGGTAATCGCTGCCACCGGGAATGCCGCCGAAGAGCCCACCGCCAGCCAATACGCCAACATCCCCAACGGAATGCCGCTGCCAACGACGGCCAGCATCAGGCAATACAACTGACCGACTGCGCCCCAAGGCCCAAGCCGAACCTGTTCAGCACGACGCGCCGCACCTTGACCTGTACGCACATGCCGGCCTTTACCGCGTACGCGCAACTCCAGCCACAACAGCACCAGACACAACGCCAGCAGCACAGCAGACAGCATCGCCGCGTTGGCATTGCTGAATTCCAGTTCGAATTGCTGGTAGATCGCCGTGGTGAAGGTCTGCAGGCCAATAATCGACAGTGCGCCGAACTCCACCAGCATGTGCAAGGCAATCAGCAGCGACCCCGCCAGCAGTGACGGCCAGAGCAGCGGCAGGGTGACGCGGAAAAAAACGCCCCAGCGATTCTGTCCCAGCGTGCGCGCCGACTCTTCGAGGGATGGATCAAGATTGCGCAACGTCGCCGCCACCGGTAAGAAGATCAGCGGGTATTTAGACAGGCTCATCACCAGAATCGCCCCGCCAAGGCCTTCGAACTGCGAACTCAGCGAGACCCAAGTGAAGCTGCTGACAAATGCCGGTACCGCGAACGGCAGGCACAAAATCACTCCCCACAGACGCCGTCCCGGCAGATTGCTGCGTTCCAGCAGCCAGGCCAGCGACAGGCCGATGACGCCGCACGTGAGGGTTACGCCAACCATCAGCGCCAGAGTATTGCGCAGCAGGCCGAATACATACGGGCGCCACAACAAGTGCAGCGCCTCGGCCCAGCCGGCCTGCCAGGCTTTGAGCCCGACATAAGCGAGCGGCAACAGGCTTAGCACTACCAGCAGCAACACCGGCAACACCAGCCAGATCGATGGCCGCTTGCGCTTTGGTACGTAACCCCCGCGCGGGGCGGGGGCGGATAACGATGCGGCCATCAGTTCAAGCCAACTTCACGTTCCAGCTCCAGCGCTTCTTCGGCATTGCCCAGATCGGCCGGCGTTACATTCGGCGCTTCCAGTTCGCTGAACGGCTTGAGCCCGCGATCCGATTCCATGCCTTTGTGCAGCGGGTATTCGGCGGTGGTCTGAGTGATCACGCGCTGGCCTTCTTCGCTGGCCATGTAGGCGAGGAATTGCTGTGCTTCTTTTGGATGTTTGCTGGATTTCAGCACGGCAGCGCTCGATACAGTGATCAGGCCGCCCGCATCGCCGCCAGTGAAATAATGCAATTTCGAATCAAGTTTGCCTTTCTCGCGTTGCAGGGCAAACCAGTAGTAGTTGTTGACCAGCACTGTGGCGACTTCGCCGTTTTCCACCGCTTTGAGGGCGACCATATTGTTGCTGTAGGTCTTGCCGAAAGCGCGCAGGCCGGTCAGCCATTCTTCTGCGGCGTCACGACCGTGCATCTTGATGATTGCGACAGCCTGTTCCTGAAACGCGCCGCTGGTCGGGACGAAGCCGACCTTGCCTTGCCATTGCGGATCGGAAAACTCCATCACCGATTTCGGCAGGTCTTTTTCATCGACCAGTTTCGGGTTGTAGGCGACAACGCGAACCCGCGCTGTCACACCGATCCAGGTGCCGTTACCGGCGACATATTTTTCCGGCAGAACGGCCAGCGTGGCGTCATCGGTCTTGGCCAGCAGGCCCAGTTCGCCGAGATTGTTCAGCGGTGGCGACTCCTCGGTGTAGATCACGTCGGCGGGGGAGCGGTCGCCTTCTTCGATGATCTGGCTGGCGAGTTGATTGCTGCTGCCCTTGCGCACGTTGACGTGAATACCGGTCTTGGCTTCAAAGGCTTTGGCGATCGCGTCGCCGACTTCTTTATGCTGGCCGTTATAGAGAGTCAGGGAAACCGGATCGGCAGCCTGGGTGAGGGGAGTGGCGAGCGCCAGGCCGAGGAGGGTGAAGGTCAGGCCTCGGCGCAGGGTATTTCGAAACGTCATTCGCAGGGTTCCTCACTGTCGCATTGCAAAAACTTGCAACAATGATAAACGATATTGTTTCTCAAGTGCGCCTTGCGAGAGGCCGCCAGCTCTGATACGGCGGGCTACGCTGAAATGTAGGAGCTGCCGAAGGCTGCGATCTCTTGATCTTGCTCTTTGAAAAAACAGGATCAAGAGATCGCAGCCTTCGGCAGCTCCTACAGTGGGATTCTGGTTTTCTGGAAGGCAGAAACGCAAAAACCCGCTTTCGCGGGTTTCTGTGAAATCCAAGGCCGTAACCTTGAATTTGAATTGGTGCCCAGAAGAAGACTCGAACTTCCACGACCGTAAGGTCACCAGCACCTGAAGCTGGCGTGTCTACCAATTTCACCATCTGGGCAATCATCGCGAGCGTTGCCGCTGTTGATGTGGCGCACTATACGGAGCGCCTTTTGATCTGTAAACCCCTGATTTGATTTTAATAAATCAGTTTTAAGAAAACCCGGGCTTAGAATGCAAAAAACCCGCTTTCGCGGGTTTTGTGTGAGTCTTAAAACTGATCTAGTCTCAAACTCGAAATTGGTGCCCAGAAGAAGACTCGAACTTCCACGACCGTAAGGTCACCAGCACCTGAAGCTGGCGTGTCTACCAATTTCACCATCTGGGCAGTATCGGCAACGCTGTGCGTCGTCGATGGCGCGCACTATACGGAGCGTCTTTTTAACTGTAAACCCCTCTCAGCAAAAAACATGATTTTTTTTACCGGCGGTGTGCAAAACGGCTTCCAAGTGACGCTGCAGGCCCTGATATGGGCCTTATAGAGTCGGAAATTTCCCGTTTCATGGCGCCTATGCCAAACTAACCCGCATATAGACAAGGTGAAAACTCTCTAATGGCCGATTGGCAGTCCCTCGATCCCGAGGCCGCTCGTGAAGCGGAAAAATATGAAAACCCTATTCCTAGCCGCGAACTGATCCTGGCGCACCTCGCCGATCGGGGTTCGCCTGCTGCCCGCGAGCAACTGGTCGAAGAGTTCGGTCTGACCACCGAAGACCAGATCGAAGCCCTGCGCCGCCGTCTGCGCGCCATGGAGCGCGACGCACAACTGATCTACACCCGTCGTGGCACCTACGCGCCGGTCGACAAGCTTGACCTGATCCTCGGTCGCATCAGCGGTCACCGTGACGGTTTCGGCTTCCTGGTGCCGGACGACGGCAGCGATGACCTGTTCATGAGCCCGGCGCAAATGCGTCTGGTGTTTGACGGTGACCGTGCGCTGGCCCGCGTTTCCGGCCTCGACCGTCGCGGTCGCCGCGAAGGCGTGATCGTCGAAGTGGTCTCGCGTGCTCACGAAACCATCGTCGGTCGCTACTTTGAAGAAGGCGGCATCGGTTTTGTCGTTGCCGACAACCCGAAGATCCAGCAAGAAGTGCTGGTGACGCCGGGCCGCAACGCCAACGCGCAGATCGGTCAGTTCGTCGAGGTGAAAATCACCCACTGGCCGACGCCGCGTTTCCAGCCGCAAGGCGATGTGGTCGAAGTGGTCGGCAACTACATGGCGCCGGGCATGGAAATCGACGTTGCGTTGCGCACCTACGATATCCCGCACGTCTGGCCTGAAGCGGTTCTGAAAGAAGCCGCCAAGCTCAAGCCGGAAGTCGAAGAGAAAGACAAAGAGAAGCGCGTCGACCTGCGCCATCTGCCGTTCGTCACCATCGACGGCGAAGATGCCCGCGACTTCGACGACGCTGTTTATTGCGAAGCCAAGCCGGGCAAGCTGCGCCTGTTCTCCGGCGGCTGGAAGTTGTACGTGGCGATTGCCGACGTTTCCAGCTACGTGAAAATCGGTTCGGCGCTGGACAATGAAGCGCAAGTGCGCGGCAACTCGGTGTACTTCCCCGAGCGCGTCGTGCCGATGCTGCCTGAGCAGCTGTCCAACGGCCTGTGCTCGCTGAACCCGCACGTCGATCGTCTGGCCATGGTTTGCGAGATGACCATCTCCAAGTCCGGCGAAATGACCGACTACTGCTTCTATGAAGCGGTGATCCACTCCCACGCTCGTCTGACCTACAACAAAGTCAGCGCGATGCTGGAAACGCCGAAAATCACCGAAGCGCGTCAGCTTCGCGGTGAGTACAACGACGTTCTGCCGCACCTCAAGCAGCTTTATGCGCTGTACAAGGTGCTGCTGGCTGCCCGTCACGTCCGTGGCGCGATCGATTTCGAAACGCAGGAAACCCGAATCATCTTCGGTACCGAGCGCAAGATTGCCGAAATCCGTCCGACCACCCGTAACGATGCGCACAAGCTGATCGAAGAATGCATGCTGGCGGCCAACGTGGCCACCGCCGAATTCCTCAAGAAGCATGAAATTCCTGCGTTGTATCGCGTCCACGATGGTCCGCCGCCGGAGCGTCTGGAAAAACTTCGTGCGTTCCTCGGCGAGCTCGGCCTGTCCCTGCACAAAGGCAAGGACGGTCCATCGCCGAAGGACTACCAGGCACTGCTGGCGAGCATCAAGGATCGTCCGGATTTCCACCTGATCCAGACCGTAATGCTGCGTTCGCTGAGCCAGGCGGTGTACAGCGCTGACAATCAGGGCCACTTCGGCCTGAATTACGAAGCCTATACCCACTTCACTTCGCCGATCCGTCGTTACCCGGACCTGCTGACGCACCGCGCAATCCGCAGCGTGATCCATTCGAAACAGGACACCCCGCACGTTCGTCGTGCCGGTGCGATGACCATTCCGAAGGCGCGCATCTATCCGTACGACGAAGCGGCACTGGAGCAGCTTGGCGAGCAATGCTCGATGAGCGAACGCCGTGCCGATGAAGCGACCCGCGACGTCGTGAACTGGCTCAAGTGCGAGTTCATGAAAGATCGTGTGGGCGAGTCTTTCCCGGGCGTGATCACTGCGGTGACCGGTTTTGGTCTGTTCGTCGAGCTGACCGATATCTACGTCGAAGGCCTGGTGCACGTCACCGCGCTGCCGGGCGATTACTACCACTTCGATCCTGTGCATCACCGCTTGGCGGGCGAGCGCACCGGTCGTAGCTTTCGTCTCGGCGATACCGTTGAAGTGCGCGTCATGCGCGTTGACCTCGACGAGCGCAAGATCGACTTCGAGATGGCCGAAAAAACCATCAGTGCGCCGATCGGCCGCAAGAAGCGTGGTGCTGAAACTGCCGCACCAGCCGCGAAGGAAAAAGCCGAAGCTGCGCCAGCGAAAACCGCTGGTCGCCGTCCGGTCAAAGAGAAGGCCGCCGAAGCCTATCGCCCAAGCGACGCTGTGGCGAAAAACGCCGAGCTGCGCAAAAGCCGTGAAATGAAGAAGGCTCTGCTTTCCGACGCCAAAAACGGTGGTAAAGCGGCGCCTGGGGGAAAGACCGGGCGGTCGGCGCCTGAAAAGGCCTCCGGCAGCAAGCCAGCAAAACCGAGCAAACACCGTAAAGGCCCGCCAAAAGCGGGTTCTGCTCCAGCCAAAAGTGGCGGGGCACGTAAACCGAAGGCGAAGTCATGAGTCAGTTGGAAAAAATCTACGGTGTTCACGCGGTAGAAGCGTTGCTGCGTCACCACCCGAAGCGCGTCAAGCAGATCTGGCTGGCGGAAAGCCGCAACGATCCGCGCGTGCAGACGCTGGTTGAACTGGCCAACGAAAATCGTGTGCAGGTCGGTCAGGCCGAGCGCCGCGAAATGGATGCCTGGGTTGAAGGCGTTCACCAAGGCGTAGTCGCGGAAGTGAGTCCAAGCCAGGTCTGGGGCGAGGCGATGCTCGACGAGTTGCTCGACCGCACCGAAGGCGCGCCACTGTTGCTGGTGCTCGACGGCGTGACCGATCCGCACAACCTCGGTGCCTGCCTGCGCTCGGCCGATGCAGCCGGTGCGCTGGCGGTGATCGTGCCGAAAGACAAATCGGCAACCTTGACGCCGGTCGTGCGTAAAGTTGCTTGCGGTGCGGCAGAAGTGATTCCGTTGGTTGCGGTGACTAACCTTGCGCGTACGCTGGAAAAACTTCAGCAGCGCGGTCTGTGGATTGTCGGCACAGCAGGCGAAGCCGAGGTCAGCATTTATGACCAGGACCTGACCGGCCCGACCATACTGATCATGGGCGCCGAAGGCAAAGGCATGCGTCGCCTGACCCGCGAACACTGCGACTATCTGGTGAAATTGCCGATGGCCGGCAGCGTCAGCAGTCTCAACGTCTCGGTCGCCACCGGCGTGTGCCTGTTCGAAGCGCAGCGTCAGCGCGGTGCAAAAGCCAAGGCTGCTACCAAGAAGTCTTGATCTGCTGCAAATCCCCTGTAGGAGTGAGCCTGCTCGCGATAGCGGTGCAACATTCAGCATCAAAGTTGAATGTTACCCCCTCATCGCGAGCAGGCTCACTCCTACATTGTTTTGTGGGAAGGCGAAGATCGGTAGTTGTTCAAATAATCACCAATTGCCTTGCACCTCTTCTGTCCCTTCTCTACAATTGCGCCCCTTGCTGTGACGGCAGGCACGCATGTGCCCCGCGCCGGCAAGTCCATAAGTGTCATTCACTCCTTGTCTGACCGTTTTTGAGCGGCAGGCTACAACCCGTAAGGAGCATTCATGCGTCATTACGAAATCATCTTTTTGGTCCACCCGGATCAAAGCGAGCAAGTCGGCGGCATGGTTGAGCGTTACACCAAGCTGATCGTATAAGACGGCTGCTAAATCCACCGTCTGGAAGATTGGGGTCGTCGTCTACTGGCCTACGCAATCTACAATGTT
>NZ_JBIUVX010000072.1:0-9572 GCF_044743175.1 Pseudomonas sp. NPDC087690
GACCCTTACCGGTAACTTGACATACTCTCGACATGCCACAGCCCTCTAAAACCAAATGCCCAACCCGGCATGGGTTGGCCGCTTAATCTCTCAGTCATTTGGCGCCAGGCGCCGCGTTTCTTTAGAGGTCTTACCGGCTACACCTACAGTGAAGGAACCGGGCCCCTAGAAAAGAGCGCTGCTTTATACCAGAAAGACCGGGGTGCAACAACATTCGGTGTGAAATCAATCGGTAAAAAGGCGCTTTTTCGGTCTGCGAACGCTTTGGATAAAGGCCGGCATCGATTTTTACCACTCGTCGCAGAAAGTCGCCCAAGCAGACGTTTCAGACTTTTTGCGAAGCACCGCGGTCTGAAAAACGGCCATCACTGTGCCCTTAAAATGCAAAAAGGGGATAGTCATTTGTAATCCAGCCCTCTAGGGTAGGCCTTTTCCAGACTGCACTTGCAGATGGGCCTTCGATCTGTAAAAGGAAACCGACCATGCGCCTCGCTGCCCTACCCCTGTTGCTCGCCCCGCTCCTGCTGAGCCCCCTGGCCCAGGCCGCCGCGCTGAGCGTCTGCACCGAGGCCAGCCCGGAAGGGTTCGACGTGGTGCAATACAACTCGCTGACCACCACCAACGCCTCGGCCGACGTACTGATGAACCGTCTGGTGGACTTCGACACCGCCAGCGGCAAAGTCGTACCAAGCCTGGCCGATAGCTGGGAAGTCAGCACCGATGGCCTGACTTACCTGTTCAAGCTGCACCCGCAGGTGAAGTTTCACACGACCGATTACTTCAAGCCGAGCCGCGAGCTGACCGCCGAAGACGTCAAATTCAGCTTCGACCGCATGCTCGACCCGGCCAACCCGTGGCACAAAGTCGCCCAGAGCGGTTTCCCGCACGCACAGTCGATGCAGTTGCCGGCGCTGATCAAGAAGATCGACGCACTCGATCCGCTGACCGTGCGCTTCACCCTTGATCATCCGGATTCGACGTTCCTCGCCACACTGAGCATGGGCTTCGCCTCGATCTATTCCGCCGAATACGCCGACAAACTGATGAAGGCCGGCGCGACCGACAAGCTCAACAGCCAGCCTATCGGCACCGGTCCGTTCGTGTTCACCCGTTTCCAAAAGGACGCGGCGATACGCTACAGGGCCAATCCGGACTACTTCGGCGGCAAACCTTCGGTGGATCCGCTGATCTTCGCCATCACCCCGGACGCCAACGTGCGCCTGCAAAAGCTGCGTCGCAATGAATGCCAGATCGCCCTGTCACCGAAGCCACTCGACGTACAGGCCGCGCTGAAAGAACCGACGCTGAAAGTCGAAAAGACTGACGCATTCATGACCGCATTCGTCGGCATCAACAGCCAGCATCCGCCGCTGGACAAACCAGAAGTGCGTCAGGCGATCAACCTCGCCTTCGACAAGGCCAACTACATCAAAGCCATGTTTGAAGACACCGCCGAAGCCGCCAACGGCCCTTACCCGCCGAACACCTGGAGTTACGCGAAGAACCTGCCGGGATACCCACACGATGTCGCCAAAGCCAAGGCATTGCTGGCCAAGGCCGGGTTGAAGGACGGTTTCCAGACCACCATCTGGACGCGCCCGTCGGGCAGCCTGCTCAACCCAAACCCGAGCCTGGGCGCGCAGATGCTGCAGTCGGATCTGGCGGAAATCGGCATTCAGGCGGAAATCCGCGTGATCGAGTGGGGCGAGCTGATTCGTCGCGCCAAGGCCGGCGAGCATGATTTGCTGTTCATGGGCTGGGCCGGCGACAACGGCGACCCGGACAACTTCCTCACGCCGCAGTTTTCCTGCGCAGCGGTCAAGTCGGGCACCAACTTTGCGCGCTACTGCAATGCCGATCTGGACAAGCTGATCAGCGCTGGTAAGACCACCAGCGAGCAAGGCGTACGGACCAAACTGTATGAACAGGCGCAGACGCAGATTCAGCAGCAGGCGTTGTGGTTGCCGCTGGCGCATCCGACGGCTTACGCACTGACGCGTAAAGACGTACAGGGTTACTCGGTGAGCCCGTTTGGAAGGCAGGACTACTCCAAGGTCAACCTGAAATAACCTGCCTTACACATAACCTGTAGGAGTGAGCCTGCTCGCGATGGCGTCATTTCAGTCAACCCATTCGGTGACTGGAAAATTGCTATCGCGAGCAGGCTCACTCCCACAGTGGCTTAGCGCTTGTTCCTGAGAGTTACATCCAGCCACACTCCGCCATCGACAGCGGCTCACCATCGCCGATGATGAAGTGATCGAGCACGCGCACATCAATCATCTCCAGCGTTTTTTGCAAGCGCTTGGTCAGCAGCCGATCCGCCTGACTGGGGTCAGTGTTGCCCGACGGATGGTTGTGGCAGAGGATCAATGCCGCCGCGTTATTGGCCAAACATCGCTTCACAACCTCACGGGGATGCACGCTGGTGTTGTCGATGGAGCCGCGAAACAGTGTCTCGAACGTGAGCACTTGATGTTTGGAATCGAGAAACAGGCAACCAAACACCTCATGCGGTTCGTGACGCAGCATCGCTTTCAGATAATCGCGAACGACCTGAGGGTTTTCCAGGGCTGGTTTTTGCCGTGATTTCTCAGCCAGATGCCGCCTGTTCATCTCTTGAGCCGCTTGCAGCTGTGCAAACTTCGCAGGCCCAAGCCCCAATTGCTTGCTGAATTCGTCCTGATCGGCCTCAAGCAGTAAACGCAGGCTGCCGAATTGAGTCAGCAGATTGCGCGCCAGATCCACAGCACTTAATCCGGGCAGTCCGGTGCGCAGAAAAATGGCCAATAACTCAGCGTCCGAGAGGCTCGCTGCCCCATGCTCCAATAACCTTTCCCGCGGCCGTTCCGCCGCAGGCCAATCGCGAATACTCATACACATTCCCTGTCTGTGGGCGCCGCTGTTCCGTAGCGGTCGCTGTGATATCGTAGCCCATCTTTTTTGTGGTCGATTCAACCCTGGGGAGGGGGCATCGCACCGCAGTCATCAACGAAATGAAAGGCAGACCTATGCAGCGGCTGTATCGGAAACGCATCGTTCTGGGCGTCGGCGGCGGCATCGCGGCTTACAAGAGCGCCGATCTGGTTCGTCGCCTGATCGACCAGGGCGCCGAAGTGCGTGTGGTCATGACCCACGGCGGCGCCGAATTCATCACCCCGCTGACCATGCAGGCGCTGTCCGGCCACCCGGTTCACCTCGACTTGCTCGACCCGGCCGCCGAAGCCGCGATGGGCCACATCGAGCTGGCCAAGTGGGCCGATCTGGTGCTGATCGCCCCGGCCACCGCCGACCTGCTCGCGCGTCTGGCGCAAGGCATCGCCAACGACTTGCTGACCACCCTGGTGCTGGCCACCGACGCTGTGGTCGCTGTCGCGCCGGCAATGAATCAGGCGATGTGGCGCGATCCGGCGACCCAGGCCAACCTGCAACTCCTGCAAAGCCGTGGCCTGAAGACCTTCGGTCCGGCCTCGGGCAGTCAGGCCTGTGGCGACGTTGGCATGGGCCGCATGATGGAAGCCACCGATCTGGCGCAATGCGCGGCAGACTGCTTCCAGCGTCAGGCACTGACCGGCAAACACGTGGTGATCACCGCCGGCCCGACCCAGGAAAACATCGACCCGGTGCGCTACATCACCAACCACAGCTCCGGGAAAATGGGCTTTGCTCTCGCCGAAGCCGCAGTAGAAGCCGGCGCCCGTGTGACCTTGATCAGCGGCCCGGTGCACCTGCCGACCCCGGACCGCGTCACGCGCATCGACGTGGTCAGCGCCCGCGACATGCTCGCGGCGTGTGAATCGGCGATCCCGTGCGACGTGTTTATCGCCTCGGCAGCCGTTGCGGACTACCGCCCGGAAGTCGTCGCCCCGCAAAAACTCAAGAAAGATCCTACGAGCGGTGACGGCTTCGTCCTGCAAATGGTGCGTAACCCAGACATCCTGGCCACCATCGCGACCCGTCCCGACCGTCCGTTCAGTGTCGGCTTTGCCGCCGAGACCGAACACCTGCTCGACTACGCTGCACGCAAGCTGAAGGACAAGAATCTCGATTTGATCGTCGCCAACGACGTCGCCAACCCGAGCATCGGTTTCAACAGCGAAGAAAACGCCTGCAGCGTGATTGACCGTGAGCTGCATGCCACGGTTTTCGCCCAGACCAGCAAGAGCAAGATCGCTCGCCAACTGGTCACTTTTATCGCCGAACGTCTGAACCAGGTTTAATTTACATGCACGCTTTGCAAGCCAAGATCCTCGACCCACGCATCGGCACCGAATTCCCGCTGCCGCAATACGCCACTCCGGGCTCCGCCGGCCTCGACCTGCGCGCCATGCTGGAACAGGACATCGTGATCAAACCGGGTGAAACCGTGCTGATCCCCACCGGGCTGTCGGTTTACATCGGCGACCCGAACCTCGCCGCGCTGATCCTGCCGCGCTCGGGCATGGGCCATAAGCACGGCATCGTGCTGGGCAACCTCGTCGGCCTGATCGACTCCGACTACCAGGGCCCGCTGATGGTGTCGTGCTGGAACCGTGGCCAGACCGATTTCACCATGACCGTCGGCGAACGTCTGGCGCAACTGGTGCTGGTACCGGTGGTACAGGCGCATTTCGAAATGGTTGATGAGTTCGTTGAAACCGAACGCGGCACCGGCGGTTTCGGCCACACCGGCACCAAATAACCGGCGTCATCGTCTGTAGGAGCTGCCGAAGGCTGCGATCTTTTGATTTGGTTTTCTACGATCAAGATCAAAGATCGCAGCCTGCGGCAGCTCCTACAGGGGGAAATTTCAGGCAGATCGGCTGAAAGGTTTACCGCCGTAAATCAAGGTTTTGCCGGCCGAAAGCCACGCCAGCCGAGGCGTCATGGCCCTTTCATACCACGAACTCTCTGTGGAAAACGCCGTCATACCCTTCAGTTTGAGCCTGCCGTCGAACGATTCGTCGGTCTGTCCCGCCACTTTCGAGATGGAGCATTTCCGTAGATGAGCACCCCAGCCAAGATTGCCCCGAAGCTGCCCGACAGCATTTTCCGCGCTTATGACATTCGCGGCACCGTGCCGGAATTCCTCAATGCCGAAACCGCTTACTGGATCGGCCGCGCCATCGGTTCGCAGAGCCTCGCCCAAGGCGAGCCAAATGTGTCCGTCGGTCGCGATGGCCGCCTGTCCGGCCCGGAGCTGGTGGCAGAGCTGATCCGCGGTATCGCCGAGAGTGGCTGCCACGTCAGTGATGTGGGCCTGGTGCCGACACCGGCGCTGTACTACGCCGCCAACGTGTTGGCCGGCAAGTCCGGGGTGATGCTCACCGGCAGCCACAACCCGTCGAACTACAACGGCTTCAAGATCGTCATCGCCGGCGATACCCTCGCCAACGAACAGATTCAGGCCCTGCACGAGCGCCTCAAGACCAACAACCTGAGCAGCGGCGCGGGCAGCGTCACCCAGGTCGAAATCCTCGACCGCTACAACACCGAAATCGTCCAGGACATCAAACTGGCCCGGCGCATGAAAGTCGTGGTCGACTGCGGCAACGGCGCGGCCGGCGTGATCGCCCCGCAACTGATCGAAGCGCTGAACTGCGAAGTCATCCCGCTGTTCTGCGAAGTCGATGGCAACTTCCCGAATCACCACCCGGATCCGGGCAAGCCTGAGAATCTCGTCGACCTGATCGCCAAGGTCAAGGAAACCAACGCCGACATCGGCCTGGCCTTCGACGGCGACGGCGACCGTGTCGGCGTGGTGACCAACACCGGCAGCATCGTCTACCCCGATCGCCTGCTGATGCTGTTCGCCCGTGACGTGGTGGCGCGCAACCCGGACGCGGAAATCATCTTCGACGTCAAATGCACCCGTCGTCTGGTGCCGCTGATCAAGGAATACGGTGGTCGGCCGCTAATGTGGAAGACCGGTCATTCGTTGATCAAAAAGAAAATGAAACAATCCGGTGCGCTCTTGGCCGGCGAAATGAGCGGACACATCTTCTTCAAGGAGCGCTGGTTCGGTTTCGACGACGGTATCTACAGCGCTGCACGGCTGCTGGAGATCCTCAGCAAGGAAAAATCCACCGCGGAAGAGCTGTTTGCGACCTTCCCGAACGATATTTCTACGCCGGAAATCAATATCCATGTGACCGAAGAGAGCAAATTCAGCATCATTGATGCACTGCACGACGCACAGTGGGGTCCAGGCGCTGACCTGACCACCATTGACGGTGTGCGAGTCGATTACGCCAAAGGCTGGGGCCTGGTGCGCGCCTCCAACACCACACCGGTGCTGGTGCTGCGCTTCGAGGCCGATGACGAGGCTGAATTGCAACGTATCAAGGATGTGTTCCACGCCCAACTGAAACGCGTTGCACCTGATCTCCAACTACCGTTCTGATCCACCCGGAGCCCTGAATGACCCTCGAACGCGATGCCGCCGCCAACACTGCCAAGGTCCTGTCCGAAGCGCTGCCTTACATCCGACGTTATGTCGGCAAGACCCTGGTGATCAAATACGGCGGCAACGCGATGGAAAGCGAGGAGCTGAAAACCGGCTTCGCCCGCGACATCGTGCTGATGAAAGCCGTGGGCATCAACCCGGTGGTCGTGCACGGTGGCGGCCCGCAGATCGGTGATCTGCTCAAGCGCCTGTCGATCGAGAGCCACTTCGTCGATGGCATGCGCGTCACCGACGCGGCGACCATGGACGTGGTGGAAATGGTCTTGGGCGGCCAGGTCAACAAAAGCATCGTCAACCTGATCAACCGCCACGGCGGCAGCGCCATCGGCCTGACCGGTAAAGACGCCGAGCTGATTCGTGCGAAGAAGCTCACCGTCACTCGCCAGACCCCGGAGATGACCCAGCCGGAAATCATCGACATCGGCCACGTTGGCGAAGTCATCGGGATCAACACCGACTTGCTCAACCTGTTGGTCAAAGGTGATTTCATCCCGGTGATCGCGCCGATCGGCGTCGGCGCCAACGGCGAGTCGTACAACATCAACGCCGACCTGGTGGCAGGCAAAGTTGCCGAAGCGCTGAAAGCCGAAAAGCTGATGCTGTTGACCAACATCGCCGGCCTGATGGACAAGTCGGGCACTGTGTTGACCGGCCTGAGCACCCAGCAAGTCGACGACCTGATCGCCGACGGCACTATCTACGGCGGCATGCTGCCGAAAATCCGTTGCGCGCTGGAAGCAGTTCAGGGCGGCGTGGGCAGCTCGCTGATCATCGACGGTCGCGTGCCAAACGCGATCCTGCTGGAAATCTTCACTGACACTGGTGTGGGTACGTTGATTAGTAATCGCAAGCGTCCTTGATCGGTAATTGCTGAAAGCAAAAGATCGCAGCCTGCGGCAGCTCCTACATAAGCGAATTTCGTTTGTATGAAATTTCTGTAGGAGCTGACGAAGTCTGCGATCTTTTTTATGCGCGCAAGACACGTCCGACACAACTCAGCGAAACGTCCGACATTCTCTCCTAACAAATCTCCCTAGGATCTTCCCTTCATCCACCGGAGATTTACCCATGCAAAAAGACAGCGTTCCTTACGGCAGTGACATTTCGGCTGGCACCTATGCCTGCGTGGACTGCGGCCGAGAGTATTCAGGCCCTTCGCAAAATTCGATGCCGCCCTGCCCCGACTTCACGGAAGCCTCGCACCCGCTCAAGGGCTGGAAAGTCCTCAGCGGCCAAGGCGATGCGCCACAGGATCCATACCCGCAAACCAGCGAAAAATAACTCGGAGCGCCTGAGCCATGCAGATCTCGTTCACGATTGATGCCGCTGCTTTCGAGCTGGAACAAAAGGAACCGGTCAAGAAAACCTTGCGCATTGGCGACGCTGAAATCACCCACGCCTTGCAGCGCATTGCCAAGGCCAGCCTGACCGAATACCTGAAAATGCTGGTCGAAGGCGGCATGCCCAGCCGGGCCGACGAGGCCAAGCAGGATCGTCTGCTCTACCTGATTCAGAGCTACTTCGGGCAAACATTGCCGACCGAATCGCAGATCTCGACGATCTTTCAGCTAACCCAAAGCCAAAGCAAAACCCTGTTGAAAAACACCGTGTCACGCTTTCGTAATCAGCTCGATGACATCCTGCAACACAGCATGCGTGCGGTGATCGAGACGGCCGAGCGCGCGCAAACCGTGTTTTTGGTGGTCATCAGTTCGGATGTGATTCGCGATGAGCTGAACATGCTGATCACTCAGAACGAGCCCACTTTCAAACCCATCACCAAACGTAAGGGCAGCGCCGGGCAGTTCGAGATCAGCGAGGATAGCCACGCCTTACTCTGCACGACGCTGGGGCTCAATGCCGTTCAATGACATCGTCGCGGTCAGTGGTTTGCTGCTGACCCTGACCACCTTCCTGTTCAATCTGGCGTGGCCAGCGCTCAGCGAAGCTTTGGCGCTGGATGAATACCAGTCGGGGCCGCTGAACCGAAAACGCAGCCGAGGGAAAGTACGGACGGCGTTTTATTCGCGGGCGCTGCCGCTGACGTGCGCGTTTGTGGCGTTGTTTTACGTCAATCTACCGGCCGCTGTAGGCATTGTCCGCAGCAGCAAACTGGATCTGTGGGACTTTGATGTGGATCGGACGTTGTACGTGATGGTGGTACTGGCGCTGCTGGCATTTGCGCTGATCAATGCGGGATTAACCGTGAAACTGATCAGAAAATGGCGAAACCTGCGTTAAGTCGAATCCCCTGTAGGAGCTGCCGAAGGCTGCGATCTTTTGATTTTGTTTTTTAAGATCAAAAGATCGCAGCCTTCGGCAGCTCCTACAGAATGATGTCGTATCAGACGCCGAACTGGGCGCGGTACGCTTCCACCGCCGGCAAGTGCTGCTTGAGCTGCGGATCATCGGCGAGGAATTCCAGCACCTGATTCAGCGAAACAATGCTGATCACCGGGATACCGAAGTCACGCTCGACTTCCTGGATCGCCGACAACTCACCGTTGCCACGCTCCTGACGGTTCAGGGCAATCAGCACTCCAGCGGCCTTGGCGCCATCCTGGGAAGCGATAATCTGCATCACTTCGCGGATCGCGGTGCCTGCGGTGATCACGTCGTCGATGATCAACACATCGCCGGTCAGCGGCGCGCCGACCAGGCTGCCACCTTCGCCGTGAGCCTTGGCTTCCTTACGGTTGAAACACCATGGCAGGTCACGGTCGTGATGCTCGGCCAGCGCCACAGCTGTGGTCGCTGCCAACGGGATGCCTTTGTAGGCCGGGCCAAACAGAACGTCGAAAGGAATGCCGCTCTCGGCAATGGCTGCAGCGTAGAAACGCCCCAGCTGCGCCAGGGCCGAACCCGAGTTGAACAGGCCGGCGTTGAAGAAGTAAGGACTGGTGCGCCCGGACTTCAGGGTGAACTCACCGAAGCGCAAAACGCCGCGATCGATGGCAAAACGAATGAAATCGCGCTGATACGCTTGCATGAAAAAAACCCCAAATACCACGGATTTAGCTAATTAGCTTGACGCCGTGTATCATACACGCACGCGATTTTTGGGGCCATTTATGCGGATCATCAGTGTGAACGTCATTGGTATTCAGGCGGCAGTCGAGCGCGGTTT
>NZ_JBIUVX010000073.1:0-8520 GCF_044743175.1 Pseudomonas sp. NPDC087690
TGCCTTCTACGCCAAACGCGGACTTCCCGTTCCGCCTTTGGACTGAGTTTTCTGACCCCAAGATTCAACATTTGCAACTGGAGTGCTAAATGAGCTTTTTTATCTCTAACGCCATGGCTGACGCGGCTGCACCGGCTGCTGCCGGCCCTATGGGCGGTGGTTTCGAGTGGATTTTCCTGGTCGGCTTCCTGGTCATTTTCTACCTGATGATCTGGCGTCCACAGGCCAAGCGCGCCAAAGAGCAGAAGAACCTGCTGAGCAGCCTGCAGAAAGGCGACGAAGTTGTGACCACTGGCGGCATCGCCGGCAAGATCACCAAAGTAGCCGATGACTTCGTGGTTCTGGAAGTTTCCGACACCGTCGAAATGAAATTCCAGAAAGGCGCCATCGCCGCCACGCTGCCAAAAGGCACGCTGAAAGCGATCTAAGAGCAACAACTTCTACTCAATCGACGGGGCGCGCAAGGCGCCCCGCGTCATAACGGGCGGCGTGATGCTGAACAAATATCCTCTGTGGAAATACATTCTGATCCTGGCGGTGCTGGCGGTCGGTCTGATTTATTCCGCTCCGAATCTATACCCCGATGACCCGGCCATTCAGATCAGCGGCGCCAGCACGGCTCTGCAGGTCAATCAGGCCGATCTGGATCGCGTAAGCACCGCGCTCAAAGAGTCCGGCATCAACGTCAAGGCAGCCACACTGGCGGCAAATGGCAAGGGCGGTCTGATCCGTCTGAGCAAGGCTGAAGATCAACTGCCGGCCAAAGACGTAGTGCGCAAGGCGTTGGGTGATGACTACGTCGTCGCGCTGAACCTGGCACAGACCACCCCGCAATGGCTGCGCAATCTGGGCGCGCACCCGATGAAGCTGGGTCTGGACTTGTCCGGTGGTGTGCACTTCCTGCTGGAAGTGGACATGGACAAAGCTCTCGATGCACGCCTGAAAGTCTACGAAGGCGACGTCAAGAGCCTGCTGCGCAAAGAGAAACTGCGTTATCGCAGCCTGCCGCAGCTCAATGGTGCCATTCAGTTGGGCTTCAGCGATGAAGACTCCCGTGAACAGGCCCGTGCGCTGGTCCGCAAGAACTTCAACGATTTCGACATTGTTCCGGCCGACCTCAACGGTCAACCGGTACTGCGTCTGGCGATGACCCCGGCCAAGCTGGCGGAAATCCGTGAATACTCCATCAAGCAGAACTTTACCACGGTACGTAACCGCGTCAACGAGCTGGGTGTTGCCGAACCGATCGTCCAGCGTCAGGGCGCCAACCGCATCGTGGTTGAGCTGCCGGGCGTGCAGGACACTGCCGAAGCCAAGCGTATTCTCGGCAAGACGGCCAACCTTGAGTTCCGTCTGGCTGCAGAGCCGGGTGCTTCGAAAGCCACTTCCGAAACTTTCGAGTTCCGTGAAGGCAATCGTCCTCCTGCGCAGATCGAACGTGGTCTGATCATCACCGGTGACCAGGTGACCGACGCCAAGGCCGGTTTCGGCGAGCACGGCACACCTGAAGTGAACATCCGTCTGGATGGTCACGGTGGTGAACTGATGAGCCGCGCAACCCGTTCGAACGTTGGTCGCAGCATGGCGGTGATCTTCATCGAACAACGCCCGATCACCACTTACACCAAGCAAGTGGTCGATGGCGTCGAAAAAGACGTCGCGGTGCAAACGTTCAAAGAAGAGAAGAAGATCATCAGCCTGGCGACCATTCAGTCGCCGCTGGGTGCTCAGTTCCGCATCACTGGCCTGAACGGTCAGGGTGAGTCGTCCGAACTGGCGCTGCTGCTGCGTGCCGGTGGTCTGGCTGCACCGATGTACTTCGCTGAAGAGCGCACCATCGGCCCGAGCCTGGGTGCTGACAACATCACCAAAGGTATCGATGCGTCGCTGTGGGGCATGCTGTTCGTGTCGCTGTTCATCATCGCCATCTACCGTTTCTTCGGCATCATTGCCACCGTCGCACTGGCGGTGAACATGGTCTTGCTGCTGGCGCTGATGTCGCTGCTGGGTGCAACACTGACCCTGCCGGGTATCGCCGGTATCGTGTTGACCATGGGTATGGCGGTCGACGCCAACGTGCTGATCTTCTCGCGGATCCGTGAAGAGATCGCCGCCGGCATGACCGTGCAGCGTGCAATCAACGAAGGCTTCGGCCGGGCATTCACCGCGATTCTCGACGCCAACCTGACTACCTTGCTGGTCGGCGGGATTCTCTTTGCCATGGGCACCGGCCCGGTCAAAGGTTTCGCGGTGACCATGTCCCTCGGGATCTTTACCTCGATGTTCACGGCCATCATGGTGACCCGCGCAATGGTCAACCTGATCTTTGGCGGACGTGACTTCAAGAAGTTGTGGATTTAAGGGGCTGCCATGTTACGTACAATCAACTTCATGGGCGTTCGCAACTTCGCGTTCGGCGTCACAGTGTTTCTCACGTTGCTGGCTATGTTCAGTGTCGCTACCAAGGGCATGAACTGGGGTCTGGACTTCACCGGCGGTACGCTCATCGAGCTGACCTACGAGCGTCCGGCCGATGTCACCAAAGTGCGTGAGCAACTGGCTACCTCCGGTTATCACGAAGCGATCGTGCAGAACTTCGGTGCAACCACCGATCTGCTGGTGCGCATGCCGGGTGAAGACCCGCAGTTGGGCCATCAAGTAGCGCAAGCACTGCAGAAAGTCGGCGGCGACAACCCGGCGACGGTCAAGCGTGTCGAGTTCGTCGGCCCGCAGGTCGGTGAAGAGCTGCGCGACCAGGGCGGCCTCGGTATGCTGCTGGCGCTCGGCGGTATCCTGATCTACCTGGCTTTCCGCTTTCAGTGGAAGTTCGCGGTCGGCGCCATCGTTTCGCTGATTCACGACGTGATCGTAACCATCGGTATCCTGTCGTACTTCCAGATCACTTTCGATCTGACCGTGCTGGCGGCGGTGCTGGCGATCATCGGTTACTCGCTGAACGACACCATCGTGGTATTCGACCGGGTTCGTGAGAACTTCCGTGTCCTGCGCAAGGCAACGCTGATCGAGAACATCAATATCTCGACCACCCAGACGTTGTTGCGGACCATGGCGACGTCGATCTCCACTTTGCTGGCGATCGCGGCACTGCTGTTCTTCGGCGGTGACAACCTGTTCGGCTTCTCCATCGCCCTGTTCATCGGTGTTCTGGCGGGTACTTACTCGTCGATCTACATCGCGAACGTGGTGCTGATCTGGCTGAACCTGACCACCGAGGATCTGATTCCTCCGGCCAATACCGAGAAGGAAGTCGACGACCGTCCATAACGGCCATCGCTTCCCCGGCTGTCAGCCCAAGAAAGGCGCGAGTTGAACTCGCGCCTTTTTTTATGCTCCAAGGCTGGGAGAAGCGCGGGCGCGTCCCGCATGTGATGGTCAGGAGGTTCATGTGAACAAGTCGTTACTGGTTGGTGCGGTATTGGGTGCTGTCGGTGTGACTGCCGGGGGTGCTGTTGCCACCTACAGCCTGGTTAAAAGCGGCCCTGAGTATGCGCAAGTGTTGGCCGTTGAGCCGGTTAAAACACAGATCAAGACTCCACGTGAAGTGTGCAAGGACGTGGCAGTGACTCGTCAGGCACCGGTAAAGGATCAACACCAGATTGCCGGTACCGTCGTTGGTGCGCTGGCAGGTGGTTTGCTGGGTAATCAGATTGGCGGCGGCACGGGCAAGAAAATTGCCACGGTAGCCGGTGCGGTCGGTGGCGGTTATGCGGGTAATAAGGTGCAGGAAGGCATGCAAGAGCGTGACACTTACACCACCACGCAGACCCGCTGCAACACGGTCAATGACATCAGTGACAAGGTCGTCGGTTACGACGTGCGTTACTCGCTCGATGGCAAGGAAGGCAAAGTGCGGATGGATCGCGATCCGGGCAACCAGATTCCGGTCGACAAGGAAGGCAAGCTGATTCTGTCGCAGAATGAGCCGGCTCAGTAAGTACCGACTGTTTTAAAAGAAGCACCCTGCGGGGTGCTTTTTTTGTGCCCGCCATTTAAGCCGCGCAACAAATCCCCTGTAGGAGTGAGCCTGCTCGCGATAGCTATTTATCATTCGATGCAGGTGGTGGCTGATACACCGCTATCGTGAGCAGGCTCACTCCTACATTGGTCTCGTGGTGTGGCGCGTGATGAATTCCAGGCATAAAAAAAGCACCCCTAAGGGTGCTTTTTTCGTTTCGCGTGACGCTTAGCGCTTCAGCGAAGCCGGCAGGTGCGGCTGGATCGCCGTCAGAACTGCCTTGAAGCATTTGGTGTTGCCGGCAACGATGTGGCCTTTTTCAAGGAAGTCGTGACCGCCGGTGAAGTCGCTCACCAGGCCGCCGGCTTCTTGAATCAGCAGGGCGCCTGCAGCCATGTCCCACTCGGACAGACCCGACTCCCAGAACGCATCGAAGCGACCGGCAGCCACGTAAGCCAGGTCCAGGCTCGCCGAGCCAGCGCGACGGATGCCGGCAGTCTGGCCAACCAGGGCGCGGAACATGCCCAGGTAGTTGTCGAGGTTGTCCATCTGGTCATCACGGAACGGGAAGCCGGTGCCCAGCAGGGCGCCGTCGAGGCTGGTACGACCGCTGACGCGCAGACGGCGACCGTTCAGTTGAGCGCCGCGACCACGGCTGGCGGTGAATTCTTCCTGGCGAACCGGATCCAGAACAACAGCGTGTTCCAGGCGACCACGGTACTTGCAGGCAATGCTGACAGCGAAGTGAGGAATGCCGCGCAGGAAGTTGGTGGTGCCGTCCAGCGGATCGATGATCCACAGGTACTCTTCGCCTTCGATGCCGGTACCGGCGTGCAGGCCAGTCTCTTCACCGCGGATCGAGTGGTTCGGGTAAGCCTTGCGCAGCGCGTCGATGATTTTCTGTTCAGCGGCGCGATCAACCTCGGATACATAATCCTTGGCGTCTTTTTCGTCGACCTTGATGGTATCCAGGCGCTCGATGGAGCGGAAGATCAGTTCACTGGAGATGAGGGCGGCGCGCAGCGCGATATTCAGCATGGGCTGCATGGATGTGTCACCTAAGGTTGTTAAAGAAAGCCGCGCATTCTATCAGAACTTTTCTTCAGGTGAAGGACGCTGTTCGCTTTCATAGCTTAACGGTAGGCTGTTCTGTAAGATTTGCACCCCTTTCCTGTGTCCGAGAGCGCCTCCCTTGCTGCAGAACATTCGTGTCGTCCTGGTCAATACCAGCCACCCCGGCAACATCGGCGGGGCCGCGCGCGCCATGAAAAACATGGGTCTGTCGCGATTGGTGCTGGTCGAACCGCGCCTGTTTCCGCATCACGAGGCCGATGCTCGCGCCTCCGGTGCCGGTGACATTCTTGAAAGCGCACAAGTCGTCGCCACCCTGGAAGATGCCTTGGTCGGCTGCAATCTGGTGCTCGGCACCAGCGCCCGTGACCGTCGAATCCCCTGGCCACTGCTGGATCCGCGCGAGTGCGGCACCAAAGTGGTCGAGGAAGCCGGGCAGGGCGCTGAAATTGCGCTGGTGTTCGGTCGTGAAGATTCCGGTCTGACCAACGAAGAGCTGCAGCGATGTCACTTTCACGTGCACATCCCCTCCGATCCGGAGTTCAGCTCGCTGAACCTTGGCGCGGCGGTGCAGGTGTTGAGCTATGAAGTGCGCATGGCCTGGCTGGCTGCACAAGGTCAGCCGAGCAAGATCGAGAAAGAAGAAGTGGCCTCGGTGAAAAGCGCCGAGCTGGCGACCATGGATGAGCTGGAGCGCTTTTATGAGCACTTGGAGCAGACGCTGGTCGCCATCGAATTCCTCGACCCGGAAAAACCACGGCACTTGATGGCGCGCCTGCGCCGGTTGTACGGACGCAGCTCGGTCAGCCGGGCGGAAATGAATATTTTGCGTGGCATCCTCACGGAAACCCAGAAGGCGGCCCGTGGTGAGCTTCTTAAGCGGAAGGACTAAATGATGTTTGAGCGTTTGCGTGAAGATATCCAGAGCGTTTTCCATCGAGACCCGGCGGCGCGTAACGCTTTTGAAGTCCTGACCTGCTACCCCGGCATGCATGCCATCTGGATTCATCGATTGGCCGGCATGCTCTGGCGTAACGAGCTGAAATGGCTGGCGCGGCTGGTGTCGAATTTCGGACGCTGGTTGACCGGCATCGAGATTCATCCGGGCGCCAAAGTCGGTCGACGCTTCTTCATCGACCACGGCATGGGCATCGTCATCGGTGAAACCGCCGAGATTGGCGATGACGTGACCATTTATCAGGGTGTAACTCTGGGTGGCACCAGCTGGAACAAAGGCAAGCGTCACCCGACGTTGGGTGATGGTGTGGTTGTGGGGGCTGGCGCCAAGGTGCTTGGCCCGTTCACGGTCGGCGCCGGCGCCAAGGTTGGTTCCAACGCTGTAGTGACCAAAGAAGTGCCGCCGGGCGCCACAGTTGTCGGTATTCCGGGGCGGATCATCGTCAAGTCTGACGAGGAGCAGGACGCCAAGCGCAAGGCCATGGCCGAGAAGATCGGCTTCGATGCCTATGGCGTCAGCGAAGACATGCCCGACCCGGTGGCGCGCGCCATCGGTCAGTTGCTCGATCACCTGCAAGCGGTGGACGGACGACTGGAAGGGATGTGTGGTGCGCTGAAGGATCTTGGCAGCAATTATTGTGCGAAAGATCTGCCTGAACTGCGTGAAGAAGACTTCGCCTGTGTCAAAGGCAAAGACGAGTCCAAAGCCAGCTAAGCCCTGTGTAGGAGCTGCCGAAGGCTGCGATCCCTTGATCTTCTATAGAGCAAAATCAAAAGATCGCAGCCTGCGGCAGCTCCTACAGAAGCTTGCGCCGGCCGGTGTGCCATTAGGCCGCAGACCCTGCTATCATTCGCGCGCTCTTTTGCGGGTAATCCTGACTAAAGTACTAGGTCTTAAAGTTGACTTAAATACTCGGGAATTGCATACTCGCCCCATTCTGAACTCCGTGGTAACTGTCCATGCGACTGACTACAAAAGGCCGATACGCCGTGACCGCCATGCTTGACCTGGCGTTGCACGCGCAGCACGGGCCCGTGTCCCTGGCCGATATCTCCGAGCGCCAAGGCATCTCCCTGTCCTACCTCGAGCAGCTGTTCGCCAAGCTGCGCCGCAGCAACCTGGTTTCCAGCGTTCGCGGTCCGGGTGGCGGCTACCAATTGTCCCGCGACATGCAGGGCATTCAGGTCGCCCAGGTGATCGATGCAGTAAACGAATCGGTTGATGCCACCAAGTGCCAGGGCCAGGGCGATTGCCATTCCGGCGACACCTGCCTGACCCACCATCTGTGGTGCGATCTGAGTCTGCAGATTCACGAATTTCTAAGTGGTATCAGCTTGGCTGATCTTGTAACTCGCCGTGAGGTGCAAGAAGTAGCCCAGCGTCAGGACCAGCGCCGTTGCAACAGCAAGGCGCCACGCCTGGACAAGATTGAAGCGTCCGCCGTCGAATGACAGCCGAAGAGCTAGCGGTACGCCAGCCCTGATTTAGGAGATAGTCCATGAAATTGCCGATTTACCTTGATTACTCTGCGACCACCCCGGTCGATCCGCGCGTTGCGCAAAAAATGAGTGAATGCCTGCTGGTCGACGGAAACTTCGGTAACCCGGCGTCCCGTTCCCACGTGTTTGGCTGGAAAGCTGAAGAGTCCGTCGAAAACGCCCGTCGTCAGGTGGCCGATCTGGTCAACGCCGACCCGCGCGAAATCGTCTGGACCTCCGGCGCTACCGAATCCGACAACCTGGCTATCAAGGGTGCGGCGCATTTCTACGGCTCCAAGGGCAAGCACCTGATCACCTCGAAGATTGAGCACAAGGCTGTCCTCGACACCATGCGCCAACTGGAGCGTGAAGGTTTCGAAGTGACCTACCTCGAGCCGACAGAAGACGGCCTGATCACTCCGGCCATGATTGAAGCTGCACTGCGCGAAGACACCATCCTGGTCTCCGTGATGCACGTGAACAACGAAATCGGCACCGTCAACGACATTGCTGCTATCGGCGAAATGCTCCGCGCCAAGGGCATCCTGTTCCACGTCGACGCCGCTCAGTCCACTGGCAAGGTCGAGATCGACCTGCAGAAACTGAAAGTCGACATGATGTCGTTCTCCGCTCACAAGACCTACGGCCCTAAAGGCATCGGCGCGCTGTACGTCAGCCGCAAGCCGCGTGTGCGCATCGAAGCGACCATGCACGGCGGCGGTCACGAGCGTGGCATGCGTTCCGGCACCCTGGCGACCCACCAGATCGTCGGCATGGGCGAAGCGTTCCGCGTAGCCAAAGAAGACATGGCTGCCGAAAACGTCCGTATCAAAGCGTTGAGCGACCGCTTCTACAAGCAGGTCGAGCATCTGGAAGAGCTGTACGTCAACGGCAGCCTGACCGCCCGCGTTCCGCACAACCTGAACCTGAGCTTCAACTACGTTGAAGGCGAGTCGCTGATCATGGCGCTCAAGGATCTGGCAGTGTCGTCCGGTTCGGCCTGCACCTCGGCGTCCTTGGAGCCTTCGTACGTCCTG
>NZ_JBIUVX010000074.1:0-8367 GCF_044743175.1 Pseudomonas sp. NPDC087690
GCAGAGCGCGACCGGGACCGAGAGCGGCGCTGGTGGTGGTCTTACCCACACCACCCTTGCCGGATGTAACCACGAGAATCTTGGCCAAGGTGTTTCACCCCTAAGGAAGAAGGACTTTTTAGCCCCTGAAAAACATCTCTTGAAAACTACTGCAGTCGGACAGCCTTGGCTGGAATTTGGCTTTAGGCCTTTTTCCTACTTCGTTTGAGCCGTTTTCGCTACGTTTTAGAGATGCTTGGAAAATGCGGCAGTATCCGTTAAAGCCGAATGATGTTCAACACGTCGCCCGACAGGCTGACCTGTACGCCCGAGCCCCACATTGGGTCGCGACGCAAATCTTCGGAAACCTTGTAATGACCGGCGATGGAGATCAGTTCAGCGCTCAATTGCTGACAGAAAATCCGTGCCTTGGTATCACCCTTCACGCCGGCCAGCGCCCGACCACGCATCGGGCCGTATACATGGATGTTGCCATCGGCGAGAAGTTCCGCCCCCGGACTGACCGAAGACACCACCACCAAATCGCCACCCTGGGCATATATCTGTTGGCCACCACGTACTGGCGTGGTGATGACGCGGGTCTGTTTGACGGTCGGTTCAGGCGGCTTTTCCGGCTTCTTTTTGACTTCGGCTTCGGCCATTTCCAGCGGTCGTTCGCGGGCGCCGGAGGGCGGCAACACCGGGATGTCGATGGCGATGGCGGCGGCGATGTCTTCGATGCGGCTGGCGCGAATCGCCAAGGTGCGCAGGCCATGTTGACGGCACACGCGCATCAGGCCCGGCAGATCGACAGCGCCTTCGCCCGGCGGCAATTTGTCCAGCGCCAGAACCAGCGGCGCGTTGCTGAAGAAATTCGGCGCCTGCGCAACTTTGGCGGCCAATTGCCGATCGAGGCTGTCGAGGTCGTTACGGGCCAGTTCCAGCACGGTAATGGCCAGCATGCTGCCCTTCAACTGGAACACGGGATCTTGGTCTAACGGTTCGGTTTTGCTCATGTCGGCATACAACGGCTTGTCACTAAAAGTGCCGAGACTTATAACGAGAACGCCCGCAGGCCGCAAGCCGGGTCGAACGATGTAGAATGCGCGGCCACTGTATTTACGGAAGCTTTAATGGATCGCCCGCGTTTTCGAAAAGCATTTCTTGCTCCGCGCTTCTGGCCGCTCTGGTGCGGCTTGGGGCTTTTATGGCTGATCGTGCAGCTGCCGTATCCGGCCTTGCTGACCATCGGTCGAGTTTTGGGTGCGTTGATGTATCGCCTCGCTGGCGACCGACGGCGCATCGCCAAGCGCAATCTTGAACTGTGCTTCCCGGAAAAATCCGCCGCCGAACGCAAACGCCTGCTCAAGGAAAACTTCGCCTCCACCGGTATCGCGTTTTTTGAAATGGCGATGAGCTGGTGGTGGTCGCGTGAGCGCCTGGCGAAGCTGGCCCATGTGGAAGGCCTTGAGCATTTGCAAAAAGCCCAGCGCGAAGGCAAAGGCGTGATTCTGATGGCAGTGCATTTCACCACTCTGGAGATCGGCGCAGCGTTGCTCGGCCAACAGCACACCATCGACGGCATGTACCGCGAACACAAAAACCCGTTGTTCGACTTCATCCAGCGTCAGGGCCGCGAGCGGCACAATCTCGATTCGCTGGCGGTGGAACGTGACGACGTGCGCGGCATGCTCAAATTGCTGCGTTCCGGTCGGGCGATCTGGTACGCGCCGGATCAGGATTACGGCGCCAAGCAAAGTATCTTCGTGCCGCTGTTCGGCATTCAGGCCGCGACCGTGACCGCGACCACCAAATTTGCCCGTTTGGGTAAAGCACTGGTGGTGCCGTTCACGCAGGAGCGTCTGGCCGACGGCAGCGGCTATCGTCTGGTCGTGCATCCGCCGCTGGAGGATTTCCCGGGCGAGACCGAAGAAGCTGACTGCATCCGCATCAACCAGTGGGTCGAAGGCGTTTTGCGCGATTGCCCGGAGCAATATCTGTGGGCGCATCGACGCTTCAAGAGCCGGCCACCCGGCGAGCCGAAGCTGTACGCCAAACGTGGTTGATTGATCGATCCCCTTGAGCACCATGGAGTGTTGCGATGAGCCCAGTTGAACCGGTCACAGGTTTGATTCTTTCCGGCGGCGGGGCTCGGGCGGCGTATCAGGTGGGCGTGCTGGCCGCGATTGCCGAATTGTTGCCGGTGGGCGCGGACAATCCGTTTCCGGTGATCGTCGGCACTTCCGCAGGCGCGATCAACGCGGTGAGCCTCGCCAGCGGTGCCACCGATTTTCGCGCCGCCATCGAACGGCTGACGCTGTTCTGGCAGGGCTTTCGCAGCCACCGGGTATTGCGCAGCGACTGGTCCGGCGTCATTCACCAGGCAAGTCGTTTCGTCAGCCACAGCCTGCTCGGTATGGGGCGACAAATGCCGGTCGCGTTGCTCAACAGTTCGCCGCTGCGCGAACTGCTCAATGAAAAGCTGCACATGCCCGGCATCGCCGAATCCATCGCGCGCAAGCAATTGCACGCAGTGGCGGTGACCGCGTTCGGGTATGAATCGGGGCAAGCGGTGACGTTCTATCAAGGGGGCGGCACGATTGATTCGTGGCTGCGCCATCGGCGCATTGGCGTGCCGACGCAATTGTCGGTCGATCACTTGCTGGCCAGTTCGGCGATTCCGTTGCTGTTCGCGCCGGTGAAGATCGGTGATGAATATTTCGGTGACGGCGCGGTGCGGCAATCAGCGCCGATCAGTCCGGCGTTGCACCTGGGCGCCAGTCGCGTGCTGGTGGTGGGTGTCAGTGGCAACCCGCGCGGCTTTGATCCGCAGCAGCCGCTGGAGCGCACTTACACGGGGCAGCAACCGACACTCGCGCAGATCGGCGGGCACATGCTCAACAGCACGTTCATTGACAGTCTGGAGAGCGATATCGAGTTGCTGCAGCGTCTCAACCAGTTCAGCCATCTGATGCCTGCTGGCACGCCGACCCGCGAGCTGGGTGTGGCGCCGGTGGACGTCTTGGTGATTTCGCCGAGTCAGCCGATCGACGAGATCGCGGCGCGGCATCGTCAGGAATTGCCGGCGGCGTTGCGTTTGTTTCTGCGCGGACCGGGGGCGACCAAGACCAGTGGGGCGGGGGTGTTGAGTTATTTGCTGTTCGAGGCGGGTTATTGCAGCGAGTTGATTGATCTCGGACGGCGCGATGCGTTGGCCAAGCGCGAGGAGTTGTGCCGGTTTTTGGGATTGCCATTTTAAAGCAAAAGATCGCAGCCTGCGGCAGCTCCTACATTGGAATGCGCTATCCCTGTAGGAGCTGGCGAAGCCTGCGATCTTTTGATTTTTATCAGAAGTGGAACTTCACCAGGAAGTTGGTCACGCTCTGATTGGTCTTGAAGGCACCGGTGTCGTCGATGCCGTACTTGTCTTTCCAGTAGTCGTATTCAACACCGACATACAACTGCTTCTCGCCAAAACTCAGCGCCTTGCCCAGGTCGTATTTGACCTGTGGGTTGAAGTGCAGGTTGGCGTGGTAATCGCCTTTAGAGTTGGAATCGTTGTCGGTCACCCAGTCCATGTAGCCGTCGATCAGGATGTTCGAGTTGCCCACGGGAATGGTGTAGGACCAGACCGGGGTGATCTGCCAGACGTTGTCACCGGCACGCGAACCTTCGGTGTGGCGCTGGTAGAAGTTCAACTGGAAGTAGTCGAAGCCCGGGATGGCCAGGTCGAAGCCAGGGCCGATCAGGTAGGACTCGGTATCACCTTCGCCGAACTCGTAGGTCATCGCCAGCAGAACGTCTTTGATCGGGCCGAATTCGATCTTCTGGTTGAGCACCTTGCCCAGCGAGATGCGTGGCTGGAACTCGCCGTAATAGGTGTTCGGACCGTTGTTGAAGTCCTTGTCACCGTTGTAGAAGATCTTGTCGATGAAGAAGAAGTTGTCGCCGTACGTCCACGCATCGGCGTGTTCGAAGGTGACGGTCTGCTGGATGCGCGGGTTGACCTGGAAGTCCTTGCCATAGAGGTAGGTCAGGCTGTTGTTCTGCCATTGCAGCAGGCCTTCGGCCATGGCCTGGCCCCCGGCTAACATTGATCCCGCAAGCATCAGGCTGGTGCACATACGTTTCATTCGGTTGCTCCCAAAGTAGGTGTTCCACGTTTATTTTTTTAAGATCGGCGCTCTGGTGTGGCGCCTTTTTTCGTTGCTGCAAAAGTCATCCGATTGGTCAGCTTTCATGCTGTTAGCAAGAGCTGGGCCAAGGCTTTTCGAAAAGCAAAAAAACGCCCGTCGGCTGCTGAAAAACAGTCGATTGAGCGTGTTTTCGGGATGCCTCGGTACTGACCGGGGCCGGGATAAGTTGGCCCGTCGGTCAGGAATTAAATCCGGGCTTTTTTTTAGACCGAATTCAAGAGGCCGCGGAGAATACTGACTCCTCGGCCAGCTCTCAAGTGCCCCGCAACAGAGCACCGACGACAGGTATGGAGCACGGTTGCGGGCCATCTTAAAAGTGCACCTTCACCAGCAGGCTGGCGGTGTTCTGATTGGTGTCGAAATTGTGCGTATTTTCGACACCGTACTTGTTCTTCCAGTAGCTGTATTCGGTGCCGACATACAACTGCTTCTGGCTCCAGCCCAGGGCTTTGCCGAGGTCATATTTGATCTGTGGATTGATGTGCAGGTTGGCGTGATAGGTGCCACGCGCGTTCTCGTCGTTGTCGACGACCCAGTCGAGGTAGCCGTCGATCAGCACATCGGAATTGCCCAGGGGAAAGCTGTACGACCAGCCGGGGGTGATCTGCCAGACGCCGTCGCCGGGACGCGGACCTTCGGTCTGGCGGCGGAAAATGTTCAGAGTCACATAGTTGAAGCCGGGCACCTTGAGGTCGAAGCCGGGGCCGATCAGGTAGGCCTCACTGTCGCCTTCACCGTATTCGTAGGTCATGGCGAGCAAGACGTCTTTGATCGGGCCGAATTCGAGCTTCTGGTCGAAGATCTTGCCGAAGGAGAAGCGCGGGGTGAATTCGCCGTAGAAGGCGTGCGGGCCTTTGTTCGCGTCTTCTTTGCCGTTGTAGAAGATCTTGTCGACGAACAGGAAGTTGTCGCCGTACTTCCACTTGTCGGCGTGCTCGAAGGTGAGCGTTTGCTGGATCGACGGGTTGATCGCGAAATTCTTGCCGTACAGATAGCTGAGGCTATTGGTCTGCCACAGCAGGAGATCGCCGGCCATGGCCTGACTCGCGGCCAGCAGGCCGCCGCTCAACAGTACATTTGTCTGTGTACGAATCATCTATTGCTCCCTCTTGTTTTTATTGTTTGAGGCGCAGAGCTTTTTTTGCCCTTTGTAGGAGTGAGCCTGCTCGCGATCGCGGTGTGACATTCAACACATCAGTTGACTGAAAAAACGCTATCGCGAGCAGGCTCACTCCTACAGGGGGGCATCGGTGTTGCTGTCAGTGCTGGTGTGCGTGGCAGTCGTTGATCGCTGCGCGCTCTTTACCGCCGAGAATGTTGAACAGCAGGTTCAGCGTCAGCGCGCTGAGCGTTGCCATGGCGATGCCACTGTGGGTAATCGGGCTCATCCACAGCGGCAGATGCGCGAAGAATTCCGGGCGAACCACCGGGATCAGGCCCATGCCGATGCTCACCGCGACCAGCAACTGGTTGCGACGGTCGCCGATGTCGGCTTCCTGGAGAATCTTGATCCCCGTCGCGGCGACCATGCCGAACATCGCAATCGCCGCGCCACCCAGTACGGCTGGCGGAATCGAGGCGACGAGGAATGCCGCTTTCGGCAGCAGGCTCAGGACGATCAGCAAACCACCGGCAACGATGGTCACCGAACGGCAGCGCACGCCGGTCATCTGCACCAGACCGATGTTCTGCGCGAACGAGGAGTGGGTGAAGGTGTTGAAGAAACCGGCGACAAACGAGGCGCCGGCATCACACAGCAAACCGCGACGCAGCATGCGTGGGCAGACTTCCTGATCGGTGATTTTGCCTAGCGCGAGGAACATACCGGTGGACTCGACGAAGATGATCACCACCACCAGACACATCGACAGGATCGGCGCGAGCTCGAATTTCGGCATGCCGAAATGCAGCGGGGTGACGAACTGAATCCATGGCGCGTTGGCCATGCCGCTCAGATCGACCATGCCGATCGCGCCGCACAGCACGTAGCCGATGCACATGCCGATCAGTACGGAGATGTTGACCCAGAAACCGCGCATGAAGCGGTGGATCAGCAGAATGGTGCCCAACACCAGCGCGGCGATGGCCAGATAAATCGGTGAGCCGAATTGTGCGGCGGCGGCACCGCCACCGGCCCAATTCACGGCCACGGGGAACAGCGACAAACCGATCGAGGTGATGACCGTGCCGGTCACCAGGGGCGGGAAGAAGCGTACGACCTTGGACATGAACGGCGCGATGAGCATGCCGAAGAAACCGGCGGCGATCGTCGCGCCGAAGATCCCTTGCAGGCCGATACCGGGCATGCCGGCCATGGCGACCATGCTGCCGACTGCGGCAAAACTGGCGCCCATCATCACCGGCATGCGAATGCCCATCGGACCAATGCCCATGGACTGCACGATGGTGGCGACACCGGCGACCAGCAGGTCGGCGTTGATCAGGAAGGCAATTTCTTCACGACTCAGGCCAGCGGCCTGTCCAATGATCAGCGGCACCGCGATGGCGCCACCGTACATCAGCAGAACATGTTGCAAACCGACCAGAATCAGTTGCAAAAGGGGCAATCGCTGAATGGCGGGTGCGTCGGGGATGCGCGCTTTGGACAGCTCGGACATGCAACACCTCGGATCTTTTTATTCTTGTGATTAACAGCTGCCGGGTTGCTCACAGCTGTTTCTTTGCATCAGGTAAAACCGCGCTAAGGCGATTCGCGAGCAGGCTCGCTCCCACAGGAAATGCGCGATCTCTGTGGGAGCGAGCCTGCTCGCGAAGCTTTGTTGCTTAGTTGGTCTGTGCTCCCTGGGCGATCCATGCACCGATCAGGTCACGTTCCTGCTGGGTCATCTGCGTGATGTTGCCCAGTGGCATGATCTGCGTGGTGATGGCTTGCGCCTGGATGCGCGCCGCGTTCTGACGGATCTGCTCAGGGGTGTCGAGCATCACACCCGCTGGAGCTGCGCTGAACAACGGACTGGTCGGTTTGGCCGAGTGGCAAACTGCGCAGCGTTCTTGAATCACGTTGTGCACTTTGTCGAAGGTCGGACCTGCGTTGGAGGCTTGCGCCGGCGCTGCTGCAGGTGCGTCTGCGGGTGCAGCAGGTGCCGCCGCTTCAGCCGGTTTCGCGCCACCGCCCAGTGCCGTCTCCGGCAGCGGTTGATACTCGATTTTGGCTGGCGCCTTGGCCACTTCCGGAGCGGTCGACATCGGCGTTGGGCCGGTGACGTACGCCAGCGTGATCATGCCTACCGCTGCCACTGGCAGGGTCCAGGCAAACTTGTGGCTGTCGTGACGGGTGTTGAAGTAGTGACGCACCAACACGGCCAACACTGCAATCCCGGCGAGGATCAACCAGTTGTACTGGCTGCCATAGGTGCTCGGGAAGTGGTTGCTGATCATGATGAACAGCACCGGCAGGGTGAAGTAGTTGTTGTGACGCGAACGCAACAAGCCTTTGGCCGGCAGCGCCGGATCCGGCGTGCGGTTCTCGGCAATCGCCGCGACCAGTGCACGCTGCGCCGGCATGATGATGCGGAACACGTTACCGACCATGATGGTGCCGATGATCGCGCCAACGTGCAGGTACGCACCACGACCGCTGAACACTTTGCTGAAGCCATACGCCGCGCCGATGATCAGCACGAACAGAATGAAGCCGAGCAGAGCAGGGCGTTTGCCCAAGGCCGAATCACAGAGGAAGGAGTAGATGAACCAGCCGAGGAACAGCGAGCCGATACCGATGGCCACGCCTTCAGGGCCGCTCAGTGTGCTGCCCGGAGCCAGCAGGTAGAGCGTTGGGTTGGAGTAGAACACCACGCACAGCAGCGCAATACCCGACATCCAGGTGAAGTAGGCTTCCCATTTGAACCAGTGCAGGTTCTCCGGCATTGCCGGCGGGGCCAGTTTGTATTTTTCCAGGTGATAGATACCGCCACCGTGGATCGCCCACAGGTCACCGGCCAGACCGGTTTTCGGGTTGACGCGGTTGAGGTTGTTCTCCAGCCAGACGAAGTAGAACGACGCGCCGATCCAGGCCACGCCAGTAATCATGTGAACCCAGCGCACGCTCAGGTTCAGCCATTCCAACAGATGTGCTTCCACAGTCTTTACCACTCGCCTGTCACTCTTGTTGTAGAGTGATAAGAAATTCTCTTATTGTTGGGGGGCGATGATCAAACTATCATACTATTTG
>NZ_JBIUVX010000075.1:0-7914 GCF_044743175.1 Pseudomonas sp. NPDC087690
GAAGGTTGCTACGTAACAGTTTGGAATCGAGCATGTCGGTATCTCGTTAACAAAGTATTGTCAAAGACAGGCCACCCCACGTCGCGAGCAGCCCGCCGAATACGCTGAGTGCCGCATAGCCCAGGGCCAGCGGCACTTGCCCGCTTTCCAGCAGGCGCACCGTATCCAGTGAAAAGGATGAAAAAGTCGTCAGCCCCCCGAGGAAGCCAACCATCAACCCGGCGCGCACCTCGATCGGCACTTCCGGGCGTATCAAAAACAGGCCGTACAACACGCCAATCAACAGACAGCCCACGATATTAACGGCCAGCGTCGCGGTATAGAAGTGCCGCGGCCAATTGGCGTTGACCCAATTGCCGGTGGCGAAGCGCAACAAGGTGCCGGCGACACCGCCGACGGAGACCGCAACAATCAATGGAAGCACTATTTTCTCCGCTGCCGAGGGCTTAAACGGTCGAGTTGGGCGAGGTGGTTGAGCTTCTCGCCGATCTTCAATTCCAGGCCGCGCGGCACCGGTTGGTAGAACGGAATCGGCTCGAGTTCTTCCGGGAAATAGTCTTCGCCGGCGGCGTAAGCGTCCGGTTCATCGTGGGCGTAGCGGTATTCGTCACCGTAGCCCAATTGTTTCATCAGTTTGGTCGGTGCGTTGCGCAAGTGCAGTGGCACCTCAAGCGAGCCGTTTTCAGCGGCGGCACGCAGGGCAGTTTTGAAGCCCATGTACACCGCGTTGCTTTTCGGCGCGCAGGCCAGATAAGTGATGGCCTGGGCCACGGCCAACTCGCCTTCCGGACTGCCGAGGCGCTCCTGCACTTCCCACGCCGCAAGGCACAGGCTGAGGGCGCGCGGGTCGGCGTTGCCGATGTCTTCGCTGGCCATGCGCACCACGCGCCGGGCCAGGTACAGCGGATCGCAACCGCCGTCGATCATTCGCGCGAACCAGTACAACGCGCCGTCGGGGTTGGAACCGCGCACCGATTTGTGCAGCGCCGAGATCTGGTCGTAAAAAGCTTCACCGCCCTTGTCGAAGCGTCGACGCGTATCGCCGAGCAGGCTTTGCAACAACTCCGTGCCGATCTCGCTGTTGTCTTCGGCCAGATCGGAAGCGTTTTCCAGCAGATTGAGCAGGCGCCGGCCATCGCCATCGGCGGCGGACAGCAGCATCTGGAAGCCTTCGTCGTTCAACGTCAAATTGCGCTTGCCCAGGCCGCGCTCTTCGGTGAGCGCGCGCTGTACCAGTTTGCGCAGCGCCGCTTCGTCGAGGCTTTTCAGCACGTAGACGCGGGCGCGCGACAACAAGGCGTTGTTGAGTTCGAACGAAGGGTTTTCGGTGGTGGCGCCGATGAAGATCAGCGTGCCGTCCTCAACGTACGGCAGAAAAGCATCCTGCTGCGACTTGTTGAAACGGTGCACTTCATCGACGAACAAAATCGTGCGCTTGCCGTACTGGCCGGCCTGCTGCTTGGCGATTTCAACGGCCTGACGGATCTCCTTGACCCCGGCGAGCACTGCCGAGACCGTTTCGAAGTGCGCGTCGGAGACTTCCGCGAGCAACCGCGCCAAAGTGGTTTTACCCACGCCCGGCGGGCCCCAGAAGATCATCGAATGCAGGGCACCCTGCTCCAGCGCCTCACGCAGAGGCTTGCCGCGAGCGAGCACGTGCTCCTGACCGACGTACTCATCCAGATTGGTCGCACGCAAACGCGCGGCCAGTGGCTGGGCAATCGGTGCACTGCGAAACAGATCCATCACGTAGCGTTGAAACCTCTATTTTGCCGATCATTGACCCTGTAGGAGTGAGCCTGCTCGCGATAGCGGTGGGTCAGACGATGAAGATGTGACTGACAAATCGAATCGCGAGCAGGCTCGCTCCTACAAGGTTTTGGGTTTATTCCTGGATCACGTCGGCACCCTTGGGGATGTCGAACTTGAACTTCGATGCCGGTACTGGCTCGTTGGCCTTGACCCCGGTAAACAGGATGTTAGTGCGCTGGCCGACGCTGTCGATCAGTTGCATGTCGTTAAGCAGACCGTTACGGAACGACAGACGCAGGTTGTCGAACAGGGTGTCCTTGGTCTTCGGCTTGAGGGTGAAGTCGATCACGCCGCCCGCCTCTTTCGCGCTGATGTCGAAGCTCTGGCTGATCTTCGAAACATCGCCGGACAACAGCAGTGCCGGGGTCTGGGTCAGACGCTCGTCGAGTTTCTTGATGGTCGCCTGTTCCAGATCCGGGTCCCACAGAGTGACTTTCTTGCCGTCGGAAACCATGGTCTGCTCGGCCGGCGCATTGGTGTGCCAGTAGAACAGGCCCGGACGCTGCAGGGTCATGTCGCCAGTGGTTTCCTGCAGCTGCGTGCCGCTGCCGTCGAGGGTCAGCTGCGAAAAATTCGCGCTCAGGGTCTTGGATGTTTCCAGCAATTGGGTCAGGCGCGCCACGTCCTTGTCATCGGCGTGGGCCGTGAGCGTGGTCAACGCCAGTACTGGCAACAGCATGCGGATAAGACGCATGGGAGTCCTCTTGAATACTCGTGGGAGAGCGGCGGAACATCATTGTCCCGCCTCTTGCTTTTGCAATCAGTCGCGAACCGGGCCCGGGGCCAGGACTTCACGGGAACCGTTGGTGTTCATCGAGGTGACGACGCCGGCCATTTCCATGGCCTCGATCATCCGTGCGGCACGGTTGTAGCCGATCTTCAGCTTGCGCTGTACAGCGGAAATAGAGGCACGACGGCTTTCCAGGACGAACTGTACGGCTTCGTCGTACAGCGCGTCGGCTTCCGGATCATCGCCATCGCCGCCACCGCTGCTGCCTTCAAAACCGCTGCCGGCTTCTTCGACACCGTTGAGGATGTCATCGTTGTATTCCGGCGCGCCGCGCAGCTTCCACGCTTCCACCACGCGGTGGACTTCATCGTCGGAAACGAACGCACCGTGAACGCGGATCGGCAGGCTGGTGCCCGGTGGCATGTAAAGCATGTCACCGTGGCCGAGCAGTTGTTCGGCGCCGCCTTGGTCGATGATGGTTCGCGAGTCGATCTTGCTCGACACCTGGAACGCCATCCGCGTCGGAATGTTGGCCTTGATCAGACCGGTGATCACGTCCACCGACGGCCGCTGAGTTGCAAGGATCAAGTGAATACCGGCCGCACGCGCTTTCTGGGCAATACGGGCGATCAGTTCTTCAACCTTCTTGCCGACGATCATCATCATGTCGGCGAATTCGTCGACCACCACGACGATGGTCGGCAGTTTCTGCAACAGCGGCGCTTCGTCGTGGATGCTTTCGCGCTTGTACAGCGGATCGCTCAACGGTTCGCCGGCGTCCTGGGCCTCCTTGACCTTGGCGTTGAAGCCAGAGAGATTTCGCACGCCCATCTTCGCCATCAGCTTGTAGCGGCGCTCCATCTCGGCAACGCTCCAGCGCAAGGCGTTGGCAGCGTCCTTCATGTCGGTCACGACCGGGCACAGCAGGTGCGGAATGCCTTCGTAGATCGACAGCTCCAGCATCTTCGGGTCGATCATGATCAGCTTGGCGTCTTCCGGGCCAGACTTGAACAGGATCGACAGGATCATCGCGTTCACGCCCACCGACTTACCGGAACCGGTCGTACCGGCCACCAGCAAGTGCGGCATCTTCGCCAGGTCGGTGATGACCGGCTTGCCACCGATGTCGTGCCCCAGCGCCAGAGTGACCGGCGATTTGAAGTTGTCGTACTCAGGCGTCGACAGCACCTCGGAGAAACGCACGATCTGCCGGTCTTCGTTGGGAATCTCGATACCGACGGTGGTCTTGCCCGGAATCACCTCAACCACCCGCACACTGGTCACGGCCAGCGAACGCGCGAGGTCTTTGGCGAGGTTGGCGATGCGGCTGACTTTCACGCCGGCGGCAGGCTGGATTTCGTAACGGGTAATCACCGGGCCCGGGTGGATCGAATCCACCGTGACCTCGACACCGAACTCCTTGAGCTTGATCTCCAGCAAATGGCCGACTGCCGCCAGGGATTCCGGTGAGTAATTGAGTTGTTTCTTTTCCGCAGGATCAAGAATCGAGATCGGCGGCAAGGTGCCTTCTACGGCACTGTCGACGAACAGCGGCACCTGCTTCTCTTTCTGTACGCGTTTGCTTGGCTCGGGCGCTTTGACCGGAGCTGGCGCAATGACCGGCGGAACTTGTTTCTCGCGATCAGACATGTGCTTGCTCAAGGCTTGCTCACGTTCGATCAGGCGTTCTTTGACTTTGGCCTGCTCACGTTTGTCGGTGACCGTGGGCGCGACCACGTCATGCACACGATCGTCGACTTCACGCAGTTGCGCGACCAGTTGCTTGCGTTCGGTACGCGCCGACCACCAGCGATTGAGCGCGCCCTGGAACAGTTCGAACAGATCGAGAGTGATCTTGCCGGTAATGTCCATCACCTTGAACCAGGACAGGTCGGTGAACACCGTCAGGCCAAACAGGAACAAGGCAATGAACAGCAGCGTGCTGCCCTGAATGTTCAGCGCGTTCTTCGCCAGATTACCGAGGCTTTCGCCCAGCGCCCCGCCAGCACCTGCCGGCAGACCCGACGCAGCGTGAAAATGCAGATGCGCCAGCGCCGCGCCGGACAGCACCAGAAACACCAGACCGATCAGGCGCCAGGAGAACAGCCAGCCGCTCCACTGCCACGGTTCGTGGCGCTGGCGGAAGATCTGGTAGGCCTTGATCGCCAGCAGCAACGGGAAGATGTACGCAAAGTAACCCAGCACCATGAACAGGATGTCGGCGCTGTAGGAGCCCGCCGGGCCGCCGAAATTCTGCACGTCGTCGATCTTGCTGTTGTGGCTCCAGCCCGGATCGTCCTTGCCGTAGGTCAGCAAGGCCATCATCAGGAACAGGCACAAGGCACCAATGGCGATCAATGCACCTTCCTTGAGCCGGTAGTGCAACTGTTGGCGCCAGAGCGGAACGACTGTTTTTGCTGCTTCGGTGGATTTCTTCAAAACGCTTCTTTTCCTGCGCCCGAGGCGCGTCCATCTATTGAATGACGATAAAAAACTGCCCAATCCAGGCAGGTAAAAAAGTGAACGAGCGCAACTGAGACTACTTTTAACACTGTGCTGGCGCTTTTATAAACACAGCGCACCGCGAACATTCTGTAACAGCCCGTCATTGTACGGGTTTGTGCGTCCGATGCCATGCTTCAAACCCCAGCATTGAGCATAGTCAAGCACACAGAACCCGCGATTCAATTTGAGCATGCATTACCTTTTGTGACAAAGGCTTATGAGGTGTATTTGATGAACGCAGCGAAGCATTCACGCCTGATCATCCTCGGCTCCGGCCCGGCCGGTTACAGCGCTGCCGTGTATGCCGCCCGTGCCAACCTCAAACCCGTGGTCATTACCGGCCTGCAGGCCGGTGGCCAACTCACCACCACCGTCGAGGTCGACAACTGGCCTGGCGACGTCGAAGGCCTCACCGGCCCGGTGCTGATGGAGCGCATGCAAAAGCACGCCGAACGCTTTGCCACAGAGATCGTTTACGACCACATCCACACCGCCAAGTTGCAGCAGCGCCCGTTTGAGCTTGTCGGCGACAGCGGCACTTACACCTGCGACGCACTGATCATTGCCACCGGCGCTTCGGCGCAATACCTCGGACTGCCATCGGAAGAGGCTTTTGCCGGCAAGGGCGTCTCTGCCTGCGCGACCTGTGACGGCTTTTTCTACCGTAATCAGGTGGTCGCAGTGGTCGGCGGCGGCAACACGGCTGTCGAGGAAGCGCTGTATTTATCGAACATCGCCAAAGAGGTGCACCTGATTCATCGTCGCGACAAGCTGCGCTCGGAGAAAATCCTTCAGGACAAACTGTTCGAGAAAGCCGCCAACGGCAACGTGCGCCTTCACTGGAACCAGAATCTCGACGAAGTGCTCGGCGAAGCCAGTGGCGTGACCGGCGCCCGCCTGCGCGACAGCCACACTGGCGACACCTGCGAGCTGCCATTGGCCGGGGTGTTCATCGCTATCGGTCACAAACCCAACACCGACCTGTTTCAAGGGCAGTTGCCGATGCGCGACGGCTACTTGCTGATCAAGGGCGGCAGCGACGGCGACGCCACCTCTACCGAGATCCCGGGGGTGTTCGCCGCTGGCGATGTCGCCGACCATGTTTACCGTCAGGCTGTCACCTCAGCGGGCGCCGGCTGCATGGCCGCGCTCGATGCCGAGAAGTATCTGGACGACATTCCTGTCATTTAACGGCACACTTTATCGCGGGCCAAACGGCTCGCACCGCCCTCCCCTTCTGCAAGCCTGGATGCCATGCTGACTTGGTTACAACGTAATTCCCTGACTTTTCCGCCATTGGAAAAGGCCATGCGCGACCCCAACGGACTGCTCGCCGCCGGTGGCGATCTGTCGGCCGACCGACTGATTCAGGCTTATCGGCATGGCTGTTTTCCGTGGTTTTCCGAGGGCCAGCCGATTCTCTGGTGGTCACCGGATCCACGCACTGTGCTGTTTCCCGACGAACTGCATGTCTCGCGCAGTCTCGGTAAATTGCTGCGCAAAGCGCGCTATCAAGTGACCTTCGATCAGGACTTCGACGCGGTGATACGCGCCTGTGCTGCGCCCCGGGATTACGCCGATGGCACCTGGATCACCGAAGCGATGCAGGATGCCTACATTGAACTGCATCGGCGCGGCTTCGCCCATTCGGTGGAGGTTTGGGATGAGGGCGAGTTGGTCGGCGGCCTCTATGGCTTGGCCATGGGCCAATTGTTCTTCGGCGAATCGATGTTCAGCCGTGCCGACAACGCTTCGAAATATGGTTTTGCCACGCTGGTGCGCCATCTGAAAGATTCGGAGTTCGTGCTGATCGACTGCCAGATGCCAACCGATCATCTGCACAGTCTCGGCGCCCGGGCCATTCCCCGCGACGAATTCGCTGATTATCTGGCCCGGCACCTGGATCAACCCAATCGTGCCACCTGGGTTTGCTGAGCGACTTTTGCGCGCGTGGCTTACACTTAATTCACCAGCTTATCCCGAGGGTTGATCATGACCGAGTTGGCGCGGTTGAAGTTCTATGCCACTCAGCCTCACTCTTGCAGTTATCTGCCCGAGGAGCAGGCCACGACCCTGTTTCTCGATCCGAGCCAGCCCATGGATGTGCATGTCTACGCAGACCTGTCGGAAATGGGCTTTCGTCGCAGCGGCGATCATCTGTACCGCCCGCATTGCCAGAACTGCAATGCGTGCGTGCCTGCGCGCATTCCGGTGGCGCAGTTCACACCCAATCGTCAGCAGAAGCGGATTTTCAAACGCAACACGGATTTGCAGGTGCGCCCGGCCAAACCGCAGTTCAGCGAAGAATACTTCGATCTGTACCAGCGCTACATCGAACAACGCCACGCTGACGGCGATATGTACCCGCCAAGCCGTGATCAATTCTCGACTTTTCTGGTCCGTGACCTGCCCTTCTCGCGCTTTTACGAATTCCGACTCGACGGACGGTTACTGGCCGTGGCGGTGACCGATTTGCTGCCGAACGGTTTGTCAGCGGTGTACACCTTCTACGAACCCGCCGAAGAGCGCCGCAGCCTTGGCCGATTTGCCATCCTCTGGCAAATCGCCGAGGCACAGCGCCTCGGGCTTGAGGCGGTGTACCTTGGTTACTGGATCAAGAACTGCAAAAAGATGAACTACAAGACGCAATATCGACCCATCGAATTGCTGATTAATCAGCGCTGGGTCATCCTCAACTAAACCCAAGCCGTAAACCCCTTGGCGTAAACCCCATTTTTCGGGCACAATGCACGCCGCTTTTGCCTGGCGCAGTTGCACCGGGCCATTCATTGGATACCGAGGGCTTTACTGCATGTCGAAAGAAGACAGCTTCGAAATGGAAGGCACTGTCGGCGACAGCCTGCCCA
>NZ_JBIUVX010000076.1:0-3858 GCF_044743175.1 Pseudomonas sp. NPDC087690
CAGTCGGTTAGAATACCGGCCTGTCACGCCGGGGGTCGCGGGTTCGAGTCCCGTCCGCTGCGCCATATTCGGTAACCTGGACCACTGAACGCCAGGTCACCACGGAAAAACCCGCCAAGGCGGGTTTTTTTCTGCTCCAAGGTTGTACCGCGGGATGTGTCGTTTCACCGGTTTTCGGATTTATTTGAAAAAAACTTCAATTAAATCAACACATTACGAAAACTTGTGGCATAATGCGTCCCGTAACGAAGCGAAGGGTGATTAGCTCAGCTGGGAGAGCGTCTGCCTTACAAGCAGAATGTCGGCGGTTCGATCCCGTCATCACCCACCATTCGTTTCAAGCGTTTCGCGCAGCGGTAGTTCAGTCGGTTAGAATACCGGCCTGTCACGCCGGGGGTCGCGGGTTCGAGTCCCGTCCGCTGCGCCATATTCGGAATCTGGAACACTGAACGCCAGATTCCACAGAAAGCCCGCCTAGTGCGGGCTTTCTGCTGTCCGGGGTTTGAGAAAATCACCTGAGCCCCTGTAGGAGCTGCGGCACGCTGCGATCTTTTGATCCTGCTTTCCTAAGATCAAAAGATCGCAGCCTCGTTGCACTTGACAGCTCCTACAGGGCATTCCGGCTATGCCGATAATCACTCACCGCCTCATACACCGCTTTGCGCAGACGATTGATCCCGCCAATCGGCCGATGCGCTTCAATGCCGAACCACGGATTGAACGACAGGTTGTCACACGCCAGATTCAGCGCAGGCGAATCGAAGTCCTGTGGTGGCAAGGTAATCCGCGCCACGGTCTCGAACGGTGAGTCCTGCTCACGCCATTCAATACTGGTGTCTTCGATCGGCATGTACCGGTTCGCATCCTGACGCTGGATCTGCAGGACAAAACACGCCGGCACTCGATCCGCCGACAACTGTTGATTGAGAGCGCTGCGCAGGAAGTTCGGCAAGTCGTGGTTCTGTTTCGGTAGCGTGTAGGCCGGGCAGCGGGCCGGATCCGGCATCACCCGAAACTTCGCATTGGCGTCACCGAATTTGTAGGGCGAGACCGAAAAGTAGGTCGTCGCCGTCGGACTGTCCGGCGGCGACGACAGGGTGGCCAAGGCGATAAACAAATGGCGGATCTGCCAGGTGCGTGGATCCCAGCCCGGAAAAAACGCCATGACCTTTTTACCGTCAGCTTGAGCAGCCACATTCTGACGGTACTCGGCGACATCACTGACAAAGAAGTTCGGATGGCTGAACATGACAAAATCCTGTTCACGCCGCTGCGCGCGTTCGCCAAGTAGCTGTTTACCCGGCACGTCCAGCAATTTGATCGCCATGCCACGGGCGTCGCGAATGCTGTCGAATTGCGGGTAAGCATTGCCGTTGGACAGGCGAATCATCGCTTGCCAGGTTGTCCCCGGTTCGCTGAAAACGCCCTGTCGCAGCGACTGCGCCAACTGAGGTAAGACCTGGACTTCAGCCTTTACACAGCCATGGGCCTTGGCATGCGCGTCGCGCAAATACCGTGTGGGTTCGCGGTGTTGATCGACGATGCGCACGGCGGTCTGGATCACGTCTTGGGTCATCGCCGCTTCGCCAGATGGAATCTGTTCGGTTGCCGACACCGGCCCGCGTTGTTGCCAGGCAAACCACGCGGTGGCGACTGCCCAGCCGAGCAGGCCGATGGCGAGCATAATCAACAGTGTTTTGCCGAGTAAACGCCCGAGCGACAACCAGATTCGGGCGAGTATCGGCAGTTCTTTCTTGAAGGTTGGCAGGATCATGGCAATTGCGCCTCCAGTGGGCCGCCGAGGACTTTCAGGTATTCCAGCAACGCCCAGCGTTCCTCCGGTTGCAGCAGTCGGCCGATGACGCCGTTACCGCGCTCGCCGGCGCGGAATTCATGACCGCTGTTGTGGTTGCCGCTGATCCGCGTATCGAACAGAAAGCCATTAGGGAACGCTTCGGTGCGATAACCCAGATGCCGTGGTTCGTATTCGAACGTGCCTTTATAGAAGGTGGTTGCGCGTTCATCCTGTGGTGAGAGCAACTGGTAAATAGTCGGCACCGAGCCGTTGTGCAAAAACGGCGCAGTGGCCCAGACACCGGCCAATGGCCGTGCCTTGTAGGCGACTTTTTCGCGCACGCCAATCGGCAGGCCAAAGCCATCGAGGTCTGGCTTTTCTTCCGGCGTAACCTTGGCTTCGCGGTAGGCGCGGTTTTCGACGAATGCGGTGACGTAAGCCAGTCCCTTGGCGACTGATAGCTGGCTCAGATCCAACGGTTCTTTGGGCTCTGGATGCAGCTTGACGTCCATATTCTTCAGTTCTTGCAAATCCCATTGCAGTGCCGTCAGATCGAAGCGGTGAGTCGCGATATTGGTGGCTGCATTGGGGTCTGTGCCGATGACATCAACGGGGAGCATGTGCAGGTGTTGCACCCAGCGGTCGCCCTCACGGGTTGCCCGCGGGACGTGGCATCCGGCGCAATTCTCGCTGAACAACGTGCGACCTTTGGCGGCCAGGGGTCTATCGACAACGCCCAGCAAATCTTCCGGCCAGGCGGGCGGCTGAAGCTTTTGCAGGGTTTCCTCAATCTTGTGCAGATCACGCACGCGCACGCTGGAGGCATAGCGCTCATCGCCTTGCAGCGGCTGGCCGTTGGCGTCGAAGAAATTCAGGGTAGCGCCTACGCCCAATGCCTCACCGATATTGCGCGCCATCGGCTGCTGCGCCGAGCCGTTCCATTGCACCCAGTCGAAAGTCCACATGTCCCACAACTGCGGGTAATCCACCGGTGCATTGGCAACGCGGTAGTTGGCAGGGGAGATGGCATCGCCGAACGTCGCATTGGCGATCCGTCCGAACGCGTCGGTACGGCCGGGGCCTTCTTCGGTCGGGTAGAGGCCGCGATGGGTGTCGTTCCAGGCGACTTTCAGGAAGGTTTCCAGTGAGCCTTTGAAATCCTTGCGCAGTTGCCCGTGGCGCGCATCGTACTCATCACCCAAGACGTTTCGAGCGAAGCGTTCGAATTTCCAGGGATTGAAGTAGGTTGAGGTCAGACTGGCGACCAGTGCCTGTCCGAAACTACCACCACGCAGTGTAGGAACGCTGGAAGGCAGCACATGCTGCGCCGCACCGCCATCAACGCGTATGGCTTGGCCTTTGAAGCGCAATTCGCCGGTGTGGCAAGCCGCACAAGTTATGTCCAGATATTGCTCGGGACTGCCGGGATTCTGATGTCGGGCAAAGCCGACAGGCAGGTTGTCGGGATTGTTCGGCGTGGCTTTCTGTTGCGGATCGACGAGAAAGCCGAAGCGGGCAAGGTAGTCGGGAGAGGCGAATCGCTGCTCGGAAAACGGCAACTCCAGCGCCTGAAACCATTCATAGCGCAAGCCTTTGACCTGCGTACCCTGCGGCGTGAAATAGTAGGTTTGCCGTTCTTCTTCACTCCACTGATTCAGGTAATGCACCCGCTGGGCGGGGGTGTAGAAGGGCAATTTCGGGTTGGCGACGTAGTACAGAATCACCACCAGGACGAGCCCCAGCAGCACCACGATCAGGGTCAGCACACGGAATAAGAGGCGCAAGATAAACATCCTTGTCGAATTGTTGCGCTGTTATGCCTGAGCGGGGCCATGCTGGGCAAGTGGCCATTACGCCAGATGTCATGGGAAGTCTTGTCAGGCATAGATGACAGAAGCTTCATCGCGCCTTTGCCCAAATGCGTTTTAATCCCTGAACTTATCGGAAGATTCCTGCTCTCATGCCGGTAGCCATTGGTCGTGGCGGCCTGATAAGCTCGCGGCTTTACTCGATTGCCCTTTCGGCGCATGAACAAGGAAATAGCATGAAACAGCATCGGTTGG
>NZ_JBIUVX010000076.1:3868-7906 GCF_044743175.1 Pseudomonas sp. NPDC087690
AGGGCATCGAAGATGCCGTCGGCAAGAAAGAACAGAAGCTGAAAGACGAAGAACTGGTCGAAGCCTTCGCCGCGCTGCAAAAGCGTGCTGAAGAGCGCATGGCCAAGATGAGCGAAGAGTCGGCAGCCGCCGGCAAGAAATTCCTCGAAGAAAACGGCAAGAAAGCAGGTGTAACGACGACTGCTTCCGGCCTGCAATACGAAGTGGTCAAGAAAGCCGACGGCCCACAGCCTAAGCCTACCGATGTAGTGACCGTTCACTACACCGGCAAGCTGACCAACGGCACCGTATTCGACAGTTCCGTCGAGCGCGGCAGCCCGATCGATCTGCCGGTAAGCGGCGTGATCCCGGGTTGGGTGGAAGGCCTGCAACTGATGCACGTTGGCGAGAAGTACAAACTGTACATCCCTAGCGATCTGGCTTACGGCGCTCAGTCGCCAAGCCCGGCAATCCCGGCCAACTCGGTTCTGGTCTTCGACCTGGAACTGTTGGCCATCAAGGATCCAGCCAAAGAAGACGCCGCTGCCGCCAAGTAATCGGTCTCGGTTTCAACAACAACGCCTCGCTTATGCGGGGCGTTGTTGCATCTGGAGGTTGGCAAGGGTAAACAGAGCGAACCGACGCCGGTCAGAGGAGTCATAGCTTTGAGGCTGCCCCGCGGTAGACGCCCTGAGCCGCCAAGTCAATGAAATATTGGGGTTTTTTATGTGAGTAAAAAACGCCCGATCTGAGCGCGGCCCTTATAAAACGGGGCTCTCAGCGCACAAATGCAGCTCTGTTCACAAGGTTATCCACAATTTGTGTGGATAACATTTCAACGGGAGGAATAGATGAAAGCTCCGTGGAATTTCGCTCGATTCCTGCCCTTGGCTGGCCGATTGCTTGCCCGTGGACGTTTACCGACGCTGCTGTTCGCCGTGGCCAGCAAAGGTGCCGCGCAAGGTAATCGACTCGGCAAACTCAAAGATGATCTGCGTCTGCTGCAGGCATTGTGCCTGGCGTACTGGCGGGGCGAGTACCGCGCCATCAGCGGCAAAGCGCTGGTTTCGGTGGTGGCGGGATTGATGTATTTCCTCAGCCCGGTCGATGCCATTCCTGATTTCATCCCGGTATTCGGTATGCTCGACGACATTGCCGTCCTCGCCTGGCTGATGAAAACCCTCGACGATGAGCTCAACGCCTTCCGCATCTGGCGCAACCGCCAGCAGCCGGAAAAACTCGCTGTGGTCGAGCGCCTGCCCGATACCCCTGAACAACTTCAACTTCAGGGCCCGAAAAAGCCCTGATTGTTGTAGTCCCTTTCACAGATAGATGCCCCCGCGACCTTAGCCGCTGTTAGGATTACACTTCTAGGGAAAAGTGCCGACTCGCTAAGTGTTGTTGTCCTACGGGGTAGTCATGGATATTCAGATAATTGCACGCGATGGCGAACCGGAATACGCGGTTCTGCCTTGGGCTCAATATCAGGCTCTACTGAAAGCAGCAGGTCTCAACGAAACACCGTCGCGCCCGGCCCCAGCGCCTGTCGCGACATCATCAGACCCGATACTTCCTGGTCTGGATCAATTACGCAGTTTGCGCGAAGGGAAGGGCATCGCCATCGAGGCGCTGGCCCGCACGGTAGGCATCAGCCCGTCTTATCTGGCCATGATCGAAAGTGGCGAGCGTCAGCCCGACGCCGCGATTCGTCGCAGCCTGGCCTGGGAGTTGACGGTGCCAGGTTGGAGGGATGAATCGTGAGCGTACGCATCAGTCGTCAGCATTGGGACGGATTGCTGGGAGAACTGGATCAGGCGCGCCGTCAGCGCCATCTGCTGACTTATCGGGCGCTGCTCGAACGCCTGCAATTGCCGACGCCGGCGATGCAGACGCTGACCGCGGCGCTTGAACATCTGGCCGCACTGGACGCCAAGGCCGAACAACCACTGCGCAGCTCACTGGTCATCAGCCAAGGTGCCAGTCGCCTGCCGCGTACCGGTTTTTTTGAATGTGTCGAGCGTCTCGGGCGGTTTTCCGGTCCGTCCGATGGTGTCGCCGCCGCCTCTTGGCATGCGTCGGAAGTTGTCCGGGTTTTTGAATACGAGTACCCGGAATCGGCGGAGGCCTGAGTGTTGCTACGACTCAAGGCGCGGGCCAGTTACTGGCTGGCTCGCCGGCTGTTTCACTGGTCGTGGTTTGTCCGCCAGCCGCGTGGCTGGCGCTGGCTTGAAGGTCAGTTTGCGCGCATGGCCAACCTGGGCGATGTCGGTGCGCAGAGCTTTTATGGGCACATCCTGACGTTTCGCGGTGTGGGCCTGGGGGCACGCGAGGAAGGTGTGCGATTATTGCGCCTGGCGGCTTTGGCGGGTGATGGCAAAGCGGCCTATCAGGTTGGCGTGATCAGCCTCGCAGGTACGCCGAGCAAGGCGCCTGACCCGGATGAAGCTGCTCGCTGGTGGAGAATGGCTGCCAAGGCCGGGCACCCATTGGCCGAGCTCAAGCTGAAAGAACTGGGCTCGCGCGGCGTTGAGTAGCAAACGTTCTGCGCATTGAATATCTGCTTGTCTGTTTGATAAACGTGGCGTGAAGGAAACCTCCTGCCACGTTTGCGTTTTCGCCTGCCTGTTTTTTATGTGAGTAGCTTTTACAGATAAGTCCTACAGCCATCACCTACTTGCCTGACTTCTTTCCTGATTGATCCCCCGCACAGTTCCCGCGCCTAATTTTTGCGCGAGGGAACGCTCATGTTTGACCCGCTTATTCAGTCCACTCCGCACACCCGCGTGCGCTGATGGAAGCCGTCACCCGTATCGAGCAAGAACTCGACAGCTTTCCCGCCACCCTCAGTCTTTACCGCGAGCAGCTCAAGCATTGGGCCAGCCGTGCGGCGGACACAGTCAGTCACGCGGCGGATCTGCCATCGCTGATGGGCATGGAGCGGATCCTCCGCTTCGGTGACAGCAGCACTGCCGTCAGCAGCAGCGATCACGATTTCTTCTCCAGTGTCGTTCAGTGCCCGAAGATCGGTCCGATGCTGCTCGAGAGCAAATTTGAATCGGTCTACGACATTCCGCTGGGAAATATCGTGGTCGATGTGATCGCCATGGATGGTGGCGAAACCACTCCCGTCACTTTGGATGCGCAAGGCCAAGGCTCATTCATAGGAATACCCGGCAAGTTCTATCGCGTGCAGGTGCACAGCAAGGTCACCTCCGCTGAAGTCGATGAGCTGTTCACGGCCTATGACGGCCTGAATGCAGAGCTGGAAGGCTGGCTGCGCAGCGAATGGCAGGGTTTCAAACCACAGTGGTCGCAGTCGGTGGCGACGGCGGCGGGCAACGGCATGCTGGCCGGGAGCTGGGCGGCCATCGAAGGCGTGTGGGACAGCCTTGGTCTGCTCTCGGACATTCTCAAGGACCCCGGGGCGTTTGCCGAGCGGTTGGGCGAGGGTGCCACGCAGTTGATGGCGCTCGCTGCGACGGCCCCCGGCGTCATGGAAAAGCTGCAATTGCTGGTCAGTGACGAAGCGGCGCTCTGTTTACTGCTACGCACTGCAAGCCTCTGGCTGGAGATGTTGCCGCCCAGCGAGATCGCCGGGAAAACTGCTGAAGCGGCGTCGATGGTGATCGTTCAGGTGCTGATCGATGTGTTGATCGGCGTGGTTCTGACGTTCGTCGGGGCGGGCGCAGGGATCGCTTATCTGACGCTACGCCTGGCAGATCGCGCAGCGCAATTGCTGTCAGCAGTGAAGCGCTTGGTGAAGGCGATGTTTGCCATCGTCGAGGGGTTCATCAAATACGTTGATCAATACAAGTCGGTCGCCGCCCGTGGCATTGCCGCCGGCGTGAAAAAGGGCCGATTGCAGCTGCGTTGGGATGCCAAGCGCAATGCCTCGCTAAAAAAAGACGAACACCACGACGACGCCTCTGATCAAGCAAAAAACCCCAACGGCGACAGCGCCGACTGCGTACCGCTGACCTGCACCGATGGTTGTCCGGTGTCGATGGTCACCGGCGAAGAACTGCTGACCCTGACCGATGCGGTGCTCGATGGCGTGCT
>NZ_JBIUVX010000077.1:0-7788 GCF_044743175.1 Pseudomonas sp. NPDC087690
CAGGGCACTTACCTCTGCAAATTCAATCGATCCTGCGTGGTCGCTCAGCTGGGTCATCGCCAGCCCGGCATAGCCGCAGGGATTAATCCGTCGAAACGGTTCCAGGTTCATATCCACGTTCAGGGCCAGGCCATGAAAGGAACAACCGTGGCGAATCCGCAAACCCAGAGAAGCGATTTTCGCTCCATCGACATAGACGCCGGGAGCATCTGGCTTGGCCGCAGCGGTTACGCCGTAGCTGGCCAGCAGTTCAATCAGGCAAGCCTCCATGCGACTGACCAGATCACGCACGCCGAAACCCAGCTTGCGTACATCCAGCAACAGGTAAGCCACCAACTGGCCGGGGCCATGATAAGTCACCTGCCCGCCGCGATCGACCTGCACCACCGGGATATCTCCCGGCAGTAACAGGTGTTCGGCCTTGCCGGCCTGGCCCTGAGTGAACACCGGTGGGTGTTCGACGAGCCAGATTTCGTCGGCGGCATCGCTGCCGCGTTCGTTGGTAAAGCGTTGCATGGCATGCCAGACCGGCTCGTAAGCCATCTGGCCGAGCTCACGAAAGCCCAGCGTGCCCGGCATCACAACACCATGTGCACGAAGCCGGTCGCCCGCAGTTCGCTGTTGATGTTGTACAGCTGATCCTGATCGGTCGCGACGATGTGCAACTGAATCGTGGTGTATTTGCCGTTGCTGCTCGAACGCTCGTCGACACGCTCATCGTTGATCTTCGCGAATTTCTTCACGATTTCGATGATCTTGTCTTTGTGGCCAACCCCCGTGTCGCTGATCACCTTAACCGGATAATCAACCTGGGGAAATTCGATCTTTGGCGCCTTTACTTCGGTATCGGTCATGGCGTAACGGCCTCTTGAGCGCAAGCCGTGATAACGCGCATGGCCCCGCACCGGATCGGGGCGGGGCCATGCAGGTCAACACAAATCAGTTGAACAAGCCGTAGAAGAATAGACGGATGCTATCCCACATGCGGCGGAAGATACCACCCTCCTCGACGCCATCCAGAGCGATCAGGTCAGCGCTGTGCACGACCTTGTCTTCCAGTTTGACTTCGACTTTACCGATCACGTCGCCCTTGGCGATTGGCGCAACCAGTTGCGGGTTCATGGTCATGCTCGCAGCAAGCTTCTTCAGCTGGCCTTTTGGCAGGGTCATGGTCAGGTCTTCAGCCAGGCCGGCCTTGACTTGATTGGTGGTGCCTTTCCACACCGGGGCCTGAGCCAGTTCGGTGCCCTTCTGGTAGAAGGTCTGGGTTTCGAAGAAGCGGAAGCCGTAAGTCAAAAGCTTCTGGGTTTCAGCGGCGCGGGCCACTTCGCTGTTGGTGCCGAACACCACGGCGATCAGGCGCTGGCCATCACGTACAGCCGAGGACACCATGCAGTAGCCGGCTTCGTCGGTATGACCGGTTTTCAGACCGTCGACCGTCTTGTCGCGCCACAGCAGCAGGTTGCGGTTAGGCTGCTTGATGCCGTTCCAGAAGAACTCTTTCTGCGAGTAGATCGCGTAGTGAGCCGGGTCTTCATGGATGATCGCACGGGCCAGGATCGCCATGTCGTGAGCCGACGAGTAGTGCTCAGGGTTTGGCAGACCGGTCGGGTTCATGAAGTGGGTATTGGTCATGCCCAGATCAGTCACAGTCTTGTTCATCAGGTCGGCGAACGCATCTTCGCTGCCGGCGATGTGCTCGGACAGCGCGACGCTGGCGTCGTTGCCGGACTGGATGATGATGCCGTGCAGCAGGTCGCTGACGGTGACCTGCGAGCCAACCTTGATGAACATCCGCGAACCGCCAGTGCGCCAGGCGTTTTCGCTGACGGTCACCGGATCGTTTTCACCGATCTGGCCACGACGGATTTCCAGGGTCGCGATGTACGCGGTCATCAGCTTGGTCAGGCTGGCCGGTGGCAGACGCTGGTCGCCATTGTTCTCTACCAGCACGTTGCCGCTCGCGGCATCCATGAGTACGTAGGCTTTGGCGGCCAGTTGCGGTGGCGACGGCATCATCTCGGCCGCGAAGGCGGCTGGCGAGAGGAGCAGCGGGACTAGCAGACACAGGCGTTTGGCAAAGGTGGTGATGTTCATCCGTCTCTCGAAATCGCTAATGGAAACTGCCCTTGCGGACAAAATTTAATCAGATGACTTTCTAACGAGCCATCGCGTGTTCAGTTGCTCACTCCAGTCACCCTTGCCGGGCTTTTGTTCTTCGACGAGCCAACAACCTGATTCACCCCCCAATCGCTGGCGAATCGTCAATCAAGTTCTACGTGTTACTCGGTGACCACACTTGGCGAACCAAGGTTGGCCAGGCGCACGCTGTTCTGTACCTGGGCAATTTCACCCGGCGAACCGATCGGCCCCAGGCGCACCCGGTGCAGCGTCTGCTGATTGCGCACGATCGAGCTGATGAACACCGGAGCGCTCACCATCCCGCTGAGCTTCGACCTCAACAGCTCTGCAGCGTCCGGGTTGGCGAACGCGCCCACCTGCAGATACTGGCCAGACGCTGGTGCAGAAGCGTTTTTTTTTGCGCTCATCGGCACCGGAACGGTGTCAGAGGCATGTTGCTGCGGCGGTGGCGTCCACTGCTCGACGGTGCCGGCCGAGGCCGTAATCACCGGGGCGCTATTCTGCGCCACTTGCGGTTCGTTGAGCATCAGCGGCGCCGGACGCCCCTTGGCGGCCCAATATTGTTGCGGATCGATACCTTCGACCTTGACCCGTGCAGTGCCGGTTTCGGCGTAGCCGAGTTTCTTCGCCGCCGCATAGGACAGATCGATGATGCGGTCGGAGTAGAACGGCCCACGGTCATTGACCCGCAGAATCACTGTCCGATTGTTATCCAGGTTGGTCACCCGAACGTAACTTGGCAGTGGCAAGGTCTTGTGGGCTGCACTCATGCCGTACAGGTCGTAGACCTCGCCGTTGGCGGTGTTCTGACCATGAAACTTGGTGCCATACCAGGACGCCGTGCCGGAGGCGACGTAAGTCTTGGATTCCTGCAACGGGAAGTAAGTCTTGCCCAGCACGGTGTACGGGTTGGCCTTGTACGGGCCAGTGTGCAGGGTCGGCGTGGCATCCGGGATGCGCGACACATCGACGTCCCACCATGGCGCGCCGTCTTTATGCGCGCGATTGATGTCCAGGCCGGGCTGCGCCCGCACGGCGGTATTCGAGGTTTTCTGAGTCGGCGAACGGCTGGTCGAACAACTGGCGACCAGCACTGCCAACGCAGCGAATGCCACCAGCTTCAGGGGTTTACTGTTAGGCAATGCCTGCATTACTTGACGCCCCGTGCTTGTACCAGCTGTTCAGACAGTTGATGTACGGCCATGGCGTACATCACGCTGCGGTTATAACGCGTGATCGCGTAGAAATTCTTCAGGCCCATCCAGTATTCCGGGCCGTTATCGCCTTCGAGGCGAAATGCCGTAACCGGCATATCATCGCGCAGCGCATCATGACTTGACCAGCCCAGCGCCCGCAACTCTGAGACCGTCTTCGTCGGCTCGATGCCAGTGGTCAGGCCTTCATCGACCTGATCGCCACGGACATCGGCGCGGCTGACCACCGGCTCACCGGCAACCCAGCCGTGACGCTTGAAGTAGCTGGCGACGCTGCCGATCGCATCATCCGGGTTGTTCCAGATGTTGATGTGGCCGTCACCGTCGAAATCCACCGCGTAAGCGCGAAAGCTGCTCGGCATGAACTGCGGCAGGCCCATGGCCCCGGCGTACGAGCCTTTGAGGGTCAATGGGTCGACCTGTTCTTCGCGCGCCAGCAGCAGGAACTCACGCAATTCCTTGCGGAAAAATTCGGCACGGGGAGGATAGTCGAAACCGAGCGTCGACAAGGCATCGATCACCCGGTAATTACCGGTATTACGTCCGAAAAAGGTTTCAACGCCGATGATCGACACGATGACTTGTGCCGGTACGCCGTATTCCTGCTCGGCACGGGCCAAAGTCGCCTCGTGCTGACGCCAGAAATCCACACCGCGGGCAATGCGCGCGTCGGTGATGAACATCGGCCGGTATTCTTTCCACTGCTTGACCCGTTCGGCGGGCCTTGAGATCGCATCGAGAATCGCCTGCTTGCGTTGAGCCTCGCGGAACACCGCCATCAGTTGCTCACCGGCGAAACCGTAGTCGCGGGTCATTTCACCGACGAATTCGGCCACCTGCGGCGAGCCTTCGTATTCGCCGGCCAGCGCTTCCTGCATGCTGCCCAGGAGGCCCATCAGGCCTACCACTGGCGCGCATCGAGTCGCCCAGCCACGCATTACTTGCATTGCACTCTTCACCTTATTCAAACCTGTGCGATCCACTTGCGATGGGTATGGATCGACATCAAAACCCCAAACGCTGACAGCAGCGTCACCAGCGAAGTTCCTCCGTAGCTAATGAACGGCAACGGCACCCCTACAACCGGCAACAGGCCACTGACCATACCGATGTTGACGAAAACGTAAACAAAAAACGTCATGGTCAAGGCACCGGCGAGCAATTTGCCGAACAGCGTTTGCGCCTGGGCGGTGATCACCAGTCCCCGGCCAATCAGCAGCAAATAGATCAGCAACAAGGCGCAAATGCCCACCAGGCCGAACTCTTCGCCAAGCACCGCAATGATGAAGTCGGTATGGCTTTCCGGCAGGAAGTCCAGGTGCGACTGGGTGCCGAGCAGCCAGCCCTTGCCGAATACGCCGCCGGAACCGATCGCGGCTTTCGACTGAATGATGTTCCAGCCGGTGCCCAGCGGATCGCTTTCCGGGTCGAGGAAGGTCAGGATTCGCTGTTTCTGGTAGTCGTGCATGATGAAAAACCACATCGCCACCGACACCGGGACCGCCGCCGCCAGCACGCTGAGGATCCAGCGCCAGCGCAGCCCGCCCATGAACAGGACGAACGCACCGCCCGCCAGAATCAGCAGCGAAGTGCCGAGATCGGGCTGACGCACGATCAGCGCGAACGGCACACCGATTAGCATCAGGCTGATGCCGACATGCTTGAGTTGCGGCGGCAGCGTACGCTTGGACAAATACCAGGCAATGGTCGCCGGCATCAGGATCTTCATGAATTCCGAGGGCTGGAAGCGGATCACCCCGGGGATATTGATCCAGCGTGTGGCGCCCATGGCGTTGTGGCCCATGATGTCCACCACCAACAGCAGCACCACGCCGATCACATAGCCGAGCGGCACCCAACGCGCCATGAAACGCGGCTCGAACTGGGCGATGATAATCATCGAGACCAGACCGATACCGAACGAAGTGGCCTGTTTGGCAAGCAGGTCCCAGCTCTTGCCACTGGCGGAATACAGCACGAACAGGCTGCCGGCGGCGAGGATCAGCAGCAGGATCAGCAACGGTCCGTCGATATGCAGTCTTTGCAGCAGCGTCGCGCGGCGACGCATCACATCCTCACTGGAGAGCATGCGATCAAAGTTATTCATCACGGGCCGTAGCCTCCGCACTGATTGGGCTGGCGTATTCGGCCTTCAAGCGTCCGTCCTGATCGAGCAGCCAGGCGTCCATGACCTGACGCACCACCGGCGCCGCAACGCCGGAGCCGGACTCACCGTTCTCGACCATCACCGATACAACGATTTTCGGGTCATCAGCCGGGGCAAAACCGACGAACAAGGCGTGGTCGCGGTGACGCTCCTGAACCTTGGAGCGGTCGTACTTCTCACCCTGCTTGATCGCCACGACCTGCGCCGTACCGGACTTGCCGGCGATGCGGTATTGCGCGCCGATCGCCGCTTTACGCGCAGTACCGCGCGCACCGTGCATCACCTGCTGCATGCCGTGGTTGACCTTGGTCCAGTCCGACGGGTCGCGCAGGATAATGTCCGGCATCGGGTTTTCATCCACCGGCTTCACCCCTTCCAGGGATTTGGCCAGGTGCGGGCGGTTCCAGATGCCTTTGTTGGCGACCAGCGCCGTGGCCTGGGCCAGTTGCAGCGGGGTCGATTGCATATAGCCCTGGCCGATCCCGAGGATCAGGGTTTCGCCAGGGAACCACGCCTGCTTGCGCGTCGCCCGCTTCCATTCGCGGGACGGCATCAGGCCGGGGGATTCTTCGAACATGTCGAGCGAGACCTTCTGGCCGATGCCGAACTTGTTCATGTACGCCGACAGCCGATCGATGCCGAGCTTGTGCGCCAGGTCATAGAAATAGGTGTCGTTGGACCGCATGATCGCCGTATGGAGGTCGACGAAGCCGTCACCGGTGCGGTTCCAGTTACGGTATTTGTGATCATAGTTCGGCAGCATGTAGTAGCCCGGGTCGAACACCCGGCTGGATGCCGTCACCACCCCGGAATCGAGGCCGGCAATCGCCACCGCCGGTTTGATCGTCGAGCCCGGCGGATACAGGCCGCGCAGCACGCGGTTGAACAGCGGCCGGTCGATGGAATCACGCAACTCGGCATAGGCCTTGAAGCTGATCCCGGTGACGAACAGGTTCGGGTCGAAACTCGGCTGGCTGACCATCGCCAGCACTTCGCCGGTCTTCGGATCCAGCGCCACCACTGCGCCGCGACGTCCGCCCAATGCTGCCTCGGCCGCTTCCTGCAATTTGATGTCCAGACTGAGGACGATGTCCTTGCCGGGAATCGGGTCGGTGCGTTTGAGCACCCGCAACACGCGGCCGCGAGCGTTGGTCTCGACTTCTTCGTAACCGACCTGACCGTGCAATTCCGGCTCGTAGAAACGTTCGATGCCGGTTTTGCCGATGTGATGGGTGCCGCTGTAGTTGACCGGATCGAGGCTCTTCAGCTCTTTCTCGTTGATCCGCCCCATATAGCCCACCGAGTGCGCAAAGTGCGCACCCTGCGGGTAGTGACGAACCAGCTGCGCAACCACTTCCACACCGGGCAGACGGAACTGGTTCACCGCGATGCGGGCGATCTGCTCTTCGGTCAGCTCGAACAGGATCGGTACCGGCTCGAACGGCCGGCGCCCCTGGCGCATGCGCTTCTCGAAGATCACCCGGTCCTCGGGCGTCAGTTCCAGCACTTCGACGATGACGTCGAGCACTTGCTGCCAGTCGCCGGAGCGCTCGCGGGTCATGCTCAGGCTGAAGCTTGGCCGGTTGTCTGCCACCACCACGCCGTTGCGGTCGAAAATCAGCCCACGCGTTGGTGGAATCGGCTGCACGTGGACGCGGTTGTTCTCCGACAGTGTCGAGTGGTACTCGTACTGAATCACCTGCAAGTAATACAGCCGCGCGATCAGCACGCCGATCAACAGCATGATCGCAATGGCCCCGAACACGACGCGGCTACGCACCAGGCGTGCGTCCTTTTCGTGGTCCTTGATGCGGATCGGCTGAGACATGAGGGCTGGATTACTTGTGGTAAGGGTGACCGGACAGCACGGTCCAGGCACGGTACAACTGTTCGCCGATCAGGATCCGCACCAGCGGGTGCGGCAACGTCAGCGGCGACAAGGACCAGCGCTGATCGGCACGGGCACAGACTTCCGGCGCCAGCCCTTCCGGGCCACCGACCATGAAATTGACCGTGCGCGAATCCAGCCGCCAGCGGTCGAGTTCGACCGCAAGCTGCTCGGTGCTCCAGGGTTTGCCATGGACTTCCAGCGTGACGATCCGCTCGTTCGGCCCGACCTTGGCCAGCATGGCTTCGCCTTCCTGGCGGATGAAACGGGCCACGTCGGCATTCTTGCCACGGGTGTTGAGCGGTATTTCCACCAGTTCCAGCGCCAGCTCGGACGGAAGACGCTTGGCATATTCATGCCAGCCTTCTTCCACCCAC
>NZ_JBIUVX010000078.1:0-7404 GCF_044743175.1 Pseudomonas sp. NPDC087690
GGACGTCTACAAGGCGTTGATGGAAGCTGGCGAGGACGTCGGTCTGGCCACGGTTTACCGTGTTCTGACCCAGTTCGAAGCGGCTGGCCTCGTGGTCCGTCACAACTTCGACGGCGGCCACGCGGTCTTCGAGCTGGCTGATGGCGGTCACCACGACCATATGGTCGATGTGGAGACCGGTGAGGTTGTCGAATTCGTCAGCCCGGAAATCGAAAAACTCCAGAAGGCAATTGCCGAGGAGCACGGTGTCGAGTTGGTGGATCACAACCTGGTGCTGTACATCCGCAAGAAAAAGTAAGCATGTCGCGCGAATTTCAGATTCGCGAAACGAACGAAGGCGACCCCAGGGTCGCCTTCGTGCTTTCTGTCGTTTTCAAACCTTCGCGGTAATGACCATCTTCTTCGCGTGGGCGAGTGATTCCTTGGTCAGATCGATACCACCAAGCATCCGCGCAACTTCTTCTATGCGATCGTTCTTGCTCAGTTTGGATACGGCAGTGTGCGTAGCCTGTTCGCCGCGCACCTTGTGCACAAACAGATGCTGATGGCCTTGCGCCGCGACTTGCGGCAAGTGCGTCACCGTCAATACTTGTCCGCGCTCACCGAGTCGACGCAACAATTGGCCGACAATTTCAGCGGTCGGGCCACCGATACCAACGTCGACTTCGTCAAAAACCAGCGTTGGAACGCGGGACGTCTGCGCGGTAATCACCTGAATCGCCAGGCTGATCCGCGACAGTTCACCGCCGGAAGCGACTTTCGCGAGCGCCTTTAGAGGCTGGCCCGGGTTAGCGCTGACGAGCAACTCGACCTGCTCCAGTCCATTGGGCAGCAACTCGTCGCTACTGTTGGCCTTCAATTCGATAGTGAATCGACCGCCAGGCATGCCCAGTCGCTGAATCTCCTGTTCAACCGCGCTGGCGAGACTGCCAGCAGCCTGGTGGCGCAGATCGCTCAGTTCCCGAGCCTTTTCTTGATAGTGCCGGGCATAGGAGGCCAGCTCTTCACCCAAGCGCTCAATGGATTCGTCATTTGCGTTGAGGGTTTCGATTTCATCCAGCAACTTTTGCTGCATTTCTGCGACTTCTGTCGGTTGAATCCGGTGTTTGCGCGCCAGGGTATAGATAGCGTCGAGGCGCTCTTCCAGATACTGCAGACGCGCCGGATCGGCATCGAAGTTATCGAGGAAACGATTGAGTTCGCCGACGGCCTCTTCGACCTGAATCTGCGCGCTGGTCAGCAGGCTGCTGGCCTCACCCAGTGCGCCAACCGAGTTATTCACGCTCGACAGGCGATTGAGGCTCGCGGTCAGAGCGTTCAAGACATTGCCGGAATCGCTTTCACTGCATTGCTCGACCACTTGCCGGCAAATGCCCAGCAAGGTCTCAGCGTTGGTCAGGTTTTTGTGTTCCTGCTCCAACTGCTCAAGCTCGTTATCGCCGAGGCCGAGGTTTTCCAGCTCTTCGAGCTGGTAGCTGAGCAGTTGATGGCGCGCGCGTTGTTCGTCGCCGGAATTGGAGAGGCGCTCCAGCTCCTGGCGGGTCTGGCGCCAGCGCTGGGCGGCGAGGTGCACCTGGCGCGCCAGATCGGTGGCACCGGCGTATTCATCCAGCAAGCGCCGATGGGTATCGGTTTTCAGCAGGGACTGGTGTTCGTGCTGGCTGTGGATATCTATCAACAATTCGCCGAGTGCTTTCAGATCGCCAAGCGGGCAGGGTGTGCCGTTGATATAGCCGCGCGAACGACCTTCGCTGGTAATGACGCGGCGCAGGATGCACGGCCCGTCGATGTCCAGATCGCGCTCGGCCAGCCAGGCGCTGGCTTCGGGAATGTCGACCAGATCGAAAGTCGCGAGAATGTCGGCCTTGTCAGCGCCGGGGCGAACCACGCCGCTGTCGGCGCGATCGCCGAGCGTCAGGCCCAACGCGTCGAGCATGATCGACTTGCCGGCGCCGGTTTCCCCTGTGATCACGCTCATCCCGCGATCAAGTTCGAGATCGAGATGTTCAACGATGGCGTAGTTGTGTACGGACAGGTGCACCAGCATAACGGCCGCTCTCAGGCTTTAGGTCTGGTTATTTATACAGTGTTTTGTTTCTGGCTGACAATGCCTGCCCTTAGCTCGATTTGCTTGAACTGAAAATGTTCTTAGTGCATCGGGGAATGAGAATGCGGCACTTTTTTGTAGGGTTAATGCTTGAAGACCCTTGAAGCCTGATTTTGCGGCCCCATATATCGGGGCAGAAGCGCGAGTCAGGCTCGCGGACGAAATTGAAAGGAGAATTCTATGGCTGACGAACAGACAGTAGATACGCAAAACCCAGAAGCCAATCAGGCGCCCGAAGGTTCGGGTGATGACCTGGCGACCCGTGTACAAGTGCTCGAAGAGCAATTGGCCGCCGCGCAGGATCAGTCTCTGCGTGTAGCTGCCGATCTGCAGAATGTCCGTCGTCGGGCCGAGCAGGACGTCGAAAAGGCGCACAAGTTTGCCCTGGAAAAATTTGCCAGCGACCTGCTGCCGATCGTCGACAGCCTGGAGCGCGGCCTTGAGCTGTCGAACCCGGACGATGAAAGCATCCGTCCGATGCGCGAAGGCATCGAGCTGACGCTGAAAATGTTCCATGACACCCTCAAGCGTTATCAGCTTGAAGCGATCGATCCGCATGGCGAACCGTTCAACGCCGTTCACCACCAGGCGATGGCCATGCAGGAAAGCGCCGACGTAGAACCGAACAGTGTTCTGAAGGTGTTTCAGAAGGGCTACCAGCTCAACGGTCGCCTGTTGCGCCCGGCCATGGTTGTGGTCAGCAAGGCGCCTGCGCCAATTTCGCCTTCGATTGACGAGAAGGCTTGAAATTAGCCGCAAGGCCCCCATTTAGAAGTCAAGCGTTTAAGTATTACCGCAGTTAGCCACCACTGCTGCGGCAACAAAATCAAAAGTTTCGGGAGAGTTAACATGGGCAAAATTATCGGTATCGACCTGGGGACCACCAACTCCTGCGTCTCCGTGCTGGAAAACGGCAAAGCAAAAGTTATCGAAAACGCTGAAGGCGCGCGTACCACGCCGTCGATCATCGCTTACGCCAACGATGGCGAAATCCTCGTAGGTCAGTCGGCCAAGCGTCAGGCCGTGACCAACCCGCACAACACTCTGTACGCAGTAAAGCGTCTGATCGGTCGTCGTTTTGACGAAGAAGTTGTGCAGAAAGACATCCAGATGGTCCCTTACAAGATCGTCAAGGCTGACAACAACGACGCCTGGGTAGAAGTGAACGGCCAGAAAATGGCACCGCCACAAATCTCGGCTGAAATTCTGAAAAAAATGAAGAAGACCGCCGAAGACTACCTCGGCGAGCCAGTGACCGAAGCGGTGATCACCGTTCCGGCCTACTTCAACGACAGCCAGCGTCAGGCGACCAAAGACGCCGGCCGCATCGCCGGTCTGGACGTAAAACGTATCATCAACGAACCAACCGCAGCTGCTCTGGCTTACGGTATGGACAAGGCCAAGGGCGATCACACCGTGATCGTTTATGACCTGGGTGGCGGTACGTTCGACGTTTCCGTGATCGAGATCGCTGAAGTTGATGGCGAGCATCAGTTCGAAGTACTGGCGACCAACGGTGACACGTTCCTCGGCGGTGAAGACTTTGACATTCGTCTGATCGACTACCTCGTCGACGAATTCAAGAAAGAAAGCGGCATGAACCTCAAAGGTGACCCGCTGGCCATGCAGCGCCTGAAAGAAGCCGCTGAGAAAGCCAAGATCGAGCTGTCGTCCGCTCAGTCGACCGACGTCAACCTGCCGTACATCACTGCAGACGCAACCGGTCCTAAGCACCTGAACGTGAAGATCTCGCGTGCCAAGCTCGAAGCACTGGTTGAAGACCTGGTTCAGCGCACCATCGAACCTTGCCGCATCGCCATGAAAGACGCCGGTCTGGATGTTGGCGCGATCAACGACGTGATTCTGGTCGGTGGTCAGACCCGTATGCCGCTGGTACAGAAGCTGGTTACTGATTTCTTCGGTAAAGAGGCGCGTAAAGACGTTAACCCGGACGAAGCTGTTGCCATGGGTGCTGCGATTCAGGGCGCTGTTCTGGCCGGTGACGTGAAAGACGTTCTGCTGCTCGACGTCAGCCCGCTGACCCTGGGTATCGAAACCATGGGTGGCGTGATGACCGCGCTGATCGAGAAAAACACCACGATTCCTACCAAGAAATCGCAAGTGTTCTCGACTGCCGACGACAACCAGGGCGCTGTGACCATTCACGTGCTGCAGGGCGAGCGTAAGCAAGCCACTCAGAACAAGTCCCTGGGCAAGTTCGACCTGGCCGACATTCCACCTGCTCCACGTGGTGTGCCGCAGATCGAAGTGACCTTCGACATCGATGCTAACGGCATCCTGCACGTTGGTGCGAAAGACAAGGCCACCGGCAAGACTCAGTCGATCGTGATCAAGGCCAACTCCGGTCTGTCCGATGAAGAAATCGAGCGCATGGTGCGTGACGCCGAAGCCAACGCTGAGGAAGACCGCAAGTTCGAAGAACTGGCCGCTGCCCGTAACCAGGGCGACGCACTGGTTCACTCGACGCGCAAAATGATCTCCGACGCGGGCGACAAGGTCACCGCTGAAGAGAAGACTGCGATCGAAGCTGCTGTGGTTGCTCTGGAAGCCGCTGTCAAAGGCGACGACAAGGCCGCTATCGAAGCGAAGGTTGAAGAGCTGTCGAAAGTCTCCGCTCCGGTTGCTCAGAAGATGTACGCCGAACAGGCTCAGCCAGCTGATGGCGCAGCCCCGCAAGGCGAATCGGCTGAGAAGGCTGACGACGTTGTCGATGCAGAGTTCGAAGAAGTCAAAGACCACAAGTAAGTTGTTGGTCGGCCGGTTGACTGCCTTCAGGCAGTGACTGGTAGGATGTCGCCGCGCGGGAGCTAGCTCCCGCGTTGGCGTATCTGGAATACGCGAATTTTTACAGCATGCGACAACGTTCGGATGCTGGCGGTATGGCTGAAGATGCTCCTGCTTTTCACGCCGAAAGTACCGCAAGAAACGAAGACCAGGATCGTTGAATTGACGTGAGTTGGGTCCGGGCCTGTATTGGGGCTCAACGAGTTTGGCCATCCTCAGGAGGGGTTTGCCGAACGTCCTCAAGAGTGCAGAAGACTTATGGCAAAGCGTGACTATTACGAAGTGTTGGGTGTTGAGCGTGGCTCAAGCGATGCGGACCTGAAAAAGGCTTACCGTCGTCTGGCGATGAAGCACCACCCGGACCGTAATCCCGATGACAAAGCGTCGGAAGAACTGTTCAAAGAGGCCAATGAGGCCTATGAAGTGCTGTCTGATTCCAGCAAGCGCGCAGCGTACGACCAGTACGGTCATGCCGGCGTCGACCCGAGCATGGGTGGCGGCGGTGCCGGTTTTGGCGGCCAGAACTTCTCGGACATCTTTGGTGATGTCTTCAGTGATTTCTTCGGTGGCGGTCGCGGCGGTTCCCGTGGCGGTGCTCAGCGTGGCAGCGATTTGCGCTACACCCTGGAACTGAATCTGGAAGAAGCGGTGCGCGGCACGACCGTGAATATCCGCGTTCCGACATTGGTCAACTGCAAACCGTGCGATGGCTCTGGCGCGAAGAAAGGCTCGTCGCCGTCGACTTGCCCAACCTGCGGCGGCATTGGTCAGGTGCGCATGCAACAAGGCTTCTTCTCGGTGCAGCAAACCTGCCCGCGCTGCCATGGCCAAGGCAAGATCATTTCCGATCCGTGCGATTCCTGCCACGGTGACGGTCGCGTCGAAGAGTACAAAACCCTGTCGGTCAAAGTGCCGGCTGGCGTCGATACCGGCGACCGCATTCGTCTGTCTGGCGAGGGCGAAGCGGGTACGCAAGGCGGTCCGACTGGCGACCTGTATGTGGTCATCAATGTCCGCGAGCACGACATCTTCCAGCGTGACGGCAAGCATCTGTTCTGCGAAGTGCCGATCAGCTTCGTCGACGCGGCGCTGGGCGGCGAGCTGGAAATCCCGACCCTCGACGGTCGCGTCAAACTGAAAATCCCTGAAGGCACGCAGACCGGCAAGCAGTTCCGTGTCCGCGGTAAAGGCGTGGCGCCGGTGCGTGGCGGTGGTGCGGGCGACTTGATGTGCCGCGTTGCGGTCGAGACGCCGGTCAACCTGAACCGTCGTCAGCGTGAATTGCTGGAAGAGTTCCGCAGCTCGCTGGCGGACGACAACAGTCATTCGCCGAAAACCACCGGTTGGTTCGACGGTGTGAAGCGCTTCTTCGGCGATCTGTAAGGAGTCGGCATGCGACGTATAGCTGTGATGGGCGCTGCTGGGCGCATGGGCAAAATTCTGGTCGAGGCCGTGCAGCAGCGCGCGCCGCTGACCGGGTTGACCGCTGCCGTGGTTCGTCCTGGCAGCACGCTGATCGGCGTCGATGCCGGTGAGCTGGCCTCGCTGGGTCGCATCGGCGTGCCGCTGTCCGGGCATATCGAGGCGGTTGCTGAAGAGTTCGACGTACTGATCGACTTCACCTTGCCGGAAGTGATGCTGAAAAACCTCGCCTTCTGCCGCAAGGCTGGCAAGGCCATGGTTATCGGCACCACCGGGCTGGACACGGCGCAGAAGCAGTTGCTGGTCGAGGCGGGCAAGGACATTCCGATCGTATTCGCGGCCAATTTCAGTGTCGGCGTCAATCTGTCGCTGAAGCTGCTGGATATGGCAGCGCGCGTACTGGGCGATGAAGCGGACATCGAAATCATCGAAGCCCATCACCGTCACAAGATCGATGCGCCGTCGGGTACGGCCCTGCGCATGGGTGAAGTGATCGCCAGTGCGCTGGATCGTGATTTGCAGAAAGTTGCGGTCTACGGTCGCGAAGGTCATACCGGTGCTCGCGAGCGTGAAACCATCGGTTTTGCCACCGTGCGTGGTGGTGATGTGGTGGGTGATCACACCGTGCTGTTCGCCTGCGAAGGTGAGCGTCTGGAGATCACGCACAAGGCGTCGAGCCGCATGACGTTCGCCAAGGGCGCGGTGCGTGCAGCGCTGTGGCTGGACGGTCGTGAACCAGGTTTATACGACATGCAAGACGTGCTCGATCTGCGCTGATTCATCGCTGAACCCGGCGCAAACGCCCTGTTTGCGCTGGTTTTTCTCCGCTTGCCGACGTCCTGTCGCATTCTCCGGCCTTTTAGGCTCTTTAGCGGTGGACCAAAAAAGCCTTTTTCTGTAAGCTACAGCTTTAGTGTGTCCACTAAAAGCGCGCAGAATAATTCAGTGAAGAAGCGGGGTGACGTGTCCATACGTCACTCCGCTTTTTTACAACCTGCGATCGCCCTTTCATGCGTTATTTACGGGAGGTCTTCTTGTCTAAGCCAGCCATACTTGCCGTTGCTGATGGC
>NZ_JBIUVX010000079.1:0-6957 GCF_044743175.1 Pseudomonas sp. NPDC087690
CCTTCGGCGTCGTCGATCACTTCGCCTTCGAAGATGTTGACGTTGCCGATGAATTCGCAGACCAGACGGCTGGTCGGGGTTTCGTAGATGTCGATCGGGCTGCCGATCTGGGCGATCCAGCCCAGGTGCATGATCGCGATGCGCTCGGCCATGGTCATGGCCTCTTCCTGGTCGTGGGTCACCATCACGCAGGTCACCCCCACGCGCTCGATGATTTCCACCAGTTCCAGCTGCATCTGCGAACGCAGTTTCTTGTCGAGTGCGCCCATCGGTTCGTCGAGCAGCAGCAGCTTCGGCCGCTTGGCCAGCGAACGCGCCAGTGCCACACGCTGACGCTGACCACCGGACAGTTGATGCGGCTTGCGCTTGGCGTACTGGCTCATCTGCACCAGCTTGAGCATTTCGGCCACTCGCGCATCGACTTCAAACGCCGGAATCTTGTCCTGCTTGAGGCCGAAGGCGATGTTCTGCGCCACGGTCATGTGCGGGAACAAGGCGTACGACTGGAACATCATGTTGATCGGTCGTTCGTACGGCGGCATGTCGGTGATGTCGACGCCGTCGAGGAAAATGCGCCCCTCCGTGGGCCGTTCGAACCCTGCCAGCATCCGCAGCAGAGTGGATTTGCCCGATCCCGAACCGCCGAGCAAGGCGAAAATTTCGCCTTTCTTGATTTCCAGGGACACATCGTCCACGGCAATCGTCTCGTCGAACTTCTTCGTGACCCGGTCGATCTTGACCAACACCTGTTTCGGTGTCTGGTCGCCCTCGAGGGCTTTCTTATAGGCGCCGGAGGCAACTGCCATTTACGAAACTCCCAGATAAAAACAATGCAGTCCGCCCCGCAAGGCGAACCCAGGATAGTGTGTGCCTTACATCCCCGACTTGACCTTGGTCCAGCTGCGGGTCATCAGACGCTGAATGTTCGGTGGCAACTCGGTCGACACATAAGCCTTGTCGATAACAGCCTGCGGCGGATACACCGACGCATCGGTGCGGATGGATTGTTCCATCAACTTGTCCGAACCCGGGTTGGGGTTGGCATAACCGACGTAATCACTGACCTGAGCGATCACCTCAGGTTTCAGCAGATAGTTGATGAAGGCGTGGGCCTCCTTCACGTTCGACGAATCCTTCGGAATCGCCAGCATGTCGAACCACAATGCGCCGCCCTCTTTCGGCACCGTGTAGGCGATGTTCACGCCCTTCTTGGCTTCGGCTGCGCGGTTCTTCGCCTGGAAGATATCGCCGGAGAAACCGATGGCTACGCAGATGTCGCCGTTGGCCAGATCACCGATGTATTTCGAGGAATGGAAGTAGGTCACGTAAGGACGCACCGCGAGCAACTTGTCAGTGGCCTTTTCGTAGTCCTCGGGGTTGGTGCTGTTGGCATTCAGGCCCAGATAGTTGAGCACGGTCGGCATCATCTCATCCGCTGAATCGAGGAATGCCACGCCACAGCTTTGCAGCTTCTTGATGTTCTCGGGCTCGAACAAAACGCCCCACGAATCGATCTTGTCGACACCCAGCACAGCCTTCACTTTATCGACGTTGTAACCGATGCCGTTGGTTCCCCACAGGTACGGCACGGCGTACAGATTGCCCGGATCGTTCTGCTCCAGACGCTTGAGCAGCGCCGGGTCGAGATTGGAATAATTGGGCAGCTGCGAGCGGTCGAGCTTCTGGAACGCGCCCGCCTTGATCTGCTTGCCGAGGAAGTGGTTCGACGGCACGACCACGTCGTAACCGGTACGCCCGGCCAGCAACTTGCCTTCAAGGGTTTCATTGGAATCGAAGACGTCATAGACCGGTTTGATTCCGGTGGCTTTCTGGAAGTCCGCCAGGGTCGTCTCGCCGATGTAATCGGACCAGTTATAAATATGCACCGTACCGGCGGCCTGGGCTCCGACAGCAATCGTCAGGCCGGCAGTGGCCAGCAGGGCTTTGCGCAAAGAAGAAAAAATAGGCAAGTGGAGGTCCTCTAAATTAGTTGGGCCCAAGTTGCCCCGCGCTGCATGACAGCCATGGCTGCCCGGCAACAAAACCGGCGCGCAACTTACCCTCGAAAAACCGTTCCAGCAAAACTTTCTGTCATTTAATTGTCCCGCTGGCCATCGTCACGGAGACGATGGCCAGCGGGTACGGCTTCAAACGGCTTATTTGCCGGATTTGATCTTGGTCCAACTGCGAGTGATCAGACGCAAGGTCGCAGCATCCTGATCGCTGATCGCATACAGCTGTTTCTTCACTTCCGCCGAAGGGTAAATGCTCGGATCGCTGGTGATGTCTTTGTCCACCAATGGCGTTGCCGCCTTGTTGCCGTTCGGGAAACGTACGGCGTTGGTGATCTCGGCCATCACTTCCGGCTGCAGCAGATAGTTCATGAACTTGTAAGCGGCTTCGACGTTTTCGGCATCCTTGGGAATGGCGACCATGTCATAGAACGTACCGGCACCTTCCTTCGGAATGGTGTAAGCCAGTTTGACCTTGTCACCGGCCTCCTTGGCGCGAGTCTTGGACTGTTCCAGGTCACCCGAATAACCGACGGCGACGCAGATGTTGCCGTTGGCCAGATCGGAGATGTATTTGGACGAGTGGAAATACGCAACCGATGGGCGAACCTTGAGGAACAGGTCTTCGGCGGCTTTCAGATCAGCCTTGTCCTTGCTGTTGGTCGGCTTGCCCAGGTAGTGCAAGGCCGCCGGAATCATTTCGGTCGGAGCGTCGAGGAAGCTCACGCCGCAGCTTTTGAGTTTTTCGATATTCTCGGGTTTGAACACGATGTCCCAGGAATCGATCTTGTCGATGCCCAGTGCAGCCTTGACCTTCTCCGGGTTGTAGCCGATGCCGATCGAGCCCCACATGTACGGGAAGGCGTGTTTGTTGCCTTGGTCGCTGGCATCGCCAACCGCTTTGAGCAGGTCTTCGTCGAGGTTCTTCCAGTTCGGCAACTTGGACTTGTCCAGTTCCTGATACACGCCAGCCTTGATCTGCTTGGCCAGGAAGTTGTTGGAGGGCACCACCACGTCATACCCGGATTTGCCCGCCAGCAGTTTGGCTTCGAGGGTTTCGTTGCTGTCGAAAACGTCGTAGACGACTTTGATGCCCGACTCTTTCTCGAACTTGGCCACGGTGTCCGGAGCGATGTAGTCCGACCAGTTGTAGACGTGCAACACCTTGTCGTCCGCCTGAACCGCACCCGCCATCATGCCCGCCACGGACAGCGCGAGAAGTGTCTTGCCAGCAAGCTTTTTGCCTAATGCCTTCATGCGTAATGCTCCAAATTTTCTTTTTTTGAACCACTTTGTTCAGCGGCCGAACCCGGGCAACTGGAACCGCGGCTAGTCTGGCAAGATCCGGGGCGGTCTTTCAAGAAAAGACCAGCCTTTCTGACAGCTTTGAGCGAGAGCGCCGCAGCTCCCTCGCTCAGAGCCTAGCACTTAGCCCTGCAACGCACTGAGGGTCAGATCCAGGCATTTGCGTGCCTTTGTAACCAGCTCATCGATCTCCGCTTTGCTGATCACCAGCGGTGGCGCGATGATCATGGTGTCGCCCACAGCGCGCATGATCAGGCCGTTGTCGAAGCAGAACTGGCGGCAGATCATGCCGACGCCCTTGCCTTCGTAACGCTTGCGCGTGGCCTTGTCCTGCACCAGCTCGATCGCGCCCAACAGACCGACCCCGCGAACTTCACCCACCAACGGGTGATCGTTCAGTTCCCGCAGACGTTTCTGCAAATACGGTGCCGTTTCGTTGTGCGCGTTCTCGATAATTTTTTCGTCGCGCAGAATGCGGATGTTTTCCAGACCCACAGCCGCCGCCACCGGGTGACCGGAGTAGGTGAAGCCGTGGTTGAAATCGCCGCCCTCGTTGAGCACCGCAACAACGGTGTCGCGCACGATCAGGCCACCCATCGGGATGTAACCGGAGGTCAGGCCTTTGGCGATGGTCATCATGTCGGGTTTGAGGTCGTAGAAATCGCTACCGAACCACTCACCGGTACGGCCGAAACCGCAGATCACTTCGTCCGCCACGAACAGGATGTCGTACTTGGCGAGGATTTCCTTGATGCGCGGCCAGTAGGTGTCTGGCGGAATGATCACGCCGCCGGCGCCCTGGATCGGCTCGGCAATAAAGGCACCGACGTTGTCCACGCCGACTTCGAGAATCTTTTCTTCCAGCTGATTGGCTGCCCAGATACCGAACTCTTCCGGGGACATGTCGCCGCCTTCAGCGAACCAGTACGGCTGCGCGATGTGGACGATGCCCGGGATCGGCAGGTCGCCTTGTTCGTGCATATACGTCATGCCACCGAGGCTCGCGCCGGCCACGGTCGAACCGTGATAACCGTTCTTGCGGCTGATGATGACTTTTTTGTCCGGCTGGCCCTTGATCGCCCAGTAGTGGCGAACCATGCGCAGCATGGTGTCGTTGCCTTCGGAGCCGGAACCGGTGAAGAACACGTGGTTCATGCCTTCTGGCGCGACGTCGGCAATCGACTTGGCCAGTTCCAGCGCCGGCGGGTGCGCGGTCTGGAAGAACAGGTTGTAGTACGGCAGTTCGCGCATCTGTTTGGCGGCCGCGTCGGCCAGCTCATCGCGACCATAACCGATGGCCACACACCACAGACCGGCCATGCCGTCGAGAATCTTGTTGCCTTCGCTGTCCCACAGGTAAACGCCCTTGGCGTTGGTGATGATCCGCGGGCCTTTCTCTTTCAGCTGCTTGAAGTCGCTGAACGGGGCCAGGTGGTGATCATTGCTGAGTGCTTGCCACTCGCGGGTTTGCGGGTTGTTGCTGGTCATGCCAATTCTCCTTGTTATCGGTGAAGGCGCGGCTTTTTGAGGGCCGCGCCTGGCGTATCAGACGGCGAAGAGCAGGTACTCACGCTCCCAGGAACTGATCACGCGCTTGAAGTTTTCATGCTCGGCCCGTTTTACCGCGACGTAGCCAGTGATGAAGGTTTTGCCCAGGTACTTCTCGATGGTCGCGCTGTTTTCCATGCGCTCCAGCGCATCTTCGATGGTCAACGGCAGGCGCAGGTTGCGGCGTTCATAACCACGACCCACTACTGGCGCGCTCGGGTTGAGGCCTTCGACCATGCCGATGTAACCGCAGAGCAGGCTCGCGGCGATCGCCAGGTAGGGGTTGGCGTCAGCGCCCGGCAGGCGGTTCTCGACACGGCGGTTCTGCGGGCCGGCATCCGGTACACGCAGGCCCACGGTGCGGTTTTCTTCGCCCCACTCGACGTTCACCGGTGCCGAGGTGTCCGGCAGGAAGCGGCGGAACGAGTTGACGTTCGGCGCGAACAACGGCAACAGCTCAGGAATCAGCTTCTGCAGGCCACCGATGTGGTGCAGGAACAGCTGGCTCATGGTGCCGTCTTCATTAGAGAAAACGTTTTTGCCGGTCTCGATGTCGATGATGCTCTGGTGCAAGTGCATCGCACTGCCCGGCTCGCCGGTCATCGGCTTGGCCATAAAGGTCGCGGCCACGTCGTGCTTGAGCGCGGCTTCGCGCATGGTGCGTTTGAACACCAGGATCTGGTCGGCCAGCGACAGCGCGTCGCCGTGACGGAAGTTGATTTCCATCTGCGCCGTGCCGTCTTCGTGGATCAGTGTGTCGAGGTCCAGTTCCTGCAGTTCGCACCAGTCGTAGACGTCTTCGAACAGCGGATCGAATTCGTTCGCCGCTTCAATCGAGAACGACTGACGACCGATTTCCGGACGGCCCGAGCGACCGATTGGCGGCTGCAATGGATAGTCAGGGTCGTCGCTGCGCTTGGTCAGGTAAAACTCCATTTCCGGCGCCACGATTGGCTGCCAGCCTTTGTCGGCATAGAGTTTGAGGACTTTCTTGAGGACGTTGCGCGGCGACAGCTCGATCGGGTTGCCTTGCTTGTCGTAGGTGTCGTGGATCACTTGAGCAGTTGGCTCGATGGCCCACGGCACCATGTACACGGCGTTCTGGTCGGGGCGGCAGATCATGTCGATGTCGGCCGGGTCGAGCAGTTCGTAATAGATGTCGTCTTCGACGTAGTCGCCGGTCACGGTCTGCAACAGCACGCTTTCTGGCAGACGCATGCCTTTTTCGGCGATGAACTTGTTGGTCGGCGAAATCTTGCCCCGGGTGATACCGGTCAAGTCGGCGATCATGCATTCGACTTCTGTGATCTTGTGGTCTTTCAACCAATCGGTGAGCTGGTCGAGGTTGTTACTCATAAATGCCTCTGGGCTGAGTCTCCTGACAGGATGTCAGGCAAAGTTTGACGCTTTGAGCGTCGCGTTAAAGGGGGGCTTGCTCGCGCAGTGCCGGCTTACGCCTGGCACCGCGCATAGACAATGAAAGAGGAGCTTACCTGCCCTTTACGCTGGCGTTGCATTTCCTGTGCACACTCAAGGCGTGCAGAATCACGAGCACGGCTGGGCAAGCGGCACAGGCTTTGAGGGTGAAAGCGATCTATATTGGAAGGGGACGCCATAAACAGGATGCTTTCCCGTACGTCCAGAATATCGGACGCTGGCGCTTGAACGGCCATGGACGGGAACATCGTCGGCAACTGGCAAGCCATGCTGGCTGCGCTACGGACGGATTTGTCGCCACTGATGTGATAAGCATGCAGACCGGACTGTTGCGAGCAGTCGGTGATGCCGATTAACGGCAGGCGAGACATGAAGCACCCCGGTATTATTGCTGTTATGGGTTTGATCGGAGCTTAGCCTTGTTCATTTTTTTACACAACACCCCCGTAAAAAATACAACACGGCCTGCTCAAGCCCGCGGGTGCACAGTCTTCCAAGGACAAAAAAACGCCCGAAAGTGCCCCATAAATGCCCTCGCAGCGCTTTTTTAGGGCAAAAAAGGCCTCGCTTGACTTCGGCAGGCCGTTCGGGTTGACTGAAACCAGAAAAGATCAATGATTGATATTTTTAACAACAAAGGTGTTGCATCATGTCG
>NZ_JBIUVX010000080.1:0-6743 GCF_044743175.1 Pseudomonas sp. NPDC087690
CCCCCCATCCAGTACAGGAATGGGCAGCACAATCAGAACGCCCAGGCAAAAACTCAGATCAGCAAGGAAATTCAGGACATCAGCGACGCCCGACTGGGCAGAAGCGCCCGCCACTTTAGCAATGGTTATCGGTCCACTCAAGTTTTTTACCGAGAGCTCGCCGAAGAGCATTTTCTTCAGTGAATCCAGCGTCAGGATGCTCATGGTCCAAGTACGACGGGCGCCCTCGCCAATCGCGGCCAAAGGCCCGTAACTGACCTCGCGGATCATCTCCGGTGGCCAGTCGACAGCTTTTACACCAGCGCCCAGATATCCGCTTGGCGACTTGCTTTCACCGCGCGCCGCGAGGGTGACCGGGACGTCGATTTGAGCACTGTCGCGCTCGATGCGCAGCATGATTTTGGTATCAGGACGCGTACGAACGGTATCGACCACCTGCTGCCAGTCGTTCAGCGCCTGACCATCAAGGGCGAGCAAACGATCACCGGTTTTCAGACCCGCCGCCTGCGCCGGACCTTTCGGATCAAGTTCGGCAAGTACCGGCGGCAGTGCCGGACGCCATGGACGAATACCCAGCGAGCGAATCGGATCCGGCTCATCGGCACCTTTGAGCCAGTGATCCAGCGCCAGTTCACGCGGCGAATCCGCGGTGGAACCTTGATCGCGCACCATCAACTGCAAGGAACCGCTTTCGCCGAGACGACGCACCAACTGCAAATTGACAGCCGCCCAACCCGACGTCGGCTCTCCATCGATGGCGACAATTTCCTGGCCTGAAGTCAAGCCAGCCTTGGCGGCGATGCTGCCGGACTCGACCGCACCGATAACCGGACGTATCTGCTCGCTGCCGAGCATGGCCAGCACCCAGAAAAACACCAGGGCCAACAGAAAGTTGGCGATGGGACCCGCCGCCACAATAGCGATACGCTGACGCACGGACTTGCGATTGAACGACTGATCCAGCTGATCGACCGGTACTTCGCCTTCGCGCTCATCGAGCATCTTGACGTAGCCACCCAACGGGATCGCGGCAACAACAAACTCGGTGCCTTGCTTGTCGTGCCAGCGCAGCAGCGGCATGCCGAAGCCTACGGAAAAACGCAGAACCTTGACGCCACAGCGACGCGCGACCCAGAAATGGCCGAATTCGTGAAAAGTGACCAGCACTCCCAAGGCGATCAGGGTGCCGGCAATCATATAGAGCGCGCTCATCTACTTTCTCCGCAATCCTGTTCAGTGCCGCGTGTAGCCATTGTGTTGCAAAACCTATCGGTTGTGACGACTCAACCACTGTTCAGCCAGTACTCGCGCTTTCGCGTCCGCGATGAACACTGTTTCGAGATCATCCAGTGCGACCACCGGTTCGAGATTCAAGACTTCGTCGATGATACTCGCGATTTCGAGGTAACGAACCCGTCCGTCGAGAAACGCTGCCACGGCGACTTCATTGGCCGCATTCAACATCGCCGGCGCGCTGTCGCCTGCTTCAGCAGCTTGACGAGCCAGACGCAGGCATGGAAAGCGCTCTTCATCCGGCGCTTCGAAATCCAACCGGGCAATCGCAAACAGATCCAGCGGCGCAACACCGGAGTCGATGCGTTCAGGCCAGGCCAGCGCATTGGCAATCGGTGTACGCATATCGGGGTTGCCCAACTGCGCCAACACCGAACCATCCACGTAATCGACCAACGAATGGATCACGCTCTGCGGGTGAATCACCACCTCGACCTGCGCAGGCTTGGCATCGAACAGCCAGCAGGCCTCGATCAATTCAAGTCCTTTGTTCATCATGCTCGCCGAATCCACGGAGATCTTGCGCCCCATGGACCAGTTCGGGTGCGCACAGGCCTGATCAGGCGAAACGTGCGCCAACTCGGCCATTGGCGTCTGCCGGAAAGGACCACCAGAAGCGGTCAGCAAAATCCGACGCACCCCCACAGCACTCAATCCGCGAGCGAAATCCTGCGGCATGCACTGGAAAATCGCATTGTGTTCGCTGTCGATCGGTAGCAGCACCGAACCGCTTTTACGCACGGCTTGCATGAACAAGGCGCCGGACATTACCAGCGCTTCCTTGTTGGCCAGAAGAATCTTCTTGCCCGCCTCGACCGCCGCCAGCGTTGGACGCAGCCCGGCGGCACCCACGATGGCCGCCATGACAGCATCGACCTCAGGGGCCGCTGCGACCTGGCACAAGCCCTCCTCCCCGACCAGCACACGGGTCGGCAACCCGGCCGCCCGCAAGTCATCCTGCAGGCTGCGCGCCGCTTCTGCTTGCGGGACAACCGCGTACTGCGGCACATGACGCACGCACAAAGCGAACAACTCACTCAGTCGAGTGAAACCACTGAGCGCAAACACCTGATAACGCTCAGGATGACGCGCAATGACATCGAGAGTACTCAAACCGATCGAGCCGGTCGCCCCCAGAACAGTGATCTGCTGTGGACGGCTCAAGGTGCAGCCATCCACAACAACACTGCAAATACCGGAATGGCCGCGGTCAGGCTGTCGATACGATCGAGCACGCCACCATGGCCAGGCAGCAGGTTACTGCTGTCCTTGATGCCGGATTGACGCTTGAACATGCTTTCCGTGAGATCGCCCACAACCGAAATGAATACGATCAATGCAGCGCCGATCAGCCCTTTGAGCAACTCGGCCACCGTCCAGTCGCGCACCAGGCCGACAATCGCGGTAATCACCAGACTCAGAGCCAGACCGCCATAGACACCTTCCCAGCTTTTACCGGGACTGACGTGTGGCGCCAGCTTGCGCTTGCCGAAAGCCCGGCCGGAAAAGTAGGCACCGATATCAGCGCCCCAGACCAGAACCATCACCGCCATGATCAGCCAGTTACCCAGCGGGTACTGTTTGATCTGCACCAGACCTTGCCAGGCCGGCAGCAGAATCAACAGACCAATGACCAGTTTGCTCGCGGCACTGGACCAGTGCCCGCTCGAACGCGGATAGGTCAGTACCAGCCAGGTCGCCACCGCCCACCACAACACGGACGCACCCAACACCCATGGCGCAAGGCCCGGCAGGATGTACATGACGAACAGCATCAAGGCGACCACGGCGGCAAAGCCGACACGGAACGCTTGCGCAGTGAAACCCGCCAGACGCGCCCATTCCCAGGCACCCAGGCTCACGACCAGACCGATGAACAGTGCAAAGCCCGAACCTTCAAGCAGGAAAAACCCGCACAAGGCGATCGGCAGCAGGATCAGCGCAGTAATGATTCGTTGTTTAAGCATTAAACCCGGGCTCCAGCTTCGATCTGTTCGCTCGTTTTACCGAAACGACGTTGACGCGAAGCGTAATCAGCCAGCGCATTGCGCATGGCATCGTGTTTGAAGTCCGGCCAGAACAGGTCGGAGAAGTACAACTCGGCATAAGCCAGTTGCCACAGCAAGAAGTTGCTGATGCGATGCTCGCCGCCAGTACGAATGCACAGATCAGGCAACGGCAGGTCGCCAGTTGCCAGACAGGTTTGCAGCAGATCCGGGGTGATGTCTTCCGGACGCAGGTGCCCGGCCTGGACTTCACGCGCCAGACGCTGAGCAGCCTGCGCAATATCCCACTGACCGCCATAATTGGCAGCGATCTGCAGGATGAAACGGTTGGCACCCGCCGTCATCGCTTCAGCTTCACGCATTGCTGCCTGAAGTTCCGGATGAAAGCGCGAACGATCGCCGATGATGCGCAGGCTTATGTTGTTGTCGTTGAGGCGCTTGGCCTCACGACGCAACGCCTTGAAAAACAGATCCATCAAGGCACTGACTTCATCGGCCGGCCGCTGCCAGTTCTCACTGGAAAACGCGAACAGGGTCAGCACCTCGACCTTGGCCTCGGCACACACCTCGATGACGGCACGCACAGCATCCACGCCCGCTTTATGCCCGGCGACACCCGGCATAAAGCGTTTTTTCGCCCAGCGATTATTGCCATCCATGATGATCGCGACATGGCGCGGCACCGCGGACGGCGCAGTCTGCTTGGTCTTGTCCATTTAAAGCTCGACCCTTATACGGCCATCAGGTCTTTTTCTTTCTCGTCCGTGGCCTTGGTGATCTGGGCCTCGGCATCTTTGGTCAGCTTGTCGATATCAGCGACAGCACGACGCTCTTCGTCTTCGCTGATTTCCTTGTCCTTGACCAGCTTCTTCAGATCACCCAGCGCATCGCGACGAATGTTGCGCACCGCAACACGGGCGTCTTCCGCTGCGCTACGCGCCTGCTTGGTGAAACCTTTGCGGGTTTCTTCGGTGAGGGCAGGCATCGGGATCAACAGCAACTCGCCAAGGTTGGTCGGATTGAGGTTCAGACCAGCGCTCTGGATCGCTTTATCGACGGCAGCGAGCATATTGCGCTCGAAGGCCACGACTTGAAGAGTGCGCGAGTCTTTCACGGTGACGTTGGCGACGCCGCTCAGCGGGGTATCAGTGCCGTAGTAAGGCACCATCACGCTACCCAGAATGCTTGGGTGAGCCTTGCCGGTACGAATCTGACCGAAAGCGTGGGCCAGAGAGTCCAGGGATTTCTGCATGCGCTCTTGAGCGTCTTTCTTGATTTCGTTGATCATTGTTGACCTTCCTCGATCAGGGTGCCTTCCGCGCCGCCGTGTACGATGTTCAGCAGAGCGCCGGGCTTGTTCATGTTGAATACGCGCAGCGGCATCTTGTGGTCGCGGCACAGGCAAATAGCTGTCAGATCCATTACACCCAGCTTGCGATCCAGCACTTCATCATAAGTCAGATGATCGAACTTCTCGGCATGCGGGTCTTTGAACGGGTCAGCGGTATAGACGCCATCGACCTTGGTCGCTTTGAGCACGACATCGGCATCGATTTCGATTGCACGCAGGCAGGCTGCCGAATCCGTGGTGAAGAACGGATTACCGGTACCGGCCGCGAAAATCACCACGTCCTTGGAGTTCAGGTGGCGCATGGCTTTGCGGCGATCATAATGATCGGTCACGCCAACCATGGAAATGGCCGACATCACGATGGCCGAAATATTGGCACGTTCCAGCGCATCGCGCATGGCCAGGGCGTTCATCACAGTGGCCAGCATGCCCATGTGGTCGCCTGTCACCCGATCCATACCGGCTTTGCTCAATGCTTCACCGCGGAACAGGTTGCCGCCACCGATCACCAGACCGACCTGCACGCCGATGCCAACCAGTTGGCCGACTTCCAGCGCCATGCGATCGAGAACTTTCGGATCGATCCCGAACTCTTCGGAGCCCATCAGGGCCTCGCCGCTAAGCTTGAGTAGAATGCGTTTATAGCGAGCCTGATAACCACTGCCCTGCTGAGCCATTGCGAATCTCTCCTGCGGCGTATTTAAAAATTCTTTGCGAGCTGTTTACAGCTGGCGTTCACTCTAGCTTGGCGCTGCTTCAGCGCCATCGGAACATGGCTTTGTAAGTCAGTTCCAAGTGGAAACCAATTAAAAATTGGCAACCCCATCTGAAAAGAGGCTGCGCGCGTAAGCGGGCAGCCTCTTTCGGGCGACAGTTGGAAAACCGTCTTATTGCTTGGCGGCAGCCAGCTGGGCAGCAACTTCTTCAGCGAAGTTGTCGACCGGCTTCTCAATGCCTTCGCCTACTTTGTAGTAAGTGAAGGAAACGATTTCTGCGCCGCCTTTCTTGGCCAGCTCGCCAACCTTGATTTCAGGGTTCTTGACGAACGCCTGCTCAACCAGGCTTGCTTCTGCCAGGAACTTGCTGATACGGCCTTTGACCATATTCTCAACAATGTTTTCCGGCTTGCCTTTGATTTTCTCTTCGTTCAGCTGCAGGAACACAGCTTTTTCACGCTCGATCGCTTCAGCCGAAACCTGCGAAGGCAGCAGGAACTCAGGGTTGCTTGCAGCTACGTGCATCGCGATGTCTTTGGCCAGCTCGACGTCACCGCCTTTCAGAGCCACAACCACACCGATCTTGTTGCCGTGCAGGTACGAACCTACAACGTCACCTTCGATACGGGTCAGACGACGGATGTTGACGTTTTCGCCTACTTTGGCAACCAGTGCTTCGCGAGCGGCTTCTTGAGCAGCGATCAGCGGAGCAGCTTCGGTCAGTTTGTCAGCGAACGCTTTTTCAACGCTGGCAGCAACAAAGTTTTTGAAGTCGTCTTGCAGAGCCAGGAAGTCGGTCTGCGAGTTCACTTCCAGGATAACGGCAGCTTTACCGTCGTCCTTGATAGCGATTGCGCCTTCAGCGGCAACGTTGCCAGCTTTTTTCGCAGCTTTGATCGCGCCCGAAGCACGCATGTCATCAATGGCTTTTTCGATGTCGCCGTCAGCCTTTTCCAGGGCTTTCTTGCAATCCATCATGCCTTCGCCGGTACGCTCGCGCAGTTCTTTAACCAACGCTGCAGTAATTGCTGCCATTTTCAAATTCCTCTTGGATAGGTTTTCAACCATTCCACCCGATCGAACGGGCGTTCAATTCTTCCCGAACCACCCTTGTTAGCTGCCGCACATTACAAATAGTGCTGCGGGCGCCGACAAATGGTTTTCGAGGTGGCAAAAAGGGGGCCAAGCCCCCTTTTTGCTTACTGAGTCAACGCCAGGGCGTCAATTACTCAGCTGCAGCCTGAGTTTCTTCAGCTGCGAATTCTACAGTGCCGCCGGAAACATTGTTGCGACCGCGGATCACTGCATCAGCCATCGACCCCATGTACAGCTGGATAGCGCGGATTGCGTCATCGTTGCCTGGGATGATGTAGTCAA
>NZ_JBIUVX010000081.1:0-4251 GCF_044743175.1 Pseudomonas sp. NPDC087690
AAGAAAATGAGACTGACAGTGAGAAGCAGTCCCTGCTGACTCACTTGAAAAGCAGCCACAAGGCGAAAGTGGAAGAACCACGCAAGATCACGCTGCAGCGTAAAACCACCAGCACCCTGCGTGTGGCTGGTAGCAAAAGCATCAGCGTAGAAGTCCGCAAAAAGAAAGTTTTCGTACAGCGTAGCCCGGAAGAAATCGAAGCCGAACGCAAGCGTGAACTGGATGAGCGTCGCGCAGTAGAAAATGCTGCCCGTCAGAAGGCTGAAGAAGAAGCCAAGCAACGCGCCGAAGAAGAAGCGCGTCGCCAGCCTGCTGCTGCGCAAACCGCTACCAACGCCGCTTCGGCGCCGGCTGCAGTTGCCGAACCTGTTCGCGAAAGCGCACCGGTGGTAGCCGCTGCTCCAGCACCGTCAGCTGACGTTCGCAACAAGCAGAACGAACAGCGCCGTCCGGACAAACCACGTGCCGACGACAACAATCGTCGCAGCGGCGGTGGTGATGGCGAGCGCAAAAACGCTCCGCATCGCGCTTCGGTCAAAGAAAAAGCGCCGGCTCCACGCGTGGCGCCACGCACTACCGACGAAGAAAGCGATGGCTTCCGTCGCGGTGGTCGCGGCAAGGCCAAGCTGAAGAAGCGCAACGCTCACGGTTTCCAGAGCCCAACCGGCCCTGTCGTGCGTGATGTGCAGATCGGCGAGACCATCACTGTTGGCGATCTCGCCAATCAGATGTCGGTCAAGGCTGCTGAAATCATCAAGTTCATGTTCAAACTGGGTACTCCAGCGACCATCAACCAGGTGCTTGATCAGGAAACTGCTCAACTGGTAGCCGAAGAACTGGGCCACAAAGTGACCCTGGTCAGCGACACCGCCCTGGAAGATTCCCTGGCCGAGTCCCTGAAGTTTGAAGGTGAGTCGTTCTCCCGTGCACCAGTCGTGACCGTAATGGGCCACGTTGACCACGGTAAAACTTCCCTGCTCGACTACATCCGTCGTGCCAAGGTTGCTGCTGGCGAAGCCGGTGGTATCACCCAGCACATCGGTGCATACCACGTTGAAACCGAACGCGGCATGGTCACCTTCCTCGACACCCCGGGTCACGCCGCGTTTACCGCAATGCGTGCTCGTGGTGCCAAGGCGACTGACATCGTGATTCTGGTGGTTGCAGCGGACGACGGCGTGATGCCGCAGACCATTGAAGCGGTTCAGCACGCAGTAGCGGCTGGCGTTCCACTGGTTGTAGCGGTGAACAAGATCGACAAGCCGGGCGCTGATCTCGATCGCATCCGTAGCGAACTGTCGGTTCACGGCGTGACCTCCGAAGAGTGGGGCGGTGATACGCCGTTCGTTCCGGTTTCGGCGAAAGTCGGTACCGGCGTGGACGAGCTGCTTGAAGCCGTTCTGCTGCAAGCTGAAGTTCTCGAACTGAAAGCGACTCCGTCGGCTCCTGGCCGTGGCGTTGTGGTTGAATCACGTCTCGACAAAGGTCGTGGCCCGGTGGCAACCGTTCTGGTTCAAGACGGTACCCTGCGCCAAGGCGACATGGTCCTGGTCGGTTCGAACTATGGCCGCGTTCGCGCCATGCTCGACGAGAACGGCAAGCCAATCAAGGAAGCCGGTCCATCCATCCCTGTCGAGATCCTCGGCCTGGACGGTACCCCGGACGCTGGCGACGAGATGAGTGTGGTTGCTGACGAGAAGAAAGCCCGTGAAGTGGCTCTGTTCCGTCAAGGCAAGTTCCGCGAAGTCAAACTGGCTCGCGCTCACGCCGGCAAGCTGGAAAACATCTTCGAAAACATGGGTCAGGCCGAGAAGAAGACGCTCAACATCGTCCTCAAATCCGACGTCCGTGGTTCGCTGGAAGCGTTGAACGGTGCCTTGAATGGCCTGGGCAACGACGAAGTACAAGTGCGCGTTGTGGGTGGCGGTGTCGGTGGTATCACCGAGTCCGACGCTAACCTGGCACTGGCTTCGAACGCTGTACTGTTCGGCTTCAACGTGCGTGCCGATGCTGGCGCACGGAAGATCGTCGAGCAGGAAGGTCTGGACATGCGTTACTACAACGTGATCTACGACATCATCGAAGACGTCAAGAAAGCCCTGACCGGCATGCTCGGCAGCGATGTTCGCGAGAACATCCTGGGTGTGGCCGAAGTACGTGACGTGTTCCGTTCGCCGAAGTTTGGCGCGATCGCCGGTTGCATGGTGATCGAAGGTGTTGTGCACCGTAACCGTCCGATCCGTGTACTGCGTGAAGACATCGTTATCTTCGAAGGCGAGCTGGAATCCCTGCGCCGCTTCAAGGATGACGCTTCCGAAGTACGTGCCGGCATGGAATGCGGTATCGGCGTGAAGAGCTACAACGACGTTAAAGTCGGCGACAAGATCGAAGTCTTCGAGAAGGTTCAGGTTGCTCGCAGCCTCTAACTCGCGCACTTCAGGAGCCGTGATGGTCGCCCGTACTCAACCGTGCGGCGCATCACCCGGACTCTAAACGCAACGCCCGGTCTGGCTTTTGTCAGGCCGGGCGTTTGCCGCTTTCAGACCTTGCGGGTTTCGCCGCAGGGCAGTAACAGGTAACAAATCATGGCAAAAGAATACAGCCGTACCCAACGTATCGGCGATCAGATGCAGCGCGAGCTTGCCCAACTGATCCGTCGTGAAGTCAAGGATCCACGTGTGGGTCTGGTCACCATTACCGCTGTGGAAGTCAGCCGTGACGTCGGTCACGCAAAGATTTTCATCACCGTGATGGGCCAGGACAACGCAGAAGACATCGCGCAAAGCATCAAGGTGCTCAATTCCGCTGCAGGTTTCCTGCGCATGCAATTGGCCCGTGAAATGAAACTGCGCAGCGTGCCGCAACTGCACTTCCACTACGACGAATCCGTCGTCCGTGGCGCGCACTTGTCGGCGCTGATCGAGCGTGCCGTTGCTGAAGACAATCAGCACCCGGTCGTTGCTGAACCTGAAGACACCAAGGAGTAATTCGGTGGCTCAGGTCAAACGTATCCGTCGTAACGTCAGCGGCATCATCCTGCTCGACAAGCCGTTGGGGTTCACCTCCAACGCTGCGTTGCAGAAGGTTCGCTGGTTGCTCAACGCCGAGAAGGCCGGCCACACCGGCAGTCTGGATCCGCTGGCCACCGGCGTCTTGCCGCTGTGCTTCGGTGAGGCGACCAAGTTCTCGCAATACCTGCTCGATTCCGACAAGGGTTATGAAACCCTGGCGCAACTGGGCAAGACCACCACCACGGCAGACGCCGAGGGTGAAGTTCTGCAGGAGCGCCCGGTGACCGTTGGTCGCGCCGATGTCGAAGCGGCCTTGCCGAAATTTCGTGGGCAAATCAGTCAGATACCGCCGATGTACTCGGCGCTCAAGCGTGATGGCCAACCGTTGTACAAGCTGGCTCGTGCAGGCGAAGTAGTGGAGCGCGAACCGCGTTCTGTTACTATTGCGCGCTTGGAATTGCTGGCCTTCGAAGGCGATACTGCGCGTCTTGCGGTGGATTGCAGCAAGGGCACCTATATTCGCACCCTGGTGGAGGATATCGGTGAGCAACTCGGTTGTGGTGCGTACGTCGCAGAATTGCGTCGTACCCAGGCCGGGCCTTTCACCCTGGCGCAGACAGTTACCCTCGAAGAACTGGAAGCGGTACATGCCGAAGGCGGCAATGAAGCGGTTGATCGCTTCCTCATGCCATCGGACAGCGGCTTGCTCGAATGGCCGTTGCTGCACTTCTCGGAAGCGAGCGCGTTCTACTGGCTCAACGGTCAGCCGGTGCGTGCTCCGGATGCTCCGAAGTTCGGCATGGTGCGGGTACAGGATCACAATGGTCGCTTCATCGGTATCGGTGAAGTGAGCGAAGACGGGCGCATCGCGCCACGTCGTTTGATTCGGTCAGAATGACCGGAACCGGCCTGTGTAATAGCAGGTCGGCGAGTGTGGCTGTTAACAGGCACGGTCACGACTCATTTATAGATACAGGGATTTGTCCCTGGCCTGTTGAAACTGTTTCCCTGAAACAGTTTCCTGATAAAAGGATTGCCTCATGGCTCTCGACGTTCAAGAAAAAGCTCAAATCGTTGCTGACTACCAGCAAGCTGTTGGTGACACTGGTTCGCCAGAAGTGCAAGTTGCACTGCTGACCCACAACATCAACAAACTGCAGGGTCACTTCAAGGCCAACGGTAAAGATCACCACTCCCGACTAGGTCTGATCAGCATGGTAAACAAGCGTCGCAAGCTGAT
>NZ_JBIUVX010000081.1:4261-6234 GCF_044743175.1 Pseudomonas sp. NPDC087690
ACGTGAGCCGTTACAGCGCTCTGATCGCTCGCCTGGGTCTGCGTCGCTAATCAGCGATTGCGCTATGAGGTTGGTGGTCTGTCGGACGTCAGCGGTTTACCGCCGGCGTCTTGCAGGCTCCCAGCCTCAAGTTTTATCTGGATGCATGTTTTACCCTGGACAGGCGTTGGGCCGATTCCCGACATTGCCCAAGAATTCGCAAGAAACCAGTTCCCCCAAGAGCCACAAAGAAGGTAGGACACCGTGAACCCGGTAATCAAAAAATTCCAGTTCGGTCAATCGACCGTTACCCTCGAGACTGGCCGTATCGCCCGTCAGGCCTCCGGCGCAGTATTGGTCACCGTTGACGACGACGTCAGCGTATTGGTGACTGTAGTCGGTGCAAAACAAGCCGATCCAGGCAAGGGCTTCTTCCCTCTGTCGGTTCACTACCAGGAAAAGACTTACGCTGCCGGTAAGATCCCTGGCGGTTTCTTCAAGCGTGAAGGCCGTCCTTCCGAAAAAGAAACCCTGACATCCCGACTGATCGACCGTCCGATCCGTCCGCTGTTCCCAGAAGGTTTCATGAACGAAGTGCAGGTTGTCTGCACCGTTGTTTCCACCAGCAAGAAGACCGATCCGGACATCGCTGCGATGATCGGTACCTCGGCTGCCCTGGCCATTTCGGGCATTCCGTTCGACGGCCCGATCGGCGCCGCTCGCGTTGCCTTCCACGAAAGCACCGGCTACCTGCTGAACCCGACTTACGAGCAGCAAGCTGCTTCGAGCCTGGACATGGTCGTTGCCGGTACTTCCGACGCCGTACTGATGGTTGAATCGGAAGCCAAAGAGCTGACCGAAGACCAGATGCTGGGCGCCGTACTGTTTGCTCACGACGAGTTCCAGGTGGTGATCAACGCCGTCAAAGAACTGGCCGCTGAAGCTGCCAAGCCAACCTGGAACTGGGCTCCGGCGCCAGAAGCCACCGAACTGCTGGGCGCTATCCGTGCCGAGTTCGGCGACGCAATCTCCCAGGCTTACACCATCACCATCAAGGCCGACCGTTACGCTCGCCTGGGTGAGCTGAAGGATCAGGTGGTTGCCAAGCTGTCCGGTGAAGAAGGCCAGCCTTCGTCCAGCGAAGTCAAAGCCGCTTTCGGCGAAATCGAATACCGCACCGTTCGCGAAAACATCGTCAACGGCAAGCCACGTATTGACGGTCGCGACACCAAAACCGTACGTCCGCTGAACATCGAAGTCGGCGTTCTGCCGAAGACTCACGGTTCGGCACTGTTCACCCGTGGTGAAACCCAGGCTCTGGTTGTTGCAACACTGGGCACCGCCCGTGACGCACAGCTGCTGGACACCCTGGAAGGCGAGAAAAAAGACCCGTTCATGCTGCACTACAACTTCCCTCCGTTCTCGGTGGGCGAGTGTGGTCGCATGGGTGGTGCTGGTCGTCGTGAAATCGGTCACGGCCGTCTGGCCCGTCGTTCGGTTTCAGCCATGCTGCCAGCCGCTGACGTGTTCCCGTACACCATCCGTGTGGTTTCGGAAATCACCGAATCCAACGGTTCGAGCTCGATGGCTTCCGTTTGCGGCGCTTCCCTGGCCCTGATGGACGATGGTGAGCCGATGAAGGCGCCGGTTGCCGGTATCGCCATGGGTCTGGTTAAAGAAGGCGAGAAATTCGCCGTCCTGACCGACATCCTCGGTGACGAAGACCACCTGGGCGACATGGACTTCAAAGTAGCCGGTACCGCCAAAGGTGTTACCGCGCTGCAGATGGACATCAAGATCAAAGGCATCACCGAAGAAATCATGGAAATCGCTCTGGGCCAAGCCCTGGAAGCGCGCCTGAACATCCTCGGTCAGATGAACCAGATCATCGGCCAGTCGCGTACCGAACTGTCGGCCAACGCACCGACCATGATAGCGACGAAGATCGACACCGACAAGATCCGTGACGCTATAGGTAAAGGTGTCGCGACCAT
>NZ_JBIUVX010000082.1:0-5914 GCF_044743175.1 Pseudomonas sp. NPDC087690
CACCGGTCGGTAGCATGCCGGTCTCGAACGGTTCGTTTTTGCTGCGACCCCAGGGTTTTGACCCGAGGAGGCTGGAGACGCCAAGCATGAAGGCACACAGGCCGACGACACCCAGAAGGAAAATGGCAAAGCCCCAGTTGTGGGCCATGAGTCCTGTCGCTTCGGGCATGCTGGTAATCCTTAACAGAGAGCAAAGGTCTCTGAGCTTGATAAAGAAATAGGCAGTGACGATATGTCGCAGCAATCAATCGCGCTGATTTTATGGCTAAACACCCTGCAAGTAAAATTCCTATAGCGAAATTATTTATTGGAATAAGGACATAGCGCATCTCCACTGCCCTGCAGCCCATGCGTTGCGGGCATTAGGCGGGTTTATGCAAATAATGTTTTGTAGGGAATGTAACGAACATAGTTGTGGCTAAATGATAATTGATATCGTTTGGAGTGGTTTTGTAACTGTTTAACGGGATGGAAGTTGGGAAGTTGTCTTACTTGCGCGTTACTGCAAGTAGCGACGGCGCCCGTTTTAGCGGATTTTTCTGACGGATGTACCGCGCTGGATCAATGTTTTCTCCGAACGACACCGATCCCTGTAGGAGTGAGCCTGCTCGCGATAGCGGTGGGTCAGTCACAGTATGCGCAAGCTGACACACCTCTATCGCGAGCAGGCTCACTCCTACAGGGATTTGTGGTGTTCATTAAATCGGGGCAAAAAAAACGCCCCGAACCAGTCGGGGCGTCAGTTTTTCGGCTCTGCGGTTAGCTTTCTATTCGATCCGCAGGGGCCGTTTGCTCAGGCGAAGCAGATCAGTGGAACTGTTCTTCTTCAGTCGAACCGGTCAGTGCGGTTACCGAAGACGAGCCACCTTGAATCACGGTGGTCATGTCGTCGAAGTAGCCGGTGCCCACTTCCTGCTGGTGAGCCACGAAGGTGTAACCCTTGGCAGCGTCAGCGAATTCCTGCTCTTGCAGCTTCACGTAGGCAGTCATGTCGTTGCGGGCGTAGTCGTGCGCCAGGTTGAACATGCTGTGCCACATGTTGTGAATGCCGGCCAGAGTGATGAACTGGTGCTTGTAACCCATGGCGGACAGTTCGCGCTGGAACTTGGCGATGGTCGCGTCGTCCAGGTTTTTCTTCCAGTTGAAGGAAGGCGAGCAGTTGTACGACAGCAGTTGGTCCGGGTATTCCTTTTTGATCGCTTCAGCGAAGCGACGAGCCTCGTCCAGATCCGGCTTGGCGGTTTCGCACCAGATCAGGTCGGCGTATGGCGCGTAAGCCAGGCCACGAGCGATGGCTTGATCGAGGCCAGCGCGAACCTTGTAGAAACCTTCCTGAGTGCGCTCGCCAGTCACGAACGGCTGGTCGTACGGGTCGCAATCGGAAGTCAGCAGGTCAGCAGCGTTCGCGTCGGTACGGGCCAGGATGATGGTCGGCGTACCGGCAACGTCAGCGGCCAGACGTGCAGCGGTCAGCTTCTGTACGGCTTCCTGGGTAGGAACCAGTACTTTACCGCCCATGTGGCCGCATTTTTTCACGGAGGCCAGTTGGTCTTCGAAGTGAACGCCGGCGGCGCCTGCTTCGATCATGCTCTTCATCAGCTCGTAAGCGTTCAGAACGCCGCCGAAACCGGCTTCAGCGTCAGCCACGATCGGCGCGAAGTAGTCGATGTAGCCGTCGTCGCCCGGGTTCTTGCCGGCTTTCCACTGGATCTGGTCAGCACGACGGAACGAGTTGTTGATGCGCTTGACCACGGTTGGAACCGAATCCACCGGGTACAGCGACTGGTCCGGGTACATGGATTCAGCGGAGTTGTTGTCCGCAGCCACCTGCCAGCCCGACAGGTAGATCGCCTGGATACCGGCTTTAACCTGCTGAACAGCCTGGCCGCCGGTCAGGGCGCCCATGCAGTTGACGAAATCTTTCTCAGGACGGAAGGACGGCTTGGCACCCTGGGTGACCAGGTTCCACAGCTTGTCGGCGCCCATTTTTGCAAAGGTGTGCTCAGGTTGAACCGAGCCACGCAGACGGACGACGTCAGCAGCGGAGTAAGTGCGTGTCACGCCTTTCCAGCGCGGGTTTTCAGCCCAGTCTTTTTCGAGGGCTGCAATTTGCTGTTCGCGTGTCAGTGCCATGGAGATAAACCTCGTCGCGTCTTTTATGAAAAGTTGTTCTGCGGTGGAAAATTCCTGCGCTCGCTGACCAGAAGCTTAGGTGGTCAAGTCGGTTTCGGCGGGGTAGGCGACGGGATGAACGATGGGCTCGAGGGGAAGTGAGCAGGTAGTGGCGGACTGCGGGCGCATTCGGGCGTCGTGGGCCTTTATACGGTCTACAGTGTGGAGCCGGGTTACCTAATTACGCTTCCGTCCCTCGGGACAACTTCGTTCCAGTCGGCAACCTCGTCAAACACACCTTGTGGGCGGTACAGACACGAAACGGTTCGCGGGGTAGGTGCGAACATCGCTTCGAAGGCCCTTGCCAGGGCCTCTGATTAGCGGGAGCGAGGCCATCATGCCTTCGCTTTTTTGCCTCGTCAAACGTTTTGTAGTGCTTTTTTTCAAGCACTACATCTTTCGTCTAATACGACTAATCAGTCAGTTTTCGGTGCTTTAGTCCAACGTGTCGACTTTGACCCGCAAGGTCATGTCATCCCGACCTTGAGTCGAGTAGCTGCGGGTCAGGCCCTGTTTGTCAGCCTGGGTCTGGCTGTTGACGCCGGCGAGGGTGATCCATTCACCGAGGCGTCCGCTGACAGTTGTGTCGGTACTTTGTACGTTCACTACATCGGAACGTTCCTGGCTCATTCGGTCATTGTTGGTAGTGATCGCCAGGTGAACGGTGTCGCCGGTGACGCTGGCGGTGACGTAAAACCCTCGAGTGACGTTGCGGTATTGGGTCTGGCTGTTGTAACCGCCATAGGAATCGCTCTGCACGTTGGTGATCGGCACGCTTTGCCCGACCTGGATCAGCGCTGGCATGCCTTCGCTGGCTTGCACCTGTTGCACGCCGCCGTTACGGCTGGTGGTGCTGCGGCTGATGATGCGGGTCTGACTTGGCTGGGCGCCATTGACCGAATAACCCTCGTCGCCCCGACCATTGTTTTCGTTGGTGTCGACGGTGATCAGCAGGCGCTTGGGCGCGGTGTCGAGCTGGGTGATCAGTGCCTTGAGTTCCTGAATCTTGTCTGGCTCGGCCTTGATGATCAGTTGGTTGCCGTAGGCGCTGACCTGACCGTCCTTGCCGAGGAAGTCTTGCGCCATTGGCAGCATGTCGGTGCTGGTGCGGTAATTGAGAGGCACGATTTCTGTGGCTGCCATCACCGAAAAACTGCAGCCGAGCAGCAAGGTGGTGAGCAGGGTGCGTAGGGACATGTCCGTTATCTCCGCGTTCGAAAGGCTTGATATTGCCAGTTTGTCGGCCTTGGGTGGGGCAAGTTGAATCGTAGACAGCAAAACGCCCCGGCATCGGTGATGCCGGGGCGTTTTGGGGGGTGCTTGCGGGCGCCATCGCGAGCAGGCTCACTCCTACAGGGAATCGCATTTCAATTGTAGGAGTGAGCCTGCTCGCGATCGCCGCGCCGCGGTCTTATGCCGAATGGCGAACCATGTCGACATGCGGAATCCCGGCTTCGAGGAATTCCTCGCTGACCAAGCTGAAGCCCAAACGCTCATAGAACGCCGTGGCCTGCACCTGCGCGCTGAGCATTTGCTGCTTCAACCCGCGTTCTTCAGCTTCAGCAATCACCGCTTGCATCAGCGCATCACCGACCTTCATCCCGCGCCAGTCTTTCAGCACGGAAACGCGGCCGATGTGCCCATCAGGCAACAGACGCGCAGTACCAATCGGAAAGTCGCCTTCAAACGCCAGAAAATGTACGGCGGTCGCGTCATCCGCGTCCCATTCCAGCTCAGGTGGCACCGATTGCTCGGCAATGAACACCGTTTCACGAATGCGCCGGATCTCGGCGATGTCCTTCTGCCAGTCTGCGACACGAACGCGAATTTTATTCATCAGCGAACCCCAGGCTACCTTGCTTGACCAGTTCGCAGAGCAGGCCGCGACCGTCTTCGTCGTTCAGCCACTCACCGAGGTTCTCGGTGTGCAGGGCGTCAGCGGCGCAGATCAGCTTCAGCAGTTCGCGCAGCTTGCCCGGCAGGTAACGGCTCTGGCCGCTGGCGAACAACAGCAGATCGTCATCGACTTCCGACCACGCCAGACGCGCGCTCGGGTTGCGGATCAAGATGGCGCCATCCTGCAGAGCGCTGAGGAAATCTTCTTCTTCGACGTCTTCCGGGCCAACCACCAGTTCCGGATAACGCGGCTCGGTCATGTACTGGCCGAACCAGGTCAGCAGCAGACGCTCGTCGCTCATGTGCTCGGCGAGCAGGCTTTTCAGGCGATCCAGGGCATCGTGCTGAATCTGGTGCGGATCGACGGCTGGCTTGGCGTCAGCATCGGTGTAGCGCTCTTCGTCAGTCAGGAACTGGCTGAGGAAGTCGGTGAAGTGGGTCAGCACTTCAGAGGCGCTTGGTGCACGGAAGCCGACCGAGTAGGTCATGCAGTTGTCGACCGCGACACCGCAGTGAGCCAGACGCGGCGGCAGGTAGAGCATGTCGCCTGGTTCCAGAACCCATTCTTCGGTTTCGTGGAATTCGGCGAGGATGCGCAGATCGGCGTGTTGCAGCAACGGGCTCTCGGAATCGCACATCTGGCCGATTTTCCAGTTGCGCTTGCCGTGGCCTTGCAGCAGGAACACGTCGTAGTTGTCGAAGTGCGGACCGACGCTGCCACCCGGGGCGGCGAAGCTGATCATCACGTCGTCGACGCGCCAGCTCGGCAGGAAGCGGAAGTTTTCCAGCAGCTCGCTGACTTCCGGGACGAATTGGTCAACGGCCTGAACCAGCAGGGTCCACTCTTTTTCCGGCAGCTTGCTGAATTCGTCTTCAGCGAACGGGCCGCGACGCAGTTCCCATGGGCGCTCGCCGTGCTCGATCACCAAGCGCGATTCGACTTCTTCTTCCAGGGCCAGGCCGGCCAGTTCGTCGGCGTCGATCGGGCTTTCGAAGTCAGGAATCGCCTGGCGGATCAGCAGCGGCTTTTTCTGCCAGTAGTCGCGCAGGAATTCACGTGCTGTGATGCCGCCCAGAAGTTGAAGAGGAATATCGGGATTCATATGTAACCTATTGAAAAAAAGCACTTTTCAGACGGGAATAAAAACGCCCGGCGCGGCCGGGCGTCTCAAGCGGGTCAAACGGTCGATCAGATGCGTTTGGCTTGCGCTACAGCGTTGCCGATGTAGTTGGCCGGGGTCAGTTGCTTGAGCTCGGCTTTCGCTTGCGCAGGCATGTCCAGGCCGTCGATGAAAGTCTGCAACGCTTCCGGGCTGATGCCCTTGCCGCGGGTCAGTTCTTTCAGCTTTTCGTACGGGTTTTCGATGTTGTAGCGGCGCATCACGGTCTGGATCGGCTCAGCCAAGACTTCCCAGCAAGCATCGAGGTCAGCGGCAATCTTCTGCTCGTTGAGCTCCAGTTTGCTGATGCCTTTGAGGCTGGCTTCGTAGGCGATCACGCTGTGGGCGAAGCCGACACCGAGGTTGCGCAGTACGGTGGAGTCGGTCAGGTCGCGCTGCCAGCGGGAGATCGGCAGTTTGCTCGCCAGGTGCTGGAACAGTGCGTTGGCGATGCCCAGGTTGCCTTCGGAGTTTTCGAAGTCGATCGGGTTGACCTTGTGCGGCATGGTCGACGAGCCGATTTCGCCAGCGATGGTGCGCTGTTTGAAATAACCCAGGGAGATGTAGCCCCAGATGTCACGGTCGAAGTCGATCAGGATGGTGTTGAAGCGCGCAATGGCGTCGAACAGCTCGGCGATGTAGTCGTGCGGTTCGATCTGCGTGGTGTACGGGTTGAAGCCCAGGCC
>NZ_JBIUVX010000083.1:0-5900 GCF_044743175.1 Pseudomonas sp. NPDC087690
TACGCTCCAGCGCGGCGATCACCGCGTCGGTCGAGCCGACCTGCGCGCGGTTGCAACCGAAGGCTGTCATCAGCGGTCTCGGTTTCGAGACGGCCGACCGCTACGGGCGCTACCTGCAAGCAGATTTCGACAAAGTCAGTATTGCCACCTTGCTGTTTCCTTCGGGGATGAACGGCGATGAGGACTTGAACCAGAAGTTCAAGCTCATGGACGACTTCGGCAAATACCTGGACAAACAGCGACGCAAACGTCGCGAGTACATTTATTGTGGCTCGCTGTATGTTGCGCAGCAGAAGCTCGACATCAAGAACTGGCGCGACAGCCAGCAATCACCGGGCTTCCTGGCGCCAGAGCGCGCCTGGATGGACGAGATTGTCGGCAACATGGGCTACGTCGATGCCTTGCGCGAAGTCAGCCGTGAAGGCGACCAGTACAGCTGGTGGCCGGACAACGAGCAGGCCGAGATGCTCAATCTGGGCTGGCGCTTCGACTACCAGATCCTGACCCCGGGCTTGCGGCGCTCCGTGCGCAGTGCACGCCTGCCGCGTCAGCCACGGTTTTCGCAACATGCGCCGCTGATCGTCGACTACGACTGGACGCTGACCATCTAGGTGTCGATTCGCAGATAAAAAATGCCCGTATCGCAAGATACGGGCATTTTTTTGTACGGCTGCTCGAAACGAATCCGAACTCAGACCGCCGCGAAGAATGGCAGGGCCAGATACAGCTTGATCACAATGACATTGATGATGTCGATGAAGAACGCGCCCACCATCGGCACCACCAAAAAGGCAATCTGCGAGGGGCCGTAGCGCTGCGTGACTGCTTGCATGTTGGCAATCGCGGTTGGTGTGGCCCCGAGGCCGAAACCGCAATGTCCAGCGGCCAGAACGGCGGCATCGTAGTTGCGGCCCATCACCCGGAACGTCACGAGGATCGCGAAGAGCGCCATGACCAGTGCCTGCACCGCCAGAATGATGAAAATCGGCAAGGCCAGGGCCGCCAGATCCCACAATTTCAGTGACATCAGGGCAATCGCCAAAAACAACGACAGACTAACGTTACCGAGCACCGAGACTTCACGCTCGAACACCTGATACAGGCCAAGTGCTGAAAGGCCGTTGCGCAGCACCACACCGACGAACAGCACACAGACGAACGTCGGCAGCTCGAATGCGGTTCCGTGCAGCAGGCCATTCAACAGATTGCCAGCCAACAGGCTGATGGCAATCAACGCCAACGTTTCGATGAACGAAAAGGGTGTGATCGAGCGTTCTTTATTCGGCTGCTCAAAACCTTTTGGCAGGCGCGGCGCTTCCTGTTGATTGCAGCCGGGCACTGTCACGCGCTTGATCAGCAAACGAGCAACTGGTCCTCCGATCAACCCACCCAGCACCAGACCGAACGTCGCGGAGGCCATTGCCAGCTCGGAGGCGGAAGCCAGACCGTACTTCTCGCTGAACACCGTCCCCCATGCCGCACCGGTACCGTGACCGCCCGCCAGGGTAATCGAGCCTGTCAACAGCCCCATCAAAGGGTCGAGCCCAAGCAGGGTGGCCAAGCCGATCCCCATCGCATTCTGCACCACCAACAGCCCGGTGACTGCCAGCAGGAATATCCCCACGATGCGCCCGCCGCTCTTCAGGCTGGCAAAGTCCGCACTCAAACCGATGGTGGCAAAAAAGGCCAGCATCAAAGGCGTTTGAAGGGAAGTATCGAAGCGCACTTCAATATCGAATGTTCGTAGCAGCAATAAAATCAAGGCAACCAACAGGCCACCCGCTACCGGCTCAGGAATATTGTAACTACGCATGAAACCAACACGTGTAACAAGTCCGCGCCCCAGCAGAAGTACCAAGGAGGCGGCCACTAGCGTTCCGTAAAAATCAAGCTGAATCATTGGGATCATTTTGGCTAATTATTCAGAGGCGAACTTTTTACCTGGACACGCCTCATGAAACGGCTGATTGTCTCAACACTGATTACTATGAAATTCAAGAACCTTCGATGGCTTGAACATGTCGAAATATTTCAGGACAAATATAACGCCTGGCAACTTTAACAACCGTCAAAAGCCGTTGCCAAGGGCCTTGGCAAGCACTGGAGCCTGCAGTTGTGACTAAATATGTAACTTTGGAGTTTATAGATAACCCAAACTACCAATCATCGCCACCAGAAAAATCCTACATACAAAAGTCGGAAATCTTAGTTGTAGAATTAAAAATGCCCTGACATTTCAGGGCATTTTTTAATCATTGCGAACGGCGATCAAGTTATCTATTTGACCAACCGCCAGGTAAACGGATAACGATACGGAAACCCTTCGTTAGCCTTCACACCGGCAATGATCGTCAAGATCAGCGCGCCAATGGCCAACAGGCCAAACAGGAAGAAGCCAATAATCAGCACCATCAGCAGGAAACAAATCGCCGAAGCAATCGCCACAGTGATCTGAAAATTCAGCGCTTCCTTGCCCTGCGCATCGATGAACGGGTCCGTCTCGCGCTTCATCTGCCACAGGATCAGCGGCCCGATCAACGTGCCAAACGGAATCCAGATCCCCAGCAAGGCGGACAAGTGACAAAACATCGCCCATTGGCGAACCTCGTGGCTCGGCTTGGGCAGCAGCTCTTGTTCATCACTCATCGCGAACTCCTTGTGATTATGAATCGGCTCAGTCAGCCAGCGCGGATTTTTGCAGTTCGAAGATTTCGTTCATGCCTTTCTTGGCCAGTTCCAGCATGGCGTTGAGGTCTTCAGGCTGGAACGGTGCGCCTTCGGCGGTGCCCTGCACTTCGATGAAACCACCGGTGCTGGTCATCACGACGTTGAGGTCGGTCTCGGCAGCGGAGTCTTCAAGATAGTCCAGATCCAGTACCGCTTCGCCCTGATACATGCCGACGGACACTGCGCCGATCATTTGTTTGAGCGGATCACCGCCTTTCAGGCCGCCACGCTTCTTGATCACTTTCAGCGCATCGACCAGCGCAACCATGGCGCCGGTGATCGACGCAGTGCGGGTACCGCCGTCAGCCTGGATCACGTCGCAGTCGACGTACAGCGTGACGTCGCCCAGCTTGGACATGTCCAGCGCCGCGCGCAACGAGCGGCCGATCAGACGCTGGATTTCCAGGGTGCGACCGCCCTGCTTGCCACGGCTGGCTTCGCGCTGGTTACGCTCGCCGGTGGCGCGCGGCAGCATGCCGTACTCGGCAGTCAACCAACCCTGACCCTGACCTTTGAGGAAACGCGGCACGCCGTTTTCGACGCTGACGGTGCAGATGACTTTGGTATCACCGAATTCGACCAGTACAGATCCCTCGGCGTGTTTGGTGTAGTTGCGGGTAATGCGGATCGAGCGGAGCTGATCGGCAGCGCGACCACTTGGACGTTTCATAGGGAATACCTGTACGGGGGACGGAAAACTGCCGAGCATTATAGAGCGGCGCACCGCAACTGGGCACTTGTTAAAAATGCCGACCGCCGACCGAGCGACCTGAAACACGCATTACCGACGGGCTGCAGCCCTTTGTCACACCGTGTGTTTGGGCGCATTCGCCGCACTGCGCTACAATCCTGCGCCTTTGCTGCCAGTCGGCATGAATTCATTGATATCGCGCTTGCGGAACCCTGGTTTCGCGCCGATCTGCATTGCGAGGTTACCGCCATGGTGCACAGCATGACCGCCTTCGCCCGCGTCGAGAAAGCCGGCGCCCAGGGCACCCTGAGCTGGGAACTGCGCTCGGTCAACAGCCGCTATCTGGAACCGCACCTGCGTCTGCCGGAATCGTTTCGCGACCTCGAAGGCGCAGTGCGCGAAGCACTGCGTCAGGGCCTGTCGCGGGGAAAACTGGAGTGCACGTTGCGCTTCACTGAAGAAAGCACCGGCAAGGCGCTGCAAGTTGATCGCGAGCGCGCCGCGCAACTGGTCGCCGCCGCCGAAACCATCGCCGGCCTGATCAAGAACCCGGCAGCACTGAACCCGCTGGAAGTGCTGGCCTGGCCCGGCGTGCTGGTCGGTGATGCGACGGATCCACAGGCGTTGAACGCCGAGGCGCTGGCGCTGTTCAATCAAGGTCTGAAAGAGCTGAAGGCTGGCCGCGAGCGCGAAGGCGCGGAGTTGGCACGTTTGATCAACGAGCGTCTGACCTCTATCGAAGAAGACGTCGTGACACTGCGTGAGCTGGTGCCGCAAATGCTTGCAACCCAGCGCCAGAAAGTCCTCGACCGTTTCACCGACATGAAAGCCGAGCTGGATCCGCAGCGTCTGGAACAGGAAATGGTCATGCTCGCGCAAAAGAGCGACGTGGCTGAAGAACTGGATCGCCTGAGCACCCACATCATCGAAGTCCGCCGCGTGCTCAAGTCCGGCGGAGCCGCCGGGCGTCGCCTCGACTTCCTGATGCAGGAGCTCAACCGCGAAGCCAACACACTGGGCTCCAAGGCCTTCGATCCGCGCAGCACCCAAGCCGCCGTCAACCTCAAGGTGTTGATCGAGCAGATGCGCGAACAAGTGCAGAATATTGAGTAAGGCAACCCCGACATGACCCACAGCACCGGCACCCTGTACATCATTTCCGCCCCCTCGGGCGCGGGCAAGAGCAGTCTGGTCAAGGCTTTGACCGACGCCAACGCGGAGATCCGCGTTTCGGTTTCGCACACCACGCGCGCCATGCGCCCGGGCGAAGTCGACGGCGTGAACTACCACTTCGTGACGCGCGAAGCGTTTGTGAAGATGGGCGAACACGGCGATTTTCTTGAGCGCGCCGAAGTTTTCGGCAACCTCTACGGCACCTCGCAAAGCCACCTGCAGCAAACCCTCGATGCCGGCCACGACCTGATTCTGGAAATCGACTGGCAAGGCGCCGAGCAAGTGCGCAAGCTGATGCCGCAGGCGCGTTCGATCTTCATTCTGCCGCCCTCGCTGCAAGCGCTGCATTCGCGCCTGACCAACCGTGGCCAGGACAGCGACGAGATCATCGACGGCCGCATGCGTGAAGCGGTCAGCGAAATGAGCCACTACGTCGACTATGACTACCTGATCATCAACGACGATTTCGCTCACGCGCTGGATGATCTGAAGGCAATTTTCCGCGCCAATCAGCTCATTCAGAAGCGCCAGCAGCAGCTTCACGGCAAATTGCTGGCCGAATTGCTTGGTTAATCAGCACTTCCCAAAACGCCTGCAAGCGCTTTACATTGGCACTTGCAGCGCGTTGAAGAGCCTGGTTAAAAAATCAGCGCTTCCCTAATCGCTGGTGATTTTTTAAACTGTTGAGTCCGCTCGCCCAACCGGGCAGCGCGCATATTGCATTCGCTCCGAGGAATACCATGGCCCGCGTAACCGTTGAAGACTGCCTGAACCACGTGGAAAACCGTTTTGAGCTGGTCATGCTCTCTACCAAACGTGCCCGTCAACTGGCCACCGGCGGCAAAGAGCCACTGGTTCAGTGGGAAAACGACAAGCCTACCGTTGTAGCGCTGCGTGAAATCGCTGAAGGCCTGATGAGCTACGAGTTCATCGCCGAGCAGGAAATCGTCCAGGACGAGCCGCTGTTCGCAGCGTTCGAGGACGAGTCCAACGAGGCCGTCTAAGCCTATGCCTGGTCGACGTAGCACGGCGCGGGATCACAGCTTGCGGCAGGAATTATCATGCCGAGCATAGACGCCCTCGCCGATCGCTTATCGACCTACCTCGGCAATGACCAGGTCAACCTGGTCCGCCGAGCGTATTTCTACGCCGAACAAGCCCATGACGGTCAACGCCGTCGCAGCGGCGAGGCGTACGTCACGCATCCTCTTGCCGTGGCCAATATTCTTGCCGACATGCACATGGATCATCAGAGCCTGATGGCCGCGATGCTGCATGACGTGATCGAAGACACCGGTATCGCCAAGCA
>NZ_JBIUVX010000084.1:0-5205 GCF_044743175.1 Pseudomonas sp. NPDC087690
AAGGAGTTTTCCGTTTCGACTGCGCCGGAAGTGGGGCGAATTATAGACATCTCAAATCTGCCGTCAACCGTTAATTTCAATTTTCTATCGAAACGCCGGAAAAACTGCCGTCATGCCGTCATATAGACAGAACGCCTGAAATCGAGCCGAAACCAAGAGGAGCATCCGGCAGACACTGGAACCCACCATCACCGCATCCGCGCCCAAGAACGTCAAGCAGCAAGAACACGAGAAGAGGACCAAAATACTGGCGGGCACTACTAATAGAAGGGGATTCAAACAATAGATGGTGTCCCAGGGCAGGTTCGAACTGCCAACCTTCCCCTTAGGAGGGGGATGCTCTATCCAATTGAGCTACTGAGACACGCGATTGTCGCAAGCAGAAGCAGCGCGACGGACGGCGTGCATGTTAACGGCCAAGTACCGGTTTGTCATGTCATCCGTAGCCATATTAAGTGTAGGCATGCGCACCGGCATGTCGCGGGAAGATTTACCGTGCATTTTGCACTCCCACCAAAAAGCCATCATTGCAGATTGCAACCCAAGCAATTCTATCAAGTCTCTCATATCCTTGTTTTTAAAGGACTTGCCAGCGATTAGACTATTGGCATGACGACTGCTTTGCCTGTTCTATAGAAGAACAATCGGAGCGCGGCCCCATGAACACCACCCTCTTGCTTGCAAATGCGACAGCACTAGCGGTTTTGCTGAGTTTTCACTCTATCCCCGCTAGCACCGCCCCGGAATCGATAGCCCAGCGCATGCCGCATTACCTGCAAGTGCAGAAGCAGCCCCAACTGGCAGTGCTGAGCGATAACAGCAACCTTGTCCCAAGGATCGTCAGCGCCTCCGAACAGGCTTTGCCAATCCAACCTACAGAACGTCTGGTTTTTTGAATTATCTTCAGGAGTACAGCATGTCCAAATCAGCCGCAGGATTTCTGATCCTCGCCTTTTTGAGTGGCGCTATGCATTTTTCGCTTTTCGAGGAAACCACAGTCACCCTGCCCCTGATTGTCTGCGGAGTATTTTCGATGCTGTTTGTCCTGGCGTTGGTTGCCGGACGCAAGATCAAGTTTGATCCAGTCCTGCGCTGAGCCGGATAAGGTCAAGCAACTGGTTCACCGCCCCCGCCAGCTCACCTGAGTTATCGATCATATGTACCGGCCCGTCACTTGACCTGCGGTCTTTAAATAAAGAGTTACGGGCAAGTCGGGCCTCAACCTGCTCAAGCGACTCTCTCCCACGCCTTAGCAGCCGCTTACGTAAAACCTCGTCACTTACCGTAAGCAGTACCGGCACCAGCTCAGGGTAACGGCTCATCGCTTGCCGCAGATTAGCGCGCGAGCCGTTAACCAACACATGGTGCCCCGCTGCCAAAATCCGATCCATTTCGGCCGGGATCCCATATGCAAGACCGTTCGCGTGCCATGCCAGGGAAAAGCCCCCCTCGTGCGCACGTCGCTCGAACTCCTCCGGCGTTACACCAACCGCATCTTCACCCACCGATTCAGCTGATCGCGTAATGACTCGCCGCATTACCTCGCACCCCATTGCTCGCAGCCGTTCGCGCGCGGCTTCAATCAGGCTGTCTTTCCCTGATCCGGATGGACCCATCAGATAAATAAGCTTGCCACCCATCCTGAAAACGCCTCCACAACAACGTAGCCACTAGTAAATCGGCAATTTGCCACTATCCTTCACAGACAGGGAACAAGGATAGAAAGCCATATAGCATGCACGCCTTCACGTCTTCAGACATCAACTGATGGCCACCAGGAGGCATACAGCGATGCAGACCAAGGCAAAGTTTTCAAACCAGTCCGCATTTCTGATGATTGGTGCTGGCATTACGCCTTTACCCGGCTCAATATTTGTCACAGAATTGACGCCAATGATCTGGCAATTTTGAGGCATGATGCCGGCCTCTTAACAATTCAGGTTGAACCATTTGGCGCGGATGCTTGTCCTACCACACATCCTGCGGCCAATCCCGAGAACCGCTCCCCTGAACTAACCGGTTAAATATATGCGCCCATTGAAACAGGCAATTTATTCCAGCCGTACGGCTGACAAGTTCGTCGTACGTCTGCCAGACGGAATGCGTGAACGCAATGCCGAGGTGGCTCGCAATCATCATCGCAGCATGAACTCCGAGATCATTGCGCGCCTTGAGCAGAGTCTTATTCAGGAAGGTGCACTGGGCGAAGAGCTGAGCATGCGCCTGGACAGCCCGGAGCTGTCGCTGCATGAGCGCGAGCTGTTGCAACGATTCCGCCAACTGTCTCACCGCCAACAGAACGCTTTGGTATCCTTGATCGCACACGATGCCGAAATGGCAGCAGACGCGTCCTGAGCCACACCGAACACGTCAAGCCAGCTTAACCGCTGGCTTTTTTTTGCGCGGATTTTGAGTTTTCACAGACAAGAAAAAGCCCGCCATATAGGCGGGCTTTTTCGATGCAGCGGATCAGAGCAGGAAGATCGTCGCCAGCCCGAGGAAGATGAAGAAGCCGCCACTGTCGGTCATCGCAGTAATCATCACACTCGCCCCCATGGCCGGGTCGCGCCCCATTTTCGCCAGGGTCATCGGGATCAATACTCCCATCAACGCCGCCAGCAGCAAATTGAGCGTCATAGCCGCTGTCATTACCACGCCCAACGACCAACTGCCGTAGAGCAGATAAGCAACCACACCAATTACACCACCCCAGACCAGGCCATTGATCAGGCCTACCGCCAGTTCCTTGCGCATCAGGCGCGAAGTATTGCCGGTGCTGACCTGGTCGAGCGCCATGGCGCGAACAATCATGGTGATCGTCTGGTTACCGGAGTTACCACCAATACCGGCCACGATCGGCATCAGTGCTGCGAGCGCTACCAGTTTCTCGATCGAGCCTTCGAACAGGCCGATCACTCGAGAGGCGACGAACGCAGTGATCAGGTTGACCGCCAGCCATGCCCAACGGTTGCGTAAAGACTTCCAGACCGAGGCGAAGATGTCTTCCTCTTCACGCAGACCGGCCATGTTGAGAACTTCGCTCTCACTCTCTTCACGAATCAGGTCGACCATTTCGTCGATGGTCAAACGGCCAATCAACTTGCCGTTCTTGTCGACCACCGGGGCCGAGATCAAGTCATAACGTTCGAACGCCTGAGCGGCGTCATAGGCATCTTCGTCCGGGTGGAAACTCACCGGGTCGCTCGCCATGACTTCGGCAACCTGCTTGTCCGGATCATTGACCAGCAGACGCTTGATCGGCAGCACACCTTTGAGCACACCGTCGTAATCCACCACGAACAGTTTGTCAGTATGGCCCGGAAGCTCCTTGAGGCGACGCAAGTAACGCAGTACCACTTCGAGACTGACATCTTCGCGGATGGTGACCATCTCGAAGTCCATCAGTGCGCCAACCTGCTCCTCGTCATAGGACAGAGCCGAACGCACGCGCTCGCGCTGCTGGTTATCCAGACTCTCCATCAGCTCATGGACGACGTCTCGCGGCAGCTCGGAAGCAAGGTCAGCAAGTTCGTCGGCGTCCATGTCCTTGGCCGCAGCCAGGAGCTCGTGATCATCCATGTCGGCGATCAGCGTTTCACGAACGGAGTCGGATACCTCAAGAAGAATGTCGCCGTCGCGATCGGCCTTGACCAATTGCCAGAGCGTAAGACGATCATCCAGCGGCAAGGCTTCAAGGATGTAGGCGACGTCAGCGGAGTGCAGATCATCGAGCTTGCGTTGCAGCTCGACAAGGTTCTGCCGGTGAACCAGGTTTTCAACCCGGTCGTGATGCGCGCCTTCCTGGCGATGAGTCAGGTCTTCGACGACCCGTTGACGCTGCAGCAGCTCGACGACTTGAGCCAGGCGATCCTGCAGGCTTTCCTGTGTTTTCTTTACTTCGATTTCAGACATAGGCGAACTCCACTCCCAGCAGCGGGGCACGCCGGAAGGATCAATCAGTCAATTCATGATTGGTGAAACTGTTTACTGAGTAACTACTGGGTAAGTCCATGGAGGTTTTCCATAAGCCCCGGCGGGGCTGACGGGCGCAATGATACACCGCCTGACGGTTTTAAACGTTAAAAAATCTCGGCCGAAACAAGTGCTTGCGAAACAAACCTGAGCACTGTCCTGATCCCTGCACATGCGACGACTCATCCTGAAAAGAAAACACACCAGCACTCGAAAATGTAGCGACTACCCTTGAGCGCAGATCGTCATGGAGGACATCGAATGCCATTGAAACCATCCCACCTTGTACTCACCAGCCTGCTCTGCCTGTCGCCGACCGGGGCCGCCCTCACCCTTCATCGCTGCGAAGCCGCCGATGGCAGCATCACCTTCACCTCGATGAGCTGCGCACAAGGCGAACGGCGCTCCGCACAGGAAGTCCACCCCTACTCGCCCGGATCAGTTGTGGCCGTGATGCCAGAGCACAACCATGAACAAACCTCCGGCATGACAGCCGCAGGCCGAGGACCGGGCATCGTTGGCCACACTCAAGACAAATGCGGAGATCTGATTAACGCCAGACAACGTCGCGAAGCAATCATCAATCGACGCATCATTGCCGGCATGAGCCAGAAAGACGTCGAAAGCGCGCTAGGCAAACCGGACAAGGTGAATATTCGAACATCGACGACGAGCTATCGATACGACCTCAAGCGAGGCCGTAGTGCTCAAATAGATTTTGATGAGAGGGGATGCGTGAAGGAAAAAGCCAAATCCCGGACAGCAAAAAGCCCGCGTTAAACGCGGGCTTTTCGGTATATGGTGCACTCGACAGGATTCGAACCTGTGACCGCTCGGTTCGTAGCCGAGTACTCTATCCAGCTGAGCTACGAGTGCATTTTGTGTTTTTAGCCCAGACCACAACTGGGTAAAGCCAAGTTATTTGCATTACTGCAATTAACTCTTAAATGGTGCACTCGACAGGATTCGAACCTGTGACCGCTCGGTTCGTAGCCGAGTACTCTATCCAGCTGAGCTACGAGTGCATTTGTGTTTTTAGACCAGACCACACCTGGTTGAAGCCGAGTCATTTACATTGCTGCAACTAACTCTTAAATGGTGCACTCGACAGGATTCGAACCTGTGACCGCTCGGTTCGTAGCCGAGTACTCTATCCAGCTGAGCTACGAGTGCATTTGTTGCGCCGCATTATAGCCCGTCTAATCTCTATTCCAACCACTTTTTCTATTAATT
>NZ_JBIUVX010000084.1:5214-5895 GCF_044743175.1 Pseudomonas sp. NPDC087690
GCGGAGAACGGGGGATTCGAACCCCCGACACCCTTGTGAGGTGTACTCCCTTAGCAGGGGAGCGCCTTCGGCCACTCGGCCAGCTCTCCGCAACACGGGGCGTATCTTAACCAACCTTTTCCCCGTTTGCAAACATAAAAATCGATAAAAATTAATGGCTTGGTTCTTCGTCCTTCTCTTTCTTTATACGCAGGTAAATTTCCTCACGGTGCACGGCAACCTCTTTCGGGGCATTGACGCCGATACGCACCTGATTTCCTTTAACGCCAAGCACGGTCACGGTGATTTCGCCGTCACCGATAATCAGGCTTTCTGCGCACCGACGGGTCAGAATCAGCATACCTTTCTCCTTACGCAATTCAGTTCAGGGACAACAGTCTGCAAAAAAAAGGCACCCGACCTACAACCGGAGCGATCGTAGCCCTACATGCCTGAGTATTGACCAGCGCGAGCAAAAGAACAGTTCAGGGCTCGCGCCATTCAAAAAATAAAGGGCGCGGTCAGACCGCGCCCTTCAAGAAGCGGAATTACTCGCCTTGACGGGCAGGAGCATCCAGTTCGAAAGCCGTGTGCAGGGCGCGCACAGCCAGTTCCAGGTACTTCTCTTCAATCACCACGGAAACCTTGATTTCCGACGTCGAGATCATCTGGATGTTGATGCTTTCTTTTGCCAGGGATTCG
>NZ_JBIUVX010000085.1:0-3119 GCF_044743175.1 Pseudomonas sp. NPDC087690
GATGAACGAGTACCTGCGCTACATGGCGATGCACTCCGATCTGCACAAGCAAATCGACTTCGTCAATTCGCAGGAAGTGGTTTCGACCGACTTCGTTGGCTCGCGCCACGCCGGTGTAGTCGACGCTGAAGCGACCATCGTTCAGGATAACCGCGTTGTTCTGTACGTCTGGTACGACAACGAGTTCGGTTACAGCTGCCAGGTGGTTCGCGTGATGGAAGACATGGCTGATGTAAATCCGCCAGCATTCCCGCGCTAAGCCTTAGCTGCACATGAAAACGCCCCGACTTTGGTCGGGGCGTTTTTGTTTGTGGGCCTTTTAGAAGTGTGTTGTCAGTACCTGCCTCATCGCGAGCAGGCTCACTCCTACATGGGGATTTGTGAACGACACAGATCCAATGTAGGAGTGAGCCTGCTCGCGATAGCTATTTAACGAGCGCCGCCGGGTATGGCCGCTTGCGCGGTGCGTAACTCATGCTTATTGCCACGAAACAGCACCAGCGTCGCAATCAACCCCAACACCGCCGCACCACTCAGCCAGATCCCCGGTGCTGCCTTGTTATCCAGCACATGAATCAGATACGTACACGCCGCCGGGGTAAACCCGCCGAACGTCGCTGTCGCCAGGCTGTAAGCCAGCGAGAACCCGGTCGTACGCACTTCCACCGGCATGATCTCGGTCAGCGCCACCACCATCGCGCCGTTGTACGAGCCGTACAGGAACGACAACCACAGCTCGACAATCAGCAAATGACTGAAGCTCGGATTTGCCACCAACCACGACAGCGCAGGATAGGCGGTAAGAATCGCCAGAATCGTCGCCGCAAGCAGTAGGGGCTTTCTCCCGATTTTATCGGACACCGCACCCATCACCGGCAACCAGAAAAAGTTCGACAGGCCGATGCACACCGTCACCAGCAGCGCATCGAGATCCGACAGATGCAGCTCAGCCTTGCCGAAGGTCGGGGTGTAAGCGGTGATCAGATAGAAGGACACGGTGGTCATCACCACCAGCGCCATGCCGGCGATGACGATGCCAAAGTTCTGACCGATCGAGCGGACAATTTCCCGCAGGGTAGGGCGATGTTTCCGCGCCTGGAATTCCGGGGTTTCTTCCAGTGAGCGACGAATGACAAAGATCACCGGCACAATCATGCAGCCGATCAGGAACGGCACGCGCCAGCCCCAATCACCCATTTGTTCCGGGCTTAGCCAGTGATTGAGGCCGACGCCGAGCAGGCCGGCGAAGACGACCGCCGCTTGCTGGCTCGCGGATTGCCAACTGACGAAAAAGCCCTTGCGACCCGGGGTGGCAATTTCTGCCAGATACACCGACACGCCACCGAGTTCGACGCCCGCCGAGAAACCTTGCAGCAGTCGGCCGAACAGAACGAGCAAAGGTGCGGCGACACCGAGGGTGGCATAACCCGGAACGCAGGCAATCAGCACCGTACCGGCAGCCATCAACGCCAGCGTGATGATCAAGCCTTGGCGGCGGCCATGACGGTCAATGTAGGCGCCGAGGAAAATCGCCCCCAGTGGGCGCATCAGGAAGCCAGCGCCAAAAGTCGCCAGTGAAAGCATCAGCGAGGCGAAGGCGCTGTCGGTGGGAAAGAACGTTTTAGCGATGGCCGTGGCATAAAAGCCGTAGACCATAAAGTCGAACATTTCGAGGAAATTGCCGCTGACAACGCGAAAGATCGCTTTGCCTTTGCCCGTGGTGGAGGACATGGTCAGGTCTCACTATTGGATTTTGTATAAAGATGTTGCAGATCCTTTAATTCATAATGGCCGTCGCGGTTTTACGGAGAGATGAATAATTGTTCACTGGACGGTTGCTTGGGATCGTGATTCTTGCGGGCATATTGGCTGGCTGCGGCAATGGCGATTCCACGGAAGGTTTCGGTGGGCCGACCATGGGCAGCACGTACTCGATCAAGTACGTGCGCCACGCCGGCATGCCTGACGCGACGCAGGTTCGCCGTGAAGTGGAGAGCATCCTTGGCGAAGTCGATCGGCAGTTATCGACTTATCGCAATGATTCGGACATTGAGCGCTTCAACGCTTTGCCCGCGAACAGCTGTCAGAAAATGCCTGCTTCGGTGCTGGAATTGGTCCTTGTGGGCGAGCAACTGTCAGCGCAAAGCGAAGGTGCCTACGATCTCACCGTGGAGCCGCTGATGAATCTCTGGGGCTTCGGCCCGCAAGGGCGCGAAGAGAAAGTCCCTGACGCCGAGGCACTGGCTGAGGTGATGTCGCGCATTGGTCATCAGCACTTGCACGCCAATGGCGATCAGTTGTGCAAAGACGCCGCCGTCGAAGTCGACTTCAACAGCATTGCTGCCGGTTATGCCGTCGACACTATCGCGGCGAGGCTCGACGCCATGGGCATTCAAGACTACTTGGCCGAAGCCACCGGTGAATTGAAGGCCAAAGGCAGAAAACTCGACGGCTCACCCTGGCGCATCGCTTTGGAAGAACCCCGTGATGATCAACAGGTCGCCGAACGCGTCATTAATGTCGATGGCTACGGCGTCTCCACGTCCGGCGACTATCGCAACTATTTCCTGCAGGATGGCCGGCGTTATTCCCACACCTTTGATGCGCGCAGCGGTGCACCCGTCCTACACGACCTGGCGTCAGTCACAGTGATTCATCCTTCAGCGTTGATGGCCGATGGACTATCGACACTGTTGCTGATTCTTGGCCCGGAAAGGGCGTGGGACTATGCCGAAAAACATGACATTGGTGCATTCTTTGTCATTCGTGCCGATACAGGTTTTGTCGTCCGCACCAACAAGGCTTTCGAACGCCTCAGTGGCGAAAAAACTGACTGAGAACAATACGAAAGCTGGCGTTGTAGTGCAGGCAAAAGTAGCCTACGACGCGACCAAGGGTTAATGTGCGCGGCGTTGACGCTTCTATAGACTGTGTCCGGGTTCTTGATTGACCCCCAATTGTTCCTTCGCGCCGCTGTTCGGCGTGATTTAGCCGTAGGTGCTGCTGGCACCGCGGCCTGTTCTGAGGAGTACGCATGGCTGTCTACAACTACGACGTGGTGGTGCTGGGTTCCGGCCCGGCGGGCAACGATTACCACCACAAGCCAAACTACGCTAGCC
>NZ_JBIUVX010000085.1:3129-5674 GCF_044743175.1 Pseudomonas sp. NPDC087690
CAACTGCACCCACCTCGGTACCATCCCGTCCAAGGCACTGCGTCACTCGGTGCGGCAGATCATGCAGTTCAACACCAATCCGATGTTCCGTGCGATCGGCGAGCCACGCTGGTTCTCCTTCCCGGACGTGTTGAAAAGCGCCGAGAAGGTCATTTCCAAACAAGTTGCTTCGCGCACCGGGTACTACGCCCGTAACCGCGTCGACGTGTTCTTCGGTACCGGCAGCTTCGCTGACGAGCAAACCATCGAAGTGGTCTGCGCCAATGGCGTGGTCGAGAAACTGGTGGCCAAGCACATCATCATCGCCACCGGTTCGCGTCCTTATCGCCCGGCGGACATCGATTTCCACCACCCGCGTATCTACGATAGCGACACCATCCTCAGCCTCGGCCACACCCCGCGCAAACTGATCGTTTACGGCGCCGGCGTGATCGGTTGCGAGTATGCGTCGATCTTCAGTGGTCTGGGTGTATTGGTTGAGCTGGTCGATAACCGTGGCCAGTTGCTGAGCTTCCTCGACTCGGAAATCTCCCAGGCGTTGAGCTACCACTTCAGCAACAACAACATCACTGTGCGCCACAACGAAGATTACGATCGCGTTGAAGGTGTCGATAACGGCGTAATCCTGCACCTGAAGTCGGGCAAGAAGATCAAGGCCGACGCCTTGCTCTGGTGCAACGGCCGTACCGGTAACACCGATCAATTGGGTCTGGAAAACATCGGCGTCAAGGTCAACAGCCGTGGCCAGATCGAAGTCGACGAGGCTTACCGCACCTGCGTACCGAACATCTATGGTGCCGGTGACGTGATCGGCTGGCCGAGCCTGGCCAGTGCTGCCCACGACCAGGGCCGTTCGGCCGCTGGCAGCATCGTTGATAACGGTAGCTGGCGTTTCGTGAATGACGTGCCGACCGGCATCTACACGATTCCGGAGATCAGCTCGATCGGCAAGAACGAGCAGGAACTGACCCAGGCCAAAGTGCCCTACGAAGTCGGCAAGGCATTCTTCAAGAGCATGGCGCGTGCGCAGATCGCCGGCGAGCCGCAAGGCATGCTGAAGATCCTGTTCCACCGTGAAACCCTGGAAGTGCTGGGCGTTCACTGCTTCGGTTATCAGGCGTCGGAGATCGTCCACATCGGTCAGGCGATCATGAACCAGCCGGGCGAGCTGAATACCCTGAAGTACTTCGTCAACACCACGTTCAACTACCCGACCATGGCCGAAGCCTATCGGGTAGCAGCGTACGACGGCCTTAACCGGCTTTTTTGACGGGCTCCGGCCGGTGGCCTGAGCCGGCCGGGGAGACCGATTTCAGCAATTCTCGAGGGTGGCAGTGGCCAAACCGGGAAAGTCTGTAATCAGGCTGTCAACGCCGAAGTCGGCGAGCCTGCGCATCAGCGCAGGTTCGTTGACGGTCCACACCGACACGTGCAGCCCCTGACGCTGCGCCTTCTGCAGGCGTTCCGGCGTACACAGCGTCCAGTTCAACGCGAGAATCTCACAGCCATAACTGGCCGCGACCTTCAACGGATCGAGCCAGGCGTATTCGGCGACCAACCCCCGCGACACATCCGGCACCAGATCCAGCGCCGCTTTCAGCACTTCCCGCGAACTCGAAGTGATGGTCACCTTGTCCAGCAGGCCGTGGCGCTGAGCCATTTCACGAATCGCCAACACCGTGGTTGCGGCGCGAGTACGCGAAGCGCTTTTCACTTCGAGCTGCCAGTGCTCGAAATCACACTGCTCGAACAATTCTTCCAGCGTCGGAATCGGGCACGGCTTGATCCAGCCCGGGCCACCCTTGCGCGCGTCGTAGGTGACCAGTTCGGCGGCGGTGTGCTCGACGACCTTGCCACGGCGGTCCGTGGTGCGTTTGAGGGTCGGGTCGTGGATGACCATCAACTCGCCGTCCTTGGACAGGTGCAGATCGAGTTCGCAACGGCGCACGCCGTGCTTGAGACATTCCTGAAAGCTGCTCAGGGTGTTTTCCGGTGCTTCGCCCTTGGCGCCGCGGTGGCCGTAGATGAGGGTCACGGTTCTTCCTTAAATTAAATGCCTGATTCGTTCTGTTCGCGGGCCAGACGTCGTTCCTGGGCCTGCTTCTGCAAGATATAGCGGGCGAGCAACTGGCGCTGGGCGTCGGTCAAGTGTTCGAACTCGGTGCCGACGTCATAACCCTCGCCCTTGCGGTCGCAATGGGTGACACGGGCGCGCAGCAACAGGCCGAGCGCTTGCGGCATCAGCACCAGTTTCACCGACAGGTGTGCACCGGTGGCAATCGGCGTCGGGTACTGAAAGTCGATTCCACCCTCGGAGATGATCACCGGTTGCGGCTCGCCGATATGGCCGAGCACGGTCAGGGCGACCACCTGACTGAGCAGGTCAATGCGCTTGTTCTGCGATTTCAGGAACGCGGCGATGGCGCGGTCACGCTCGCTGATCTGGCGCAACAGGTGCTGCGACTCGAATTCGCTCAGGTGCAGTTCGCTGAGCAGGTTGAACAGTGGGGAAGCATCCTGCAACACTTCCTGGCCTGCGGCTTCG
>NZ_JBIUVX010000086.1:0-2926 GCF_044743175.1 Pseudomonas sp. NPDC087690
CTATACCTTCACCGACGAAGCTCCTGCCCTCGCCACCTATACCCTGCTGCCGATCATCGAGGCTTACACCGCCTCGGCCGATATCGCCGTGGAAACCCGCGATATCTCTCTTGCAGCACGCATCCTGGCAAGCTTCCCCGAGCAACTGGGCGACAAAGCCGTAGCCGACCACCTCGCTGAACTGGGCGACCTGGCCGTTACGCCTGAAGCCAATATCATCAAGCTGCCGAACATCAGCGCTTCGGTGCCACAGCTGCAAGCCGCGATCAAAGAGCTGCAAGCTCAGGGTTACAACCTGCCGGACTACCCGGAAACCGTAACCAGCGACGCCGACAAAGACGCCAAGGCGCGTTACGACAAGGTCAAGGGCAGCGCCGTGAACCCGGTTCTGCGTGAAGGCAACTCCGACCGCCGCGCACCGCTGTCGGTGAAGAACTATGCGCGCAAGCACCCGCACAAAATGGGCGCCTGGGCCAAAGACTCCAAGTCCCACGTCGCTCACATGAGCACCGGCGATTTCTACGGTAGCGAAAAAGCTGCCCTGATCGACGCCGCTGACGCCGTGAAGATCGAGCTGATCGCCAAAGACGGCACCGCAACCGTTCTGAAAGAAAAAACCACCGTTCAGGCTGGCGAGATCCTCGACTGCGCCGTGATGAGCAAAAACGCCCTGCGCGCGTTCATCGCAGCTGAAATCGAAAGCGCCAAGGCCCAGGGCGTGCTGCTCTCGGTGCACCTGAAAGCGACCATGATGAAGGTCTCCGACCCGATCATGTTCGGCCAGATCGTTGCCGAGTTCTATAAAGATGCCCTGACCAAGCACGCTGAAGTGCTGGCCGAGATCGGCTTCAACCTGAACAACGGCATCGGCGATCTGTACGCGCGCATCAAGGCCCTGCCGGCCGAGCAGCAAGCGCAGATCGAAGCCGACATGGCCGCGGTCTACGCTGCTCGTCCATCGCTGGCGATGGTCAACTCCGACAAAGGCATCACCAACCTGCACGTGCCGAGCGACGTTATCGTCGACGCCTCGATGCCAGCGATGATCCGTGACTCCGGCAAAATGTGGGGCACCGACGGCCAGCTGCACGACACCAAGGCGGTGATCCCGGATCGTTGCTACGCGACCATCTACCAGGCCGTGATCGAAGACTGCAAAGCCAATGGCGCTTTCGACCCGACCACCATGGGCAGCGTGCCAAACGTTGGTCTGATGGCGAAGAAAGCCGAAGAGTACGGCTCGCACGACAAGACCTTCCAGATCAAGGCTGACGGCGTGGTTCGCGTCACCGACAGCAAGGGCAACCTGCTGATGGAACAGGCTGTTGAAGCCGGCGACATCTTCCGCATGTGCCAGACCAAGGACGCGCCGATTCAGGACTGGGTCAAACTGGCCGTCAACCGTGCTCGCGCCAGCAGCACCCCGGCGATCTTCTGGCTCGACCCGATGCGCGCTCACGATGGCGTAGTGATCGAGAAAGTTCAGGCTTACCTGAAGGATCACGACACGGCCGGTCTGGACATCCAGATCATGGCGCCGGTCGACGCAATGAAGTTCACCCTGCAGCGCACCCGCGAAGGCAAGGACACCATTTCGGTGACCGGCAACGTACTGCGCGACTACCTGACCGACCTGTTCCCGATCATGGAACTGGGCACCAGCGCCAAGATGCTGTCGATCGTGCCACTGATGAACGGCGGTGGCCTGTTCGAAACCGGCGCCGGCGGTTCGGCTCCGAAGCACGTGCAGCAACTGGTTGAAGAGAACTTCCTGCGCTGGGATTCGCTGGGCGAGTTCCTCGCACTGGCAGCATCCCTTGAGCATCTGGGTGTGAACTACAACAACCCGAAAGCGCTGGTGCTGTCGAAAACCCTGGATCAGGCGACTGGCCAGTTCCTCGACAACAACAAGTCGCCATCGCGCAAAGTCGGCAACATCGACAACCGCGGCAGCCACTTCTACCTGGCGATGTACTGGGCTCAGGCCCTGGCTGCCCAGACTGAAGACGCTGCACTGCAAGCGCAGTTCGCGACTCTGGCGAAAACTCTGACCGAGAACGAAGCAACCATCGTTGCCGAGCTCAACGCCGTTCAGGGCAAGCCAGTCGACATCGGCGGTTACTACCACGCCAATGCCGAGCTGATCAGCAAGGCCATGCGCCCAAGCGCAACCCTCAACGCAGCGATTGCTGCGCTGGTTTAAGGTTGTAAAGGGAACATCACAAACCCCGGCCCTGTGCCGGGGTTTGTGTTTCCGGGCTTTATGATCACCACAAAACCCTGTGGGAGCTGGCTTGCCAGCGATAGCGGTGGATCAGTCACCTTCAATGCTGAATGATAGGCCGCCATCGCTGGCAAGCCAGCTCCCACAGGGATCGGGTTCCAATATTCAGAAACGAGGACACCGCATGGAATGGCTCCCCCACATCACCGTCGCCACCATCGTCGAGGACAACGGCCGCTTTCTGATGGTCGAGGAACACAAGGCCGGGCGCAATGTGCTCAACCAGCCCGCCGGCCATCTCGACCCGGACGAAACGCTGATCGAAGCCGCCGTGCGCGAAACCCTCGAAGAAACCGGTTGGGACGTCGAACCCACCGGCGTCATTGGCATTTATCTGTACACCGCCCCAAGCAACGGCGTGACCTACCAACGCGTGTGTTTCAGCGCTAAAGCCATCAAACATCACCCGGATTACCAGCTCGACGACGGCATCGTCGGCGCCAAGTGGCTGACCCGCGACGAATTAATCGCCCAGCGCGACAACTGGCGCAGTGAGCTGATCATCCGTTGCATCGACGATTATCTGGCCGGCCATCACTTCAGCCTCGAACTGATCCGCCCTTCTCTTTAGCCTTGAGGCCGTGAGCCTGATAGAATCGCGTCCTTTTTCAAGACACTCATTGAATCCCTATGCGTGATCCA
>NZ_JBIUVX010000086.1:2936-5399 GCF_044743175.1 Pseudomonas sp. NPDC087690
CGGTTCCGCTCTCCTGCTGATCGAGCAGGGTTATGAGGTGGAAGGCCTGTTCATGAAGAACTGGGAAGAAGACGACGGAACGGAATACTGCACCGCCATGGACGACCTGGCGGATGCTCAGGCTGTCTGCGACAAAATCGGTATCAAACTGCACACCGCCAACTTCGCCGCCGAGTACTGGGACAACGTGTTCGAGCACTTCCTCGCCGAATACAAGGCCGGGCGCACGCCGAATCCGGACATCCTGTGTAACCGCGAGATCAAGTTCAAGGCGTTCCTCGACTACGCCATGATGCTCGGCGCCGACCTGATTGCCACCGGCCACTACGTGCGCCGCCGCGACATCGATGGCCGCACCGAACTGCTCAAAGGCCTCGATCCGAACAAGGATCAGAGCTACTTCCTGCACGCCGTCGGCGGCGAACAGATCGCCAAGACCCTGTTCCCGGTCGGCGAACTGGAAAAGCCGGAAGTGCGCGCAATTGCCGAGAAATACGAGCTGGCGACCGCCAAGAAGAAAGACTCCACCGGGATCTGCTTCATCGGCGAGCGTCGTTTCAGCGACTTCCTCAAGCAATACCTGCCAGCGCAACCGGGCGAAATCAAGACCACCGAAGGCGAAGTCATCGGCCGTCACCACGGTTTGATGTATCACACCATCGGTCAGCGCCAGGGCCTCGGCATCGGCGGTTTGAAGGATGCCGGCGATGAACCGTGGTACGTGCTGCGCAAGGATCTCGACACCAACGAATTGATCGTCGGCCAGGGCAACAACCATCCGTGGCTGTTCTCCGGCGCCCTGCTCGCTTCGGAAATCTATTGGGTCAACCCGATCGACCTGAGCCAGCCGCTGCGCCTGACCGCCAAGGTGCGTTATCGCCAGAGTGACCAGGCCTGCACCCTGGAAAAAACCGCCAACGGCTACCGCGCCGTGTTCGACGAACCGCAACGCGCGGTGACGCCGGGCCAATCGGTGGTGTTCTATGACGGTGAAATCTGCCTCGGCGGCGGCGTGATAGAAGTGGCCGAGCCGTGGAGCGGCCAGGCATGAGCCCGACTCAGGAGCAACTGACGGCGCTGGGCGGCGTGTTTCTCGCCGCTGTGCTGGTCGACCGGATCGCCAAGACCGGCCAGACCAGCGAGGCCGGCCTGACCTGCATGCTCGGCAGTCTGCTGGTGCGCGACCCAAAGGACACGCTGGACGTGTACGGCGGCGACGATCTCAATCTGCGTGAAGGTTACCGAGCGCTGATCGGCGCCCTCGAACGCGACCCGAGTACGTTGCAGCGTGAACCGCTGCGGTATGCCCTGTCGATGCTCGGTCTGGAACGTCAACTGGCCAAGCGCGACGACATGCTCGACATCATCGGCAAGCGTCTGCCGCAGATCCAGTCGCAGGTCGAGCATTTCGGCCCGGCCCACGAAAACGTGGTCGCGGCTTGCGGTGCGCTGTATCAGGACACCCTGAGTACCCTGCGCCAACGCATCCAGGTGCACGGCGACATGCGCAACCTGCAGCAACCGAGCAACGCTTCGAAAATTCGCGCCCTGCTGCTCGCCGGCATTCGTTCGGCACGCCTGTGGCGACAGCTCGGCGGCCATCGCTGGCAGTTGGTGATCAGCCGGCGCAAGCTGCTCAAAGAGCTGTATCCGTTGATGCGCAGCGAGTAAACGCCACGCAATAAAAGCTTTGTAGTCTGTAACGCGTAATACGCCGGTCAGTTGGCAACGGACCGGCGGATTTTTTCATGTATGATACGCGCCCCATTTCGTTGCCCGACTGTCCGAGAACACCCCATGCAGCTTTCTTCGCTCACTGCGGTTTCCCCTGTTGACGGCCGCTACGCCGGCAAAACCCAGGCCCTGCGCCCGATTTTCAGCGAGTACGGCCTGATCCGTGTCCGCGTTCTGGTTGAAGTGCGCTGGCTCCAGCGCCTGGCCGCCCACGCTGGCATTCCTGAAGTGCCAGCCTTCTCCGCCGAGGCCAACGCCGTTCTCAATGAACTGGCTGAAAACTTCTCGCTGGAGCACGCCGAGCGCGTCAAAGAGATCGAGCGCACCACCAACCACGACGTCAAAGCGATCGAATACCTGCTCAAAGAGCAGGCGGCCAAGCTGCCGGAGCTGGCCCAGGTCAGCGAGTTCATCCACTTTGCCTGCACCAGCGAAGACATCAACAACCTGTCCCACGCCCTGATGCTGCGCGAAGGCCGTGACGACGTGATGCTGCCGCTGATGCGCCAGACCGCCGAAGCCATCCGCGAACTGGCCATCCGTTTCGCTGACGTGCCGATGCTGTCGCGTACCCACGGCCAGCCGGCTTCGCCGACCACTCTGGGTAAAGAGCTGGCGAACGTGGTTTACCGTCTCGAGCGTCAGATCGCTCAGGTCGCTGCCGTGCCGCTGCTGGGCAAGATCAACGGCGCCGTCGGCAACTACAACGCGCACCTGTCGGCCTACCCG
>NZ_JBIUVX010000087.1:0-2601 GCF_044743175.1 Pseudomonas sp. NPDC087690
ATTTTCTTGGCCATGAGGCACTCCAATTACGGGTACGAACGCCTCGAAAGGCACCCCGGTTACTTGCGCGTTTATCCCAGTGACGACAAAACCCCACAGCCTAGGGCTGCGGGGTTGGGATGCTTGTCCAGTTAGACCTTTTCGACCTGACTGAACTCCAACTCTACCGGGGTAGAGCGACCGAAAATGAGCACTGCCACTTGGATCCGGCTCTTTTCGTAGTTAACTTCTTCAACGACGCCATTGAAATCAGCAAATGGACCATCATTGACTCGCACCGTTTCACCTGGCTCGAAGAGAGTCTTCGGCTTAGGCTTGTCGCTACCATCAGCAACACGACGCAGAATTGCTTCCGCCTCTTTATCGGTGATTGGCGCAGGCTTATCAGCAGTACCGCCGATAAAACCCATCACCCGAGGAGTATCCTTGACCAAGTGCCAAGTACCCTCATTCATATCCATCTGAACCAGCACATAGCCTGGAAAGAACTTTCGCTCGCTTTTGCGTTTCTGGCCATTACGCATTTCAACCACTTCTTCAGTGGGAACCAGAATCTCGCCGAAGCCATCTTCCATGCCAGCCAGCTTTACGCGCTCGACGAGCGAGCGCATTACATGCTTCTCGTAACCCGAGTAAGCATGCACAACGTACCAACGCTTAGCCACGGGACACCCTTAGCCGACAATCAAGGAAACAAGCCAGCCGAGCAGGGAATCAAGACCCCACAACAGCAACGCCATAACCAGAACAACAGCCACCACGATAAGGGTGGTCTGCGTGGTTTCTTGGCGAGTTGGCCACACGACTTTACGAATTTCGGTGCGAGCTTCCTTAACCAGTACAAAGAAAGACTTGCCCTTCGCCGTTTGCAAGCCTACAAAGGCAGCTACAGCAGCAATGACAAGCAATGCGAGTACACGGTACAGGATCGGCGAAGCAGAGTAATACTGATTGCCAACAACGCCAACAACCACCAAAGCGACTACTACAAGCCACTTGAGCAGATCGAAGCGAGAGCCTTGAGCTTCAGCTTTAGGAGTCATCTATGAAGATCCTGTGAAAAGAAAGCCAGACACACGAAGTGAATCTGGCAGGTCAGGAGGGAATCGAACCCCCAACCTACGGTTTTGGAGACCGTCGCTCTGCCAATTGAGCTACTGACCTAAAACAAAATCAGGCCGACCATTATGCCGGCCCGAAAAAGACATTACAACAACTTACTCGATGATTTTAGCTACGACGCCAGCGCCGACGGTACGACCGCCTTCACGGATAGCGAAACGCAGACCATCTTCCATCGCGATGGTTTTGATCAGGGTAACAGTCATCTGAATGTTGTCACCTGGCATTACCATTTCAACGCCTTCTGGCAGCTCGCAGTTACCAGTCACGTCAGTAGTACGGAAGTAGAACTGTGGACGGTAGCCTTTGAAGAACGGAGTATGACGACCGCCTTCTTCCTTGCTCAGAACGTAAACTTCTGCGGTGAACTTGGTGTGCGGCTTAACGGTACCCGGCTTAACCAGAACCTGACCACGCTCAACGTCGTCACGCTTGGTGCCACGCAGCAGTACGCCGCAGTTCTCGCCAGCACGACCTTCGTCGAGCAGCTTGCGGAACATTTCAACACCGGTGCAAGTAGTCACGGTGGTGTCACGCAGACCAACGATTTCCAGAGGATCCTGAACACGAACGATACCGCGCTCGATACGACCAGTCACAACAGTACCGCGACCAGAGATCGAGAATACGTCTTCGATTGGCATCAGGAACGGCTTGTCGGTCAGACGTACTGGTTCTGGGATGTAGCTGTCCAGAGTTTCAACCAGCTTCTTGACGGCAGTGGTGCCCATCTCGTTGTCGTCTTTGCCTTCCAGAGCCATACGAGCCGAACCGATGATGATTGGAGTGTCATCGCCCGGGAAGTCGTAGGTGGACAGCAGGTCGCGAACTTCCATCTCAACCAGTTCCAGCAGTTCAGCGTCGTCTACCAGGTCAGCCTTGTTCAGGAAAACCACGATGTACGGAACGCCAACCTGACGGGACAGCAGGATGTGCTCACGGGTTTGTGGCATCGGACCATCAGCGGCCGAGCAAACCAGAATAGCGCCGTCCATTTGAGCAGCACCGGTGATCATGTTCTTCACATAGTCAGCGTGACCTGGGCAGTCAACGTGAGCGTAGTGACGGATCTTCGAGTTGTACTCAACGTGTGCGGTGTTGATGGTGATACCGCGAGCTTTCTCTTCCGGTGCGCTGTCGATCTTGTCGAAGTCAACGATTGCCGAACCGAAAACTTCGGAGCAAACGCGAGTCAGAGCAGCAGTCAGAGTGGTTTTACCGTGGTCAACGTGACCAATGGTCCCAACGTTGACGTGCGGCAGGGAACGATCAAATTTTTCCTTAGCCATCGATATCACCCTTAACAGAAGATTTGAGCAAACAACATTAGCCATTAAAACAAAGGCAGATATTTTCATATCTGCCTTGTTATATGGAGCTCTTGAGCGGATTTGAACCGCTGACCTCACCCTTACCAAGGGTGTGCTCTACCAACTGAGCTACAAGAGCGAAACACTTTGCACAACCTGCAAACTTGTA
>NZ_JBIUVX010000087.1:2609-5284 GCF_044743175.1 Pseudomonas sp. NPDC087690
ACCCCCGACCACTTTTAATTGACCCGGCTACCACCGATATCTAGACTCAGCACTAAACTCTTTCCCTCCACGAAGCTCTTCCGATCTTTTCCTCTAAACTATACCCGCGGAGCCTGCAGCTCACGCTTAAATCTGGTGGAGGGAGAAGGATTCGAACCTTCGAAGTCGTAGACGTCAGATTTACAGTCTGATCCCTTTGGCCGCTCGGGAACCCCTCCTAATCAGGCCGGCATTCTATATCATGCCAAGCCCCTGTCAAGCATTTTCTCATTTAAAAACCTGAGCTTAGCTGCATTGACACCGCTTCACTTTGAAATCCCGTCTGGGTCTTCACTGTGGAGCGGGCGCCATTCTATGCAAACTATTCGGCAGGTGCAACCCCCTCACACAGCATTATTTTATGTTTTAACTCATTGAATTCCTTGGAAAGGTTTTGCAATTGCACACTCCCCAACAAACGCTGGCTCTCAGGCGCAACAGACAGCCAATAACCCGCCCCCAAAGCCCCCTTCGACGAGGACTGCCCATTAACCCCCATTTCAGCCAAACGCTGCTGAAGAGCTGAAATCGACTCCTGTCGAGTAAAGCCCCCGAGAAAGAGGCACTCTTGGCGCCGCGCCCCCTGCACCTCCCGTACATCACCGGTCGTCTCACTCAGTAGGCGAATATCCTGCTGCGAACCCCGATACAAACTAAGAGGCGTCACATCCTTTGCCCGCAAGGGCGCCTCCTGCTGATGCCAGACATAATAGAAAACATTGAGAACCAGAAGCAGGAGGAACAACCAACGCATACAAACCTCAGGACAAAGGACAAGCCATAGCCAGCCCCACAAACACCAGGTCCGGAACGATTCTGGCCTCAGGAACAACACCTGCAACCAGATCAGCATCACCACCGGTTATAAAGACAGCGAAGTCAGCCCCCCAATAGGAGTGCGCCATTTCCAACTGCGTCAATACGAAGCCTCGCAACATCAATGAACACCCACGCTCTACCGCCTCAACGGTAGTCCGCCCCGGCGCGTTACTGGACAGCGCCCGTTCAGCAGCCAAATCCCCATAACGAATCTTTCGGGTATGAGTACGCAACTGGTTTCGCATCAGCGGCATTCCAGGACAAATAAAGCCGCCCAGATGCTCGCCATCAGCCGCGATAAAATCAGCAGTTACCGCCGTACCGAAATCCAGTACCAGGCAAGCACTTCCCGAAGACAGGTGAAACCCACCCAGCATCGCCAGCCATCGATCAAGCCCAAGGCGCTCATAGTCTTCGTAACCATTTCTAACGCCTGACATTTCGCGAGCAGATTTCGCGCACACCACCGAAATACCGAATTCCCGCTCAATAATTTCGATCAGAGCGCCGGTTTCTTCACTGGTCCTTACACTGACCAGTCGACATTTACGCAGACAAAGCCGGTCAAACGCCCGCAAACTCTCAAGCAGCGCCAAATCAGAGTCGACGACCCCTTCCGAGACCAGGCCGCCGACCGTGGCATTCAGCACGCGCCATTTTATAAAGCTGTTTCCGCAGTCGAGCTCAAGAATCATCACGCAACCTCAGGCTGAGCTCACCACCACTAAATACTCTTTCCACGCCGTTCACCCTCAAGCGCAGAGCACCTTGATTATCAATTCCGAGCACCACACCATCTATGTGACTGGCACCGGCAATCAACGATACCGATCGCTCCTGCCACAAGTGATTCGCCTCCCATTCCGCCCGAAGGACCGAAAAACCACTCACCTGATGACACCGAATGTAGGCGTCCAACTGATTACTCAGCTCAGCCACCAAAGCATTACGATCGCAGCTACTGCCAGACTCAAGTCGAATAGATGTCCACTGCTGATCGACCTCATCAGCAACCTGCATATTCACATTGATACCGATACCCAGCACCACATGACAGACATCGGCGGGGTCGCCAACGAGCTCAAGCAGAATGCCGGCAATTTTCTTGTTACCCACCAGAACATCATTGGGCCATTTCAAACCGGCATTTACCACGCCAAATCTTCGCAGCGCCTGCATCACAGCCAACCCTACAACAAGACTCAACCCTTCGAGCTGGCGCATTCCACCATCGATTCGAAGGACAAGGCTGTAATATAGATTTTCAGCAAACGGACTGACCCACTTACGACCTCTGCGGCCGCGGCCAGAAACTTGCCGCTCTGCAAGCACCAAAAACGGCGCCAGACTGCCTTGACCAATAGAACGCAATGCTTCGGCATTAGTCGAGTCGACCGAATCCAGAACGGTCACCGGCCAATCCGGTGCCATTGTCGATATCTTTAGAGAGTCGAGCAGCATTAATGGCGATGCCAGTTGATAGCCCCGCCCCCGGACTTTATGGATAGACAAACCCAGCTCAGCCTCTAGATGCTGAAGCTGCTTCCATACTGCACTTCGACTTATTCCCAGGGCCTCGCCCAGATCCTGACCAGAATGGAAACGCCCATCCTTCAGAAGATTCAACAACGTCAGCATGCAGGTCTCGCCTCACAATGAGGCCCGAATAATAGCCATGCCCCGCGCCGTTGCATAGAAATCAAGCAAGCGCTTTTCTAACGAGCAAAACAAAACCCCAACTGCTTTCGCAATTGGGGTTTCGGAATTTAATCTTGACGATGACCTACTCTCACATGGGGAAACCCCACACTACCATC
>NZ_JBIUVX010000088.1:0-4909 GCF_044743175.1 Pseudomonas sp. NPDC087690
AAAATCTCCAACGGTGTTTGCGTAGAACGTAATTTCAAGACCTACTCCCCGAAGATCGACAGCATGGCTGTGAAACGTAGCGGTGACGTACGTAAAGCCAAGCTGTACTACCTGCGCGACCTGTCGGGTAAAGCAGCTCGCATCAAGGAAAAACTGGCTTAAGTCCAGCTTCCGATGCAGAAAAAAGCAGCCTACGGGCTGCTTTTTTGTTGCCTGCAATTTATTCAACGTATTTTCGTTTCAGGCCCGAACCATGACCACCCGCGACCAGGAAATCCAGCGCCGTACCGAACTCTCGGTAACCCGCGTAACCAAGGCCGTCTTCCCGCCGACCACCAACCACCACAACACTTTGTTCGGCGGCACCGCATTGGCATGGATGGACGAAGTCTCGTTCATCACCGCCACGCGTTTCTGCCGGCTGCCGCTGGTGACTGTGTCCACCGATCGCATCGACTTCAACCACGCCATCCCGGCCGGCTCCATCGTTGAGCTGGTCGGAAAGGTGATCAAGGTCGGCAACACCAGCCTCAAGGTCGAGGTAGAAGTCTTTGTTGAGAGCATGAGCTGTGATGGCCGCGAGAAAGCGATTCATGGGCAGTTCAGCTTTGTCGCGATTGATGATGAGAAGCGGCCGGTGCCGGTGCTGCCGGGTTTTGCTGCCTGATCTGAAACCGAGTCGAAGCCATCGCGAGCAGGCTCACTCCTACAGTTGGAAAGCGTTCCCTGTAGGAGTGAGCCTGCTCGCGATTCGATTCAAGAGGCGCCGCTGGCCTCAGGCTGAATCAACGCCAACAACGTCCACCCCGCCCCAGGCTTCAACGCCGTCTCCGGCGTCACCACATGCACCCAGCCGCTGTCATCACGCATAAACAGCAAGGTCGCACGATTACCATGCAGCGCCTGGTAGTCCTCCCAGCCAAAACCATCAGTCAACGTTGTGCTGTACAACTCGGCACCCTGACCCATCTGGCTGGCCAGTTTCGCGTAGGTAAACGCCTCGCTGCCCAATTGATTGCCACGATGCTCCAGGCTCGCACGATGCTTGTCGCTGCGTCGGCTTTCATGCCCGCTGGCCAGACCAAACAGGCGCTGATGGCCGAAATCATGCCGAAAGCGCATCGCCGCCAGAGTATTGAGTTCGCCCGACGGCGACAGCGCCAGCAAATGCCCCAGCCCGACCAGATCCAGATGCGCATCGGCATGTTGCGAGGCCGGGTTGCCGAAATATGTCGGCAAGCCTTCCATGCGTGCCGCACGAATATTTTCCCAACTCGAATCGGTCAACAGCACGCGGCTGCCCAGTTGCTGCAGCGATTTGCCCAGCTCCCGCGCTGGCCCGTTTGCGCCGACGATCAGGAATCCACTTGGCGCTGGCTCTGCAACCTTCAACAGGCGTGCAAGTGGTCGCGCAGTCGCACTCTGCAGCACAACGGTGCCGATGATTACCGCAAAGGTCAGCGGCACCAGCAGCAATGCGCCCTCGTGTCCGGCCTCATGCAGACGAATTGCAAAAATCGCCGACACCGCCGCCGCAACGATCCCCCGTGGCGCAATCCAGCACAGCAGTGCGCGCTCCCGCCAGCTCAGGCTCGATCCAGCCGTGCTGAGCAGCACGTTCAATGGCCGGGCGATCAGCTGAATCACCAGCAACAGAATCAACACCAGCGGCCCAAGGCCGATCAAGGCGTACAAATCCAGGCGCGCCGCCAACAATATGAACAGCCCGGAAATCAGCAGCACGCTGAGGTTTTCCTTGAAGTGCAGGATGTGCCGCACATCCACGCCCTTCATGTTCGCCAGCCACATGCCCATCAACGTTACCGCCAGCAAACCGGACTCGTGCATCACCTCGTTGGAGGCAATGAAAATCCCCAACACCGCCGCCAGCGAGGCGAGGTTATGCAGATACTCCGGCAACCACTGCCGACGGATCACTGTGCCGAGCAGCCAGCCACCGACAATGCCGAACACCGCGCCGCACAGAATCACGCCACCAAAGGTGAACAGGCTCTGCTTGAGGCCATGACCTTCAGCGCTGGCGATGATGAAGCTGTACACCACCACGGCGAGGAGGGCGCCGATCGGGTCGATGACGATGCCTTCCCAGCGCAGAATGTTGGCGATCGAAGCTTTCGGCCGCACCACCCGCAACATCGGCACGATCACGGTCGGGCCGGTGACCAGCGTCAGGCTGCCAAAGAGAATGGCCAGCATCCAGTCGAAGCCGAGCAAAAAGTGCGTCGCGACGGCGATGACTACCCAGGTCGAGATCGCCCCGATGGTTACTAAACGATGGACAACGCTGCCGATCTCGCGCCATTCGGAGAGGTGCAGGGTCAGGCTGCCCTCGAACAGAATCAGCGCCACCGCCAGCGACACCAGCGGCATCAGCAGTGGGCCAAACATTTCCTGCGGATCAAGCCAGCCCAATACCGGGCCGACCAGGATCCCCGTCAGCAACAGAAACAGAATCGCCGGCAGCTTCAGGCGCCAGGCCAGCCATTGGCAACCCAGCGCCGCAGCGCCAATCCCGCCAAATGCCAATAGAATTTGCTGCTCGTTCATTGATGCTCCCTGTTCCTTGAAATTGCGGGCTATGAAAGACTAGCGCCCATTCCTACAGTTCACTCTACATTTGCTCACAGTCCTTGAGACTGTGTGACTTGAGCGCCCATGCCTGCCATCGATCATCCCCTCATTGACCAATTCCTCGACGCGTTATGGCTGGAAAAGGGCCTGTCCGATAACACCCGTGGCGCCTATCGCAGCGATCTGGCGCTGTTCAACGGCTGGTTGCAGGAAAAGAACCTGGAACTGATCAATGCCGGCCGCGAGCTGATCCTCGATCACTTGGCGTGGCGTCTGGAGCAGAACTACAAGCCGCGTTCCACGGCGAGATTTCTCTCCGGTGTGCGTGGCTTTTATCGCTATCTGCTGCGGGAAAAGATGATCGGCGTTGACCCGACGTTACGCGTCGACATGCCACAACTGGGTCGGCCATTGCCCAAATCCCTGTCGGAGGCCGATGTTGAGGCGTTGCTCAAAGCGCCGGATCTGAGCGAAGCCATCGGCCAGCGCGACCGCGCCATGCTTGAAGTGCTGTACGCCTGCGGTTTGCGGGTGACCGAACTGGTCAGCCTGACGCTGGAGCAAGTCAACCTGCGCCAGGGCGTATTACGCGTGATGGGCAAGGGCAGCAAGGAGCGGCTGGTGCCGATGGGCGAGGAGGCGATTGTCTGGGTCGAGCGCTACATGCGTGATGGTCGTGGCGAGTTGCTCGGAGGGCGGCCCAGCGATGTGCTGTTCCCCAGTCAGCGCGGCGAGCAGATGACCCGCCAGACGTTCTGGCACCGCATCAAGCACCAGGCCAAGGTTGCTGGAATCGGCAAGTCGCTGTCGCCGCACACCTTGCGTCACGCGTTTGCCACGCATCTGCTCAACCATGGCGCGGACTTGCGCGTAGTGCAGATGCTGCTCGGTCACAGTGACCTTTCCACCACGCAGATCTATACCCATGTCGCCCGCGCTCGATTGCAGGATCTGCACGCCAAACACCACCCGCGCGGCTGAATAAAAATTCCTGTGGGAGCGAGCCTGCTCGCGAAGAGGGAGTGTCAGTCAGCGTTCATTTAGCTGACACACCGCTTTCGCGAGCAGGCTCGCTCCCACAAGGATCTGTGCAGTCCTGAAAGTGTGGCGACAGGCGCATTCGGCCACCGTGACCTTATGTGTTAGGCTTTGCCGGTTTGCACGATGGACGGTTATGACCCGGTGTTCCGGCACGGGCGTTCTGACCGTTTCATTTGTCCGCCTTCAGGAGTTCTCATGCGTCTGACCCAGATTTTCGCCGCCGCAGCCATTGCGTTGGTCAGCACCTTTGCCGTCGCCGATGACGCGGCCGACAAAGCCATTCGTAAAAGCCTGGAAAACCTCCAGCTCGAAGTCCCGGTCGAGAGCATTTCCGCCAGCCCGTTGCCGGGCATGTACGAAGTCAAGCTCAAGGGCAGCCGCGTGCTGTACGCCAGCGCCGACGGCCAATACGTGGTGCAGGGCTATCTCTTCCAGCTCAAGGACGGTAAACCGGTCAACCTGACCGAAAAGACCGAGCGCCTGGGCATCTCCAAGCTGATCAACGACATTCCGGTTGCCGAAACCGTGGTCTACCCGGCCGTGGGCGAAACCAAATCGCACATCACCGTGTTCACCGACACCACCTGCCCGTACTGCCACAAGCTGCACGCCGAAGTGCCGGAGCTGAACAAGCGCGGCATCGAAGTGCGCTACGTCGCGTTCCCGCGTCAAGGCCTGAACTCGCCGGGTGACGAGCAACTGCAAGCCGTGTGGTGCTCGAAAGACAAGAAAGCGGCCATGGACAAAATGGTCGATGGCAAGGAAATCAAGGCCGCCAAGTGCGAGAATCCGGTTTCCAAACAGTTCGCCCTCGGTCAGTCGATTGGCGTGAACGGTACACCGGCCATCGTTTTGGCCGACGGACAAGTCATTCCGGGCTACCAGCCTGCGCCACAAGTCGCCAAACTGGCGCTGGGCGCCAAGTAATTCGCATCGTCACGGTCAACCGTGACGATCATGGTCCGGCAGCGAGATCGCCGGGCCATTAATAGAGAGCCGCGAGCACGCGGTTGTTTTCCGGCCGACCCTGAGTCGGCCGTTTTATGGGGAGTTCACAGTGAATCCGGTCAAAGTAGGCATCTGTGGGTTAGGGACCGTCGGTGGCGGTACCTTCAACGTACTTCAGCGCAACGCCGAGGAAATTGCTCGTCGTGCCGGGCGTGGGATTGAAGTGGCACAAATTGCCACGCGCACGCCAAAGCCTCAGTTCCAGACGACCGGTATTGCGTTTACCAACGATGTCTTCGCAGTGGCGCCGAACCCTGAGATCGACCTC
>NZ_JBIUVX010000089.1:0-929 GCF_044743175.1 Pseudomonas sp. NPDC087690
GGGGACGTAAGAACTCCCTGTGGCCGTACAACTTCGGCCTGTCGTGCTGCTACGTGGAAATGACCACCGCCTTCACGGCGCCCCACGACATCGCGCGCTTTGGCGCCGAAGTGATCCGGGCATCGCCGCGTCAGGCCGACTTCATGGTTATCGCCGGTACCTGCTTCATCAAGATGGCGCCGATCATTCAGCGTCTCTACGAGCAGATGCTCGAGCCGAAGTGGGTTATCTCCATGGGTTCGTGCGCCAACTCCGGTGGCATGTACGACATCTACTCTGTGGTTCAAGGGGTGGACAAGTTCCTGCCCGTGGACGTCTACGTACCTGGCTGCCCGCCCCGTCCAGAAGCATTTCTGCAAGGCTTGATGCTGTTGCAGGAATCGATTGGACAGGAGCGTCGTCCGCTTTCCTGGGTCGTTGGTGATCAAGGCGTTTATCGCGCCGACATGCCTTCGCAGAAGGAACAGCGCCGCGAACAGCGAATCGCAGTCACCAATCTGCGCAGCCCTGACGAAGTCTGATCCAGATCTGTTCTTAAAAAAGAAACGAGAAGCTGGCTTCATTCTTTACGTTGACCGAAAGCGAAAAAATAACCATGACTACAGGCAGCGCTCTGTACATCCCGCCTTATAAGGCAGACGACCAGGATGTGGTCGTTGAATTGAACAACCGTTTTGGCGCCGAAGCGTTCACCGCTCAGTCGACCCGCACCGGCATGCCGGTGCTGTGGGTTGCGCGCGCCAGGCTCGTTGAAGTCCTGACTTTCCTGCGCAACCTGCCCAAGCCGTACGTCATGCTCTATGACCTGCACGGCGTGGACGAGCGTCTGCGCACCAAGCGTCAAGGCCTGCCGAGCGACGCCGAGTTCACCGTGTTCTATCACCTCATGTCGCTGGAGCGTAATAGTGACGTGATGATCAAGGTCGCCT
>NZ_JBIUVX010000089.1:939-4768 GCF_044743175.1 Pseudomonas sp. NPDC087690
CATGATGCCGCCGACCTGGGAAGGTCACCCGCTGCGCAAGGACTTCCCGGCGCGTGCGACCGAATTCGATCCGTACAGCCTCAACCTCGCCAAGCAACAGCTTGAGGAAGAAGCCGCGCGCTTCCGTCCTGAAGACTGGGGCATGAAACGCTCCGGGACGAACGAGGACTACATGTTCCTCAACCTCGGCCCGAACCACCCTTCGGCGCACGGTGCGTTCCGCATCATTCTGCAACTGGACGGCGAAGAGATCGTCGACTGCGTACCGGACATCGGTTACCACCACCGTGGTGCCGAGAAGATGGCCGAGCGTCAGTCCTGGCACAGTTTCATCCCGTACACCGACCGTATCGATTACCTCGGCGGCGTGATGAACAACCTGCCGTACGTGCTCTCTGTCGAGAAGCTGGCCGGCATCAAGGTGCCCGAGAAGGTCGACGTCATCCGCATCATGATGGCCGAGTTCTTCCGGATCACCAGCCACCTGCTGTTCCTGGGTACTTACATCCAGGACGTTGGTGCGATGACGCCGGTGTTCTTCACCTTCACCGACCGCCAGAAGGCGTACACGGTGATCGAAGCCATTACCGGTTTCCGTCTGCACCCGGCCTGGTACCGCATCGGTGGCGTTGCCCACGACCTGCCGCGCGGTTGGGAAAAACTGGTGAAAGACTTCGTTGAATGGCTGCCAAAACGCCTCGACGAATACACCAAGGCTGCCCTGCAGAACAGCATCCTCAAGGGTCGTACCATCGGCGTCGCCCAGTACAACACCAAAGAAGCCCTGGAATGGGGCGTCACCGGTGCCGGCCTGCGTTCGACCGGTTGCGATTTCGACCTGCGTAAAGCGCGTCCGTACTCCGGCTACGAGAACTTCGAGTTCGAAGTACCGCTGGCCGCCAACGGCGATGCCTACGACCGCTGCATGGTTCGCGTCGAAGAGATGCGCCAGAGCATCAAGATCATCGACCAGTGCATGCGCAATATGCCGGAAGGCCCGTACAAGGCGGATCACCCGCTGACCACGCCGCCGCCGAAAGAGCGCACGCTGCAGCACATCGAAACCTTGATCACGCACTTCCTGCAAGTTTCGTGGGGCCCGGTGATGCCGGCCAACGAATCCTTCCAGATGATCGAAGCGACCAAGGGCATCAACAGTTATTACCTGACGAGCGACGGCGGCACCATGAGCTACCGTACCCGGATCCGCACTCCAAGCTTCCCGCATCTGCAACAGATCCCTTCGGTGATCAAAGGCAGCATGGTCGCGGACTTGATTGCGTACCTGGGTAGTATCGACTTCGTTATGGCCGACGTGGACCGCTAAGCATGAACAGCACGCTTATCCAGACAGACCGTTTCACCCTCAGTGAAACCGAGCGCTCGGCCATCGAGCACGAGCTGCATCACTACGAAGACCCGCGCGCGGCGTCGATCGAAGCCCTGAAGATCGTTCAGAAAGAACGCGGCTGGGTGCCGGATGGCGCCCTGTACGCGATCGGCGAGATTCTCGGCATCCCCGCCAGCGACGTTGAAGGTGTGGCGACGTTCTATAGCCAGATTTTCCGTCAGCCGGTTGGCCGTCACATCATTCGCGTCTGCGACAGCATGGTCTGCTACATCGGCGGCCACGAGTCGGTGGTCAGCGAAATCCAGAACAATCTGGGCATCGGCCTGGGTCAGACCACCACCGACGGTCGTTTCACCCTGCTGCCTGTCTGCTGCCTCGGCAACTGCGACAAGGCACCGGCGCTGATGATCGACGACGACACCTTTGGTGATGTGCAGCCTGCTGGCGTCGCCAAACTGCTCGAGGGCTACGTATGACCCTGACATCTTTCGGTCCTGCCAACCGCATTCAGCGTTCGGCCGAGACTCACCCGCTGACCTGGCGTCTGCGCGATGACGGCGAAGCCGTGTGGCTCGACGAGTACCAGGCCAAGAACGGTTACGCCGCTGCACGCAAAGCCTTCGCCGACATGGATCAGGACGCCATCGTCCAGACCGTGAAAGATGCAGGCTTGAAAGGTCGCGGCGGCGCAGGCTTCCCCACGGGCGTGAAGTGGGGCCTGATGCCCAAAGACGAATCCATCAACATCCGCTACCTGCTGTGCAACGCGGATGAAATGGAGCCGAACACCTGGAAAGACCGCATGCTGATGGAGCAACTGCCCCATCTGCTGATCGAAGGCATGCTGATCAGTGCCCGCGCGCTGAAAACCTACCGTGGCTATATCTTCCTGCGTGGCGAGTACACCACCGCCGCCAAGCACCTCAACCGTGCTGTGGAAGAAGCCAAGGCTGCGGGCCTGCTGGGTAAAAACATTCTCGGCAGCGGTTTCGATTTCGAGCTGTTCGTCCACACCGGCGCCGGGCGTTACATCTGCGGTGAAGAAACTGCACTGATCAACTCCCTCGAAGGCCGCCGCGCCAACCCGCGCTCCAAGCCGCCCTTCCCTGCCGCTGTTGGCGTGTGGGGCAAACCGACCTGCGTGAACAACGTGGAAACCCTGTGCAACGTGCCGGCGATCATTGCCGACGGCGTTGACTGGTACAAATCGTTGGCCCGCGAAGGCAGCGAAGACATGGGCACCAAGCTCATGGGCTTCTCCGGCAAAGTGAAAAACCCCGGCCTGTGGGAACTGCCATTCGGCGTCACCGGACGCGAGTTGTTCGAAGACTACGCCGGCGGCATGCGCGACGGTTTCAAACTCAAGGCCTGGCAGCCAGGTGGCGCCGGTACCGGCTTCCTCCTGCCAGAACACCTCGACGCGCAAATGTACGCCGGCGGCATCGCCAAAGTGGGCACCCGTATGGGTACCGGCCTGGCCATGGCGGTGGACGACAGCGTCAACATGGTCTCGTTGCTGCGCAACATGGAGCAGTTCTTTGCCCGTGAGTCGTGCGGTTTCTGCACCCCGTGCCGCGATGGTTTGCCATGGAGCGTCAAGCTGCTGATGGCCATCGAACAAGGCCGCGGTCAGCCAGGCGACATCGAGACCCTGCTGGGTCTGGTCAACTTCCTCGGCCCGGGCAAGACCTTCTGTGCTCACGCACCGGGTGCCGTGGAACCGTTGGGCAGTGCCATCAAATACTTCCGTCCAGAGTTCGAAGCCGGTATCGCGCCAGTCAGCGCCGCCGTCCCGCCTCTGGCAAGGCCGATCGTAATCGGCGCGTAAACGCTTAACAGGTGAAGGGCCTGGGCCTTTCACCTCCTGCGATGACGCCTTTCGAGGCTGGTTTGATTCGCACGGATAACAAGATTCCATTAGCCACGCCCGCTGACACCGGGCCAACGAAGACCTTTGAACCATGGCCACTATCCACGTAGACGGCAAAGCGCTCGAAGTCGACGGGGCAGACAACCTGTTACAGGCATGTCTGTCGCTGGGCCTCGACATTCCATATTTCTGCTGGCACCCCGCGCTCGGTAGCGTCGGGGCTTGCCGCCAGTGTGCGGTCAAGCAGTACACCGACGAGAACGACACCCGTGGTCGCATCGTCATGTCCTGCATGACCCCTGCCACCGACAACACCTGGATCTCCATCGAAGATGAAGAATCCAAGGCGTTCCGCGCCAGTGTTGTCGAATGGCTGATGACCAACCACCCGCACGACTGCCCTGTGTGCGAAGAAGGCGGTCATTGCCACCTGCAAGACATGACCGTGATGACCGGCCACAACGAGCGCCGTTATCGCTTCACCAAACGCACCCACCAGAACCAGCAACTGGGCCCGTTCATTTCCCACGAAATGAACCGCTGCATCGCTTGCTACCGCTGCGTGCGTTTCTACAAGGATTACGCTGGCGGCACCGACCTCGGTGTGG
>NZ_JBIUVX010000090.1:0-4439 GCF_044743175.1 Pseudomonas sp. NPDC087690
GCCTCAAGGCTTGGTTAGATTCGAGTGATACGGCCTTTATAGATGTTTGCCTTCGTCTTCTCGCGTGCACATGATTCGATGTCCAGGTCGTAGAGGCGTTGGCCATCTACCAGTGCAACACGCAACTCTTCGGGTTGAGTTGCGTTAATCAGCATTCTTTTCATGTAGTACCGTCGGTTTCCGGGCAGCCGGAAACGGCGTTCGGCACACACGACTTCTCACGGTCGGTGTCAGGTGCGTCGGGAGTGGGGGGCCATTCCCGTGTCCAGCGATATGCGGCCAATTGGGCCGATATAGCGACGTACGCGTCCTGCTTGCTGTGGCTACTTAAGCACTCAGTCAGGAGGAGGAATCAACCAGCGGCTGTGGACGAGATGAAGCGTCTTGATAAAGCCTATTGCTACACAGTCCGGCGGTTGTGCATCTCCACCCTACACGTATCCCTGATAATTCGGGTGCTGCCGCGCGCAGAATCCGCAGCGGGTTGGCATTTACCGTGAGCTCCGAAAGGGGAAGTCACGCATCATGGCTAATTCAGGCGTTGTTTCCGAAGCATTCGCTCGGGGTCATCTGCAGCTGACTGCACTTTGTGAACTGGCCTTGAATGTGTGCCTGCCAGGCGAGTAAAAACTCTGCTCGGCGGTGTAATTCAGGCCTCATGTCACCTGCGCTTGTTACAACTGCAAACTCCACCGTTACGTAGCGAAAGCCCCGTAGGACGGCCTCGCGTCCTGGTGAATTGCGTTGGTCAGGGCCGGTTTTTGACCGTGGTTCCGCTGTCCAGGCCGCTTTTGGCGGCGTTCGCGACTATAGCAGCAATGATTAAGTGCTTCAATTCCATAAAAATTGTTATCATCCGCGGCATGACAACTACTGCCCCTTCGACTCCAGGCGTTCAATTGCTTGAAGTCTCGCCGGAGTATGCCGGCCAACGAATCGACAACTTTCTCCTCGCCCGGCTCAAAGGCGTGCCCAAGACCTTGATTTACCGCATTTTGCGCAAAGGCGAAGTGCGCGTGAACAAAGGTCGGATCAAGCCCGAATACAAGCTGCAGGCCGGTGATATCGTGCGCGTGCCGCCGGTTCGCGTGCCTGAGCGTGACGAGCCGGTGCCACTGGCCCAAGGCCTGTTGCAGCGCCTGGAAGCCTCGATTGTTTTCGAAGACAAAGCCCTGATCGTGATCAACAAGCCCGCCGGCATTGCGGTTCACGGTGGCAGCGGCCTGAATTTCGGCGTGATCGAAGCCTTTCGTCAGTTGCGTCCCGATACCAAAGAGCTGGAGCTGGTGCACCGTCTCGACCGCGACACCTCCGGCCTGCTGATGATCGCCAAAAAGCGCAGCATGCTGCGCCACTTGCACGAGCAATTGCGCGGCGATGGCGTCGACAAGCGCTACATGGCGCTGGTTCGCGGCAACTGGGCGACTTCGATCAAGAAAGTCAGCGCGCCATTGCTCAAGAGCAATCTGCGTTCCGGCGAGCGCATGGTTGAAGTCAACGAAGAAGGCAAAGAAGCCTTGACCCTGTTCAAAGTGCTGCGCCGCTTCGGCGATTTTGCCACCATGGTCGAGGCTAAACCGGTGACCGGTCGTACCCACCAGATTCGCGTGCACACCTTGCATGCTGGCCATTGCATTGCTGGCGACAGCAAGTACGGCGATGAGGATTTCACCAAGGAAATCCGCGATCTGGGCGGCAAGCGCCTGTTCCTGCACGCTTACATGCTGACCGTGCCGCTGCCCGATGGCGGCAAGCTGACCTTGCAGGCGCCGGTCGATGAAATGTGGGCCAAGACCGTGGAGCGATTGAGTGCGCCCATCTGATTACAAGCTGCTGATTTTCGATTGGGACGGCACGCTGGCTGACTCCATTCACCGGATTGTCGAGGCGATGCACTCGGCGTCCGGGCGTTCCGGTTTCGAGTTGCGCGATGATTTTGCCGTCAAGGGCATCATCGGTCTCGGCTTGCCGGAGGCGATTCGCACGCTGTATCCCGAAATCAGCGACGCCGAAATGACCTTGTTTCGCGAGTATTACGCTGATCACTATATCGCCGCTGAGGCCGTGCCTTCGCCGTTGTTCGAAGGCGTAGTCGAGTCGATGGCGTCGTTTCGTGAGCAGGGCTATCACCTGGCTGTCGCCACCGGCAAGAATCGTCGCGGCCTGGATCGGGTGCTCAAGGCCAATGGCTGGGAAGATTATTTCGATATCACTCGCGCCGCCGATGAAACTGCCAGCAAGCCGCACCCTCTGATGCTTGAGCAGATCCTTGCGCATTGCGGCGTGCGCGCCGAGCAGGCGCTGATGGTTGGCGATTCGTCCTTTGATCTGCTGATGGCGCGTAACGCGGGGATGGATTCGGTGGCGGTCAGTTATGGCGCGCAATCGATCGAATCCCTGCAACAGTTCGAGCCGCGCCTGTCGATCGACCGTTTTTCCGAATTGCATGCCTGGCTGGGGCAGCAGGCTTAATACGTTTTTGCTGGGGTGGATGGCATGACCGACGAATGGAAAGCACCGGCCAAGGCAAGTGCCGAGGGCGGTGACGAGAAAAGCTGGAAGCTATTGGAAAAGACCCTCCTCGCGGGCGTCCAGGAGCAGCGTCGTTCGCGGCGTTGGGGGATTTTCTTCAAGCTCTTGACCTTTGTTTATCTGTTCGTGGCATTGATCCTGTTTACGCCGCTGATGGACATGGAAAAGAGCGCCACGCGCGGTCCGAACTACACCGCGCTGATCGACGTCACCGGCATGATCGCCGACAAAGAGCCGGCCAGCGCCGACAACATTGTTGGTAGCTTGCGGGCGGCGTTCGAGGACAAGAAGGTCAAGGGCGTCATTCTGCGCATCAACAGCCCTGGCGGCAGTCCGGTGCAGTCGGGTTACGTCTACGACGAGATCAAGCGCCTGCGCGGCCTGCACCCCGAGATCAAGCTGTATGCGGTGATTTCCGATCTCGGCGCCTCCGGTGCCTATTACATCGCCAGTGCGGCGGACCAGATCTACGCCGACAAGGCGAGTCTGGTCGGTTCGATTGGTGTGACGGCAGCCGGATACGGCTTTGTTGGCACCATGGAGAAGCTGGGTGTTGAGCGCCGCACCTACACCTCGGGCGAGCACAAGTCGTTTCTCGATCCGTTCCAGCCGCAGAAGCCTGAAGAAACGGCGTTCTGGCAGGGCGTGCTCGACACGACGCACAAGCAGTTCATCAACAGCGTCAAGCAGGGGCGTGGCGATCGTCTGAAGGACAAGGATCATCCGGAACTGTTCTCTGGATTGGTCTGGTCGGGCGAGCAGGCGCTGCCGCTGGGCTTGATCGATGGTCTGGGCAATGCCAGTTCGGTCGCGCGTGATGTGATTGGCGAGAAAGAACTGGTCGACTTCACTGTGCAGGAGTCACCGTTCGATCGCTTCTCGAAGAAGCTCGGTGCCAGCGTGGCTGAGCAATTGGCGATGTGGATGGGTTTCCACGGGCCTTCGTTGCGCTGATTCGTTGTAAAGATCAAAAGATCGCAGCCTGCGGCAGCTCCTACAGAGATCGGTGTAGGAGCTGCCGCAGGCTGCGATCTTTTGCTTTAAGGGATCTGCACGCCTTCGATCAGCAGCATGTCGATCAGGCGAATCAGTGGCAAGCCGACCAGGCTGGTGGCGTCAGGGCCTTCCGTGGATTGAAACAGGCTCACGCCGAGGCCTTCCGCCTTGAAGCTTCCAGCACAGTCATATGGCTGCTCGATGCGCAGATAGCGCTCGATGCGCGCCTGGTCGAGCTGGCGCATGTGCACGGTAAACGGCACGCAATCGACCTGGCATTCGCCGGTCTGGCTATTGAGCAGCGCCAGACCGGTCAGGAATGTCACGCTGGCGCCACTGGCGGCCATCAGTTGTTCGCGAGCCTTCTCGAAGGTATGCGGCTTGCCGATAATCTGTTCGCCGAGGACGGCTACCTGATCCGAGCCGATAATCAGATGAGCGGGATGGCTGTCGGCCAGTGCCCGGGCTTTTTGCTCGGCGAGGCGCTTGACCAGTTCGCTGGCTGACTCGCCCGGGCGATGACTTTCATCGATATCCGGCGAGCTGCAGACGAACGGCAGGTGCAGGCGGGCGAGCAATTCCCGACGATAGGTCGAGCTTGAAGCGAGTAATAAAGGCAGCATTCGCATCTCCTGAGGCAGGTGCGAATTCTAGCGGAGGCACGCAAGTGACGGACAGGGCACAATTTCCTTTGACATGGGTGGGTGCATCCCTATAATGCTGCGCCTATGTTGAATGACCCGATTCCACCTCACGTTGACCCGCGCAAATTGGCTGATCGTGGCACCACCCTTCAAGGTGATTTGCTGCTAGCCGATTTGAAGAGACTCTGCGACCCGCTTTCCTACGATGTCGGTACGGTGCAGGCGAAATTCGTTTTTGAACGAGATGAAAGTAAATCTGTTGTAATC
>NZ_JBIUVX010000091.1:0-4318 GCF_044743175.1 Pseudomonas sp. NPDC087690
ACTCTCCGCCAAGCTGCTGGAAACTCCGGAAGGCGTCGTGGTTCAGCGTCCGGAGTCGAAGATCTACGACGACCGTCAGCAGATGCAAGCCGGCGGCCTGCCGATCAACTGGGGTTACGCTGAAACCATGGCGTACGCGACCCTGGCGTTCGAAGGTCACCCGATTCGCATGACCGGTCAGGACATCGGCCGCGGTACGTTCTCGCACCGTCACGCTGTGCTGCACAACCAGAAAGACGCGGGCACCTACATTCCGCTGCAACACTTGTACGACGGTCAGCCACGCTTTGACCTGTACGACTCGTTCCTGTCGGAAGAAGCGGTATTGGCGTTCGAATACGGTTACTCGACCACCACGCCGGATGCGCTGGTGATCTGGGAAGCCCAGTTCGGCGACTTCGCCAACGGTGCACAGGTTGTAATCGACCAGTTCATCACCAGCGGCGAGCACAAGTGGGGCCGTCTCTGCGGTCTGACCATGTTGCTGCCACACGGTTACGAAGGCCAGGGCCCTGAGCACAGCTCGGCACGTCTTGAGCGTTACCTGCAACTGTGCGCTGAGCACAACATTCAGGTCGCCGTCCCGACCACGCCAGCACAGATCTACCACTTGCTGCGTCGTCAGGTGATTCGTCCGCTGCGCAAGCCGCTGATCGTGCTGACGCCGAAGTCGCTGCTGCGCCACAAACTGGCCATCTCGACCCTGGAAGATCTGGCCGAAGGTTCGTTCCAGACCGTGATCCCGGAAATCGATACTCTGGACCCGAAAAAGGTCGAGCGTGTTGTTCTGTGTAGCGGCAAGGTCTACTACGACCTGCTGGAAAAACGCCGTGCCGAAGGCCGTGAAGATATCGCCATCGTGCGTATCGAGCAGCTGTATCCATTCCCTGAGGACGACTTGAAAGAAGTCCTGGCTCCGTACACCAACGTCAAAAATGCCGTTTGGTGTCAGGAAGAGCCGATGAACCAGGGCGCCTGGTACTGCAGCCAGCACCACTTGCGTCGCAGCATCGGGAACCTCGACAAGTCTCTCGTACTTGAGTACGCGGGCCGTGAGGCTTCTGCTGCACCTGCTTGTGGTTACGCATCGATGCACGCCGAGCAGCAGGAAAAACTCCTGCAAGACGCGTTTACCATTTAACGCCTTCGCGCACCTGAAACCGAATTTAAGGAACCACAGATAATGGCTATCGAGATCAAAGCCCCCACTTTCCCGGAATCGGTTGCCGATGGCACCGTTGCCACCTGGCACAAACAACCGGGCGACGCCGTCAAGCGCGACGAACTGATCGTCGACATCGAAACCGACAAAGTCGTACTGGAAGTTCTGGCTACCGCTGATGGCGTGCTGGGCGCAATCGTCAAGGGCGAGGGCGAAACCGTCCTGTCCGACGAAGTGCTGGGCTCCATCCAGGAAGGTGGCGCTGCTGCCGCTGCTCCAGCCGCCGCTGCTGCTCCGGCCGCTGCTGCCGCTGCCCCGGCTGCCGCTGAAGGCGAAGACGATCCTGTTGCTGCTCCTGCTGCGCGCAAGCTGGCTGAAGAAAACGGCATCAACATCGCTTCCGTTGCCGGCACCGGCAAAGGCGGTCGTGTGACCAAGGAAGACGTGGTTGCTGCTGTTGCTGCCAAGAAAGCCGCTCCGGCTGCCGCGCCTGCCAAGGCTGCTGCTCCTTCGGCTGCCGCTCCTGTGTTCGCCGCTGGCGACCGCATCGAGAAGCGCGTACCGATGACCCGCGTTCGTGCCACCGTGGCCAAGCGTCTGGTTGAAGCACAGTCGAACATGGCGATGCTGACCACTTTCAACGAAGTCGACATGACTGAAGTCATGGCCCTGCGTTCGAAGTACAAGGATCTGTTCGAGAAGTCCCACAACGGCGTACGCCTGGGCTTCATGTCGTTCTTCGTGAAAGCAGCGACCGAAGCGCTGAAGCGCTTCCCGGCTGTCAACGCGTCGATCGACGGCGGCGACATCGTTTACCACGGCTATGCGGACATCGGCGTTGCCGTTTCCAGCGACCGTGGCCTGGTTGTTCCGGTTCTGCGTAACGCCGAACTGATGAGCCTGGCTGAAATCGAAGGCGGCATCGCAACATTCGGCAAAAAAGCCCGTGACGGCAAACTGTCGATGGACGAGATGACCGGTGGTACCTTCACCATCACCAACGGTGGTACCTTCGGTTCGATGATGTCGACCCCGATCGTCAACCCGCCGCAGGCAGCGATTCTGGGCATGCACAACATCATCCACCGTCCAATGGCCATCAACGGTCAGGTCGTTATCCGTCCGATGATGTACCTGGCACTGTCCTACGATCACCGTCTGATCGATGGCAAAGAAGCTGTGACCTTCCTGGTGACCATCAAGAACCTGCTGGAAGATCCGGCTCGTCTGTTGCTGGATATCTGATAGAAGCAGTCGCGGGCTTCAAGTTTCAAGCTGCAGGAAAGGGCAGCTTGGCTTGGAGCGCGCGGCTTGAAGCTTTTCGCTAAAGAGGATTTTTTGAATGTCGCAGAAATTTGACGTAGTAGTGATCGGTGCTGGCCCTGGTGGCTACGTGGCTGCCATCAAGGCCGCGCAGCTGGGTCTGACCACTGCCTGCATCGAGAAGTACACCGACGCTGAAGGCAAGCAAGCCCTGGGCGGCACCTGCCTGAACGTGGGCTGCATTCCTTCCAAGGCGCTGCTCGACAGCTCCTGGAAATACAAGGAAGCGAAAGAAAGCTTCAACGTTCACGGTATCTCGACTGGCGAAGTCAAAATGGACGTCGCTGCGATGGTTGGCCGCAAGGCTGGCATCGTCAAGAACCTGACCGGCGGCGTTGCCACCCTGTTCAAGGCCAACGGCGTTACTTCGATCCAGGGCCACGGCAAACTGCTGGCTGGCAAGAAAGTCGAAGTCACCAAGCCAGACGGCTCGGTTGAAGTCATCGAAGCTGAAAACGTGATCCTGGCTCCAGGTTCGCGTCCAATCGACATTCCACCGGCTCCGGTTGATCAGAAAGTCATCGTTGACTCGACTGGCGCACTGGAATTCCAGACCGTACCTAAGCGTCTGGGCGTGATCGGCGCTGGCGTGATCGGCCTGGAACTGGGTTCGGTGTGGTCGCGTCTGGGTTCGGAAGTGGTTGTTCTGGAAGCACTGGACACTTTCCTGATGGCAGCGGACACCGCTGTTTCCAAGGAAGCGCTGAAAACCCTGACCAAACAAGGTCTGGACATCAAACTGGGGGCTCGCGTGACTGGCTCGAAAGTGAACGGCGACGAAGTCGTTGTGAACTACACCGATGCCAACGGCGAACAGACCATCACGTTCGACAAGCTGATCGTAGCCGTTGGTCGCCGTCCGGTGACCACTGATCTGCTGGCTGCCGACAGCGGCGTGACCCTCGACGAGCGCGGTTTCGTCCACGTTGACGATCACTGCGCGACCACCGTACCGGGCGTTTTCGCCATTGGTGACGTGGTTCGCGGCATGATGCTGGCTCACAAAGCTTCGGAAGAAGGCATCATGGTTGTCGAGCGCATCAAGGGCCACAAAGCCCAGATGAACTATGACCTGATCCCTTCGGTTATTTATACTCACCCGGAAATCGCGTGGGTTGGCAAAACCGAGCAGGCCTTGAAAGCTGAAGGCGTTGAAGTTAACGTCGGCACCTTCCCGTTCGCCGCTTCCGGCCGTGCCATGGCCGCCAACGATACCGGTGGTTTCGTCAAGGTCATCGCAGATGCCAAGACCGACCGCGTATTGGGCGTGCACGTGATTGGCCCGAGCGCTGCAGAACTGGTTCAGCAGGGCGCGATCGGTATGGAATTCGGCACCAGCGCTGAAGACCTGGGCATGATGGTTTTCTCCCATCCGACCCTGTCTGAAGCCTTGCACGAAGCTGCTTTGGCTGTGAATGGCGGCGCCATCCACATTGCCAACCGCAAAAAGCGTTAACAGACAATAAGAAACCACGGCGGTAACGGCCCGTCGTGAGCCTTGCGAGCAAGTCTCACCGCGGAATGTCCGCTGGACGCAGTCTTGCGTAGCTCAGCTACGCAAGCAGCAGTCACAGGTGGCGCGGCACTCAAACGAGCGCAGCGCCGAATGCGCAGTACCTAACGAAGACGGTAAAAAGCATGAATCTTCACGAGTATCAGGGTAAGCAGCTGTTCGCTGAATACGGCCTGCCAGTTTCCACTGGTTACGCAGTAGACACCCCGGAAGCAGCAGCAGAAGCTTGCGACAAAATCGGCGGCAGTGAGTGGGTTGTCAAAGCCCAGGTCCACGCCGGTGGTCGCGGTAAAGCGGGCGGCGTCAAGCTGGTTCGCAGC
>NZ_JBIUVX010000092.1:0-4096 GCF_044743175.1 Pseudomonas sp. NPDC087690
CTACCCTTTTTTACACCGGCAATCGCGGCCTGACCTGCATGACCCACCGCGGTGGGATTAATGCCGACGGCAAGACCGGTGACGGTTGCGGTCTGCTGATTCAGAAGCCTGATGCGTTCCTGCGTGCCATTGCCCAGGAAACCTTCAGCCTCGAGCTGCCCAAGCAATATGCGGTGGGCATGGTTTTCTTCAACCAGGACCCGGTCAAGGCCGAAGCCGCTCGCGAGAACATGAACCGCGAGATCCTCGCTGAAGGTCTGCAACTGATCGGCTGGCGCAAAGTGCCCATCGACACCAGCGTCCTCGGCCGCCTGGCCCTTGAGCGCCTGCCGCAGATCGAGCAGGTGTACATCGGCGGCGAAGGCCTGAGTGATCAGGACATGGCCGTGAAGCTGTTCAGTGCGCGTCGTCGTTCGTCGGTGGCCAACGCCGTCGATTCCGACCACTACATCTGCAGCTTTTCGCACAAGACCATCATCTATAAAGGCCTGATGATGCCGGCCGATCTGGCCGCGTTTTATCCAGACCTGAGCGACGAGCGCCTGCAAACCGCAATCTGCGTGTTCCACCAGCGCTTCTCCACCAACACCCTGCCGAAATGGCCGCTGGCCCAGCCATTCCGCTTCCTCGCCCACAACGGCGAGATCAACACCATCACTGGTAACCGTAACTGGGCGCAGGCCCGTCGGACCAAGTTCAGCAATGATCTGATGGATCTGGAAGAGCTCGGCCCGCTGGTCAACCGTGTCGGTTCCGACTCCTCGAGCATGGACAACATGCTCGAGCTGATGGTCACCGGCGGCATCGACCTGTTCCGTGGCGTGCGGATGATCATTCCGCCAGCGTGGCAGAACGTCGAATCCATGGACCCGGATCTGCGTGCGTTCTACGAGTACAACTCGATGCACATGGAGCCGTGGGACGGCCCGGCCGGCGTGGTGATGACCGACGGTCGTTACGCGGTGTGCCTGCTCGACCGTAACGGTCTGCGCCCGGCGCGCTGGGTCACCACCACCAACGGCTTCATCACCCTCGCCTCGGAAATCGGCGTGTGGGACTACAAGCCTGAAGACGTGATTGCCAAAGGCCGTGTCGGCCCTGGCCAGATCTTCGCCGTGGACACCGAAACCGGGCAGATCCTCGACACCGATGCGATCGACAACCGTCTGAAATCCCGTCATCCGTACAAGCAATGGTTGCGCAAGAACGCCCTGCGCATTCAGGCGACCATGGAAGACAACGACCACGGTTCGGCTTTTTACGACGTCGATCAGCTCAAGCAATACATGAAGATGTACCAAGTCACGTTCGAAGAGCGCGATCAGGTCCTGCGTCCGCTCGGCGAACAAGGCTACGAAGCCGTTGGCTCGATGGGCGACGACACGCCGATGGCCGTGCTGTCCCAACGTGTGCGCACGCCGTACGACTATTTCCGCCAGCAGTTCGCGCAGGTCACCAACCCGCCGATCGACCCGCTGCGTGAAGCGATCGTGATGTCGCTGGAAATCTGCCTCGGTGCCGAGCGCAACATTTTCCAGGAGTCGCCGGAACACGCCTCGCGCGTGATCCTCAGCTCGCCAGTGATTTCGCCGGCCAAGTGGCGCTCGCTGATGAACCTCGACCGTCCGGGTTTCGAACGGGCGATCATCGACCTCAACTACGACGAAAGCGTCGGCCTCGAAGCGGCAATCCGCAATGTCGCCGATCAGGCTGAAGAAGCCGTGCGCGCCGGTCGTACCCAGATCGTCCTGAGCGACCGCCATATCGCCCCGGGCAAGCTGCCGATCCACGCATCCCTGGCGACCGGTGCCGTGCACCACCGTCTGACCGAAAAAGGCCTGCGTTGCGATTCCAACATCCTCGTTGAAACCGCGACCGCTCGCGACCCGCATCACTTTGCGGTGCTGATCGGTTTCGGCGCCTCGGCGGTCTATCCGTTCCTGGCCTACGAAGTGCTGGGCGACCTGATCCGTACCGGTGAAGTACTGGGCGACCTCTACGAGGTGTTCAAGAACTACCGCAAAGGCATCACCAAAGGTCTGCTGAAAATTCTGTCGAAGATGGGCATTTCGACCATCGCGTCGTACCGCGGTGCGCAGTTGTTCGAAGCCATCGGCCTGTCCGAAGAAGTCTGCGACCTGAGCTTCCGTGGCGTGCCGAGCCGTATCAAGGGTGCGCGTTTCGTCGACATCGAAGCCGAGCAGAAAGCACTGGCCACCGAAGCCTGGAGTCCGCGCAAGCCGATCCAGCAGGGCGGTCTGCTGAAGTTCGTCCACGGCGGCGAATATCACGCCTACAACCCGGACGTGGTCAACACCCTGCAAGCCGCCGTGCAGCAGGGCGACTACGCCAAGTTCAAGGAATACACCTCGCTGGTGGACAACCGTCCGGTGTCGATGATTCGCGACCTGTTCAAGGTCAAGACCCTCGATACGCCGCTGGACATCAGTGAAATCGAACCGCTGGAATCGGTGCTCAAGCGCTTCGACTCCGCCGGTATCTCGCTGGGCGCACTGTCGCCGGAAGCTCACGAAGCCCTGGCCGAAGCCATGAACCGCCTCGGTGCGCGTTCGAACTCCGGCGAAGGTGGTGAGGATCCAGCACGTTACGGCACCATCAAGAGCTCGAAAATCAAGCAGGTTGCGACTGGCCGTTTCGGGGTAACCCCGGAATACCTGGTCAACGCCGAAGTGCTGCAGATCAAGGTCGCGCAAGGCGCCAAGCCGGGCGAGGGCGGGCAACTGCCTGGCGGTAAAGTCAACGGTTTGATCGCCAAGCTGCGTTACGCAGTGCCGGGCGTAACGCTGATTTCGCCACCGCCGCATCACGATATCTACTCGATCGAAGACTTGTCGCAGCTGATTTTCGACCTGAAACAAGTCAACCCGAAAGCACTGGTTTCCGTGAAGCTGGTAGCTGAAGCGGGCGTCGGCACCATCGCCGCCGGTGTGGCCAAGGCCTATGCGGACTTGATCACCATCTCCGGCTACGACGGTGGCACCGGTGCATCGCCGCTGACCTCGATCAAATACGCCGGCGCACCGTGGGAACTCGGCCTCGCCGAAACTCACCAGACCCTGCGCGGCAACGACCTGCGCGGCAAAGTCCGGGTGCAGACCGACGGCGGCCTGAAAACCGGCCTCGACGTGATCAAGGCGGCGATCCTTGGCGCCGAAAGCTTCGGCTTTGGTACTGCGCCAATGATCGCGCTGGGCTGCAAATACCTGCGTATCTGCCACCTGAACAACTGCGCCACCGGCGTTGCGACGCAGAACGAGAAGCTGCGCAAGGACCACTACATCGGTACCGTCGACATGGTGGTGAACTTCTTCACCTACGTCGCCGAAGAAACCCGTGAGTGGCTGGCCAAGCTCGGCGTGCGCTCCCTCGAAGAGCTGATCGGTCGTACCGATCTGCTGGAAATCCTCGAAGGCCAGACCGCCAAGCAAAACCACCTGGACCTGACGCCGCTGTTGGGCAGCGATCACATTCCGGCGGACAAGCCACAGTTCTGCGGCGTTGAGCGCAACCCGCCGTTCGACAAAGGCCTGCTGGCCGAGAAAATGGTCGAGATGGCTTCGTCGGCGATCAACGACATGAGCGGCGCCGAGTTCGACCTGGACATCTGCAACTGCGACCGTTCGATCGGCGCGCGGATCTCCGGCGAAATCGCGCGCAAGCACGGCAACCAGGGGATGGCGAAAGCGCCGATCACCTTCCGCTTCAAGGGCACTGCCGGTCAGAGCTTCGGTGTGTGGAACGCCGGCGGTCTGAACATGTACCTCGAAGGCGACGCCAACGACTACGTCGGCAAAGGCATGACCGGTGGCAAACTGACCATCGTGCCGCCGAAGGGTAGCGTTTACAAAACTCAGGAAAGCGCCATCATCGGCAACACCTGCCTGTATGGCGCCACCGGCGGCAAGCTGTTTGCTGCTGGCACCGCAGGCGAGCGTTTCGCCGTGCGTAACTCCGGTGCCCACACGGTTGTGGAAGGCACTGGCGATCACTGCTGTGAGTACATGACCGGTGGTTTTGTCTGCGTTCTGGGCAAGACCGGGTACAACTTCGGCTCTGGCATGACCGGTGGTTTCGC
>NZ_JBIUVX010000093.1:0-3325 GCF_044743175.1 Pseudomonas sp. NPDC087690
CAATACCTTGGCAAAAAAGGTGAATTGACTCAGGTGATGAAGACCCTGGGAAATTAGCCGGCAGAAGAGCGTCCGCAAGTCGGCGCCCTGATCAACGTTGCCAAGGAACGTGTCACAGGCGTACTCAATGCGCGCATGGCCCTGTTTGAAGAAGCCGAACTGGCTGCCAAACTGTCTGCCGAATCCATTGACGTGACGTTGCCGGGCCGTGGCCAGACCTCCGGTGGTCTGCATCCGGTAACCCGGACTCTGGAACGTGTTGAACAGTTCTTCACCCGTATCGGCTACGGCATCGCTGAAGGCCCAGAGGTCGAAGACGACTATCACAACTTTGAAGCGCTCAACATCCCAGGCCATCACCCGGCCCGGTCGATGCACGATACCTTCTATTTCAACGCCAACATGCTGTTGCGCACCCATACCTCGCCGGTACAGGTCCGCACCATGGAATCGAAGCAGCCGCCGATCCGCATTGTCTGCCCAGGCCGTGTGTACCGCAGCGACTCCGATATCACCCACTCGCCGATGTTCCACCAGGTCGAAGGCCTGCTGGTCGATCGCGACATCAATTTCGCCGATCTCAAAGGCACCATCGAAGAGTTCCTGCGGGTGTTCTTCGAAAAAGAACTGGCCGTACGTTTCCGTCCTTCGTACTTCCCGTTCACCGAGCCATCCGCTGAAGTCGACATGGAATGCGTGATGTGCAGCGGCAAAGGCTGCCGCGTCTGCAAGCAGACTGGCTGGCTGGAAGTGATGGGCTGCGGCATGGTTCACCCGAACGTACTGCGCATGTCCGGCATCGATCCGGAAGAGTTCTCCGGTTTTGCCTTCGGCATGGGCGTCGAGCGTCTGGCCATGCTCCGTTACGGCGTGAACGACTTGCGTCTGTTCTTCGACAACGACTTGCGGTTCCTCGCGCAATTTCGCTAGTCGTAACGAATTCTTAGGAGAGCAGGATGAAATTCAGTGAACAATGGCTGCGTGGCTGGGTTAGCCCGCAGGTAAATCGCGACGAGCTGGTTGCTCGTCTGTCGATGGCCGGTCTTGAGGTCGATAGCGTTACGCCGGCCGCCGGTGTTTTCAGTGGTGTGGTGGTGGGCGAGGTGCTGAGCACCGAGCAACATCCTGATGCCGACAAGTTGCGCGTGTGCCAGGTCAGCAATGGCGCGGAAACCTTCCAGGTCGTCTGCGGTGCGCCAAACGTGCGTCCGGGCCTGAAGATCCCGTTCGCGATGATCGGTGCCGAACTGCCGGGCGACTTCAAAATCAAGAAAGCCAAGCTGCGTGGCGTTGAGTCCAACGGCATGCTGTGCTCGCAAGCCGAGCTGCAGGTTGGCGAAGGCAACGACGGTCTGATGGAACTGCCGGCCGATGCGCCGGTGGGCAAAGATTTCCGCGTGTATCTGGATCTGGAAGACGCCAGCATCGAAGTCGACCTGACTCCGAACCGTGGCGACTGCCTGTCCCTGGCCGGTCTGGCCCGTGAAGTCGGTGCGCTGTACGACGCGCCGGTCACTCGTCCGGTGGTCATGAGCATTCCTGCCGTGCACGACGAAGTACGCTCGGTAGAAGTGTTGGCACCTGCGGCATGCCCGCGCTACCTGGGGCGCGTTATCCGCAACGTTGACCTGTCCAAGCCTACGCCGCTGTGGATGGTTGAACGTCTGCGTCGTGCCGACGTGCGCAGCATCGACGCTGCCGTCGACATCACCAACTACGTGATGCTGGAACTGGGGCAGCCTCTGCACGCTTTCGATCTCGCCGAAATCAATGGCGGCATCTGCGTGCGCATGGCGGAAGAGGGCGAGAAGCTGGTGCTGCTCGACGGTCAGGAAGTCAGCCTGCGTAGCGATACGCTGGTGATTGCCGACCACACTCGCGCCCTGGCGATTGCCGGTGTGATGGGTGGCGAGCACAGCGGTGTTTCCGCGACCACTCGCGATGTATTCCTGGAAAGTGCGTTCTTCGACCAGATTGCTGTGGCGGGCAAGGCTCGTTCGTACGGCCTGCACACCGACGCTTCGCACCGCTACGAGCGTGGTGTTGACTGGCAACTGGCCCGTGAAGCCATGGAGCGCGCCACTGGCCTGCTGCTGGAAATCACTGGTGGTGACGCCGGCCCGATCATCGAGACCGTGAGCGAGCAGCACCTGCCGTCGATCGCACCGATCACCCTGCGTTCCCAGCGCATTACCCAGATGCTCGGTATGGAAATGGATTCAGCCCAAGTCGAGCGTTTGCTCGGCGGACTGGGTCTGGGTATCACTGCCGACGGTGAAGGTCAGTGGCGCGTAGAAGTACCAAGCCATCGCTTCGACATCAGCCTGGAAGTCGATCTGATCGAAGAGCTGGCCCGTCTGTACGGCTACAACCGTCTGCCGGTTCGTTACCCGCAAGCGCGCCTGGCGCCGCAAGCCAAGGCTGAAGCGCGTAGCGATCTGCCGGAACTGCGTCGTCTGCTGGTCGCGCGTGGTTATCAGGAAGCGATCACTTACAGCTTCATCGATCCACGTCAGTTCGAGCTGTTCAATCCGGGTGTTGAGCCGCTGTTGCTGGCCAATCCGATCTCCAATGACATGGCAGCCATGCGCTCGTCGCTGTGGCCGGGTCTGGTCAAAGCGCTGCAGCACAACCTCAATCGCCAGCAGGATCGCGTGCGTCTGTTCGAAAGCGGTCTGCGCTTCGTCGGTCAGCTCGAAGGCCTGAAGCAAGAGCCGATGCTGTCCGGTGTGGTTTGCGGTAGCCGTCTGCCGGAAGGCTGGGCGCAAGGTCGCGACACCGTCGACTTCTTCGACGTCAAAGCTGACGTGGAAGCGGTGCTGGGCTTTGCCGGTGCACTGGAATCATTCACCTTCGCACCGGGCAAACACCCAGCGCTGCATCCGGGTCAAACCGCGCGCATCGAGCGAGAAGGGCGTGAAGTCGGCTTCATCGGTGCTATCCACCCGGAATTGTCGAAAGCTTTGGGTCTGGATCGTCCCGTATTCGTTTTTGAGCTGGTTCTGGCTGAAGTGGCGCTCGGTAAAATGCCGAAATTCCACGAGTTGTCGCGCTTTCCTGAAGTGCGTCGTGACCTTGCACTGATCGCGCACAAAGACGTTGCAGCCTCGGCTGTACTGGACGTAATCCGTGAAAATGCAGGCGAATGGCTCACAGATCTCAGGCTGTTTGACGTATATCAGGGTAAAGGCATTGATCCTGATAGAAAAAGCCTTGCAGTTGGCTTGACCTGGCAGCATCCATCGCGCACTCTTAATGACGATGAGGTGAATTCGACGACGCAAAATATCCTCACCTCGCTCGAACACAGGTTGAACGCCACGTT
>NZ_JBIUVX010000094.1:0-3287 GCF_044743175.1 Pseudomonas sp. NPDC087690
CTGCCTCTACCAGCCCCCCCCCGAATTGCTTGATTCAGTTGTTAAAGAGCGGTTGGTTAAGATCTTTCGTCTCAACCGAGGCGCGCATTCTACAGCAGCCTCATTTGCTGTCAAGTGATTATTTTCAGAAGCTTTCGAAGAACTCTTCAACAACTTCAACCACTTGCGCTTCAGATCTCTCTGCAGCGGGAGGCGAATTCTACAGCGTTACACACTGCTGTCAACACCTCTTTTTCAACTTCCTTTTGGCTTCGATGAACTGAAGCAACCTGCTGCCGAAACCTACATAACTCTTTGAATCTCAAGGAGTTTTCCGTTTCGACTGCGCCGGAAGTGGGGCGAATTATAGACATCTCAAATCTGCCGTCAACCGTTAATTTCGCTTTTCTTGCAAAACCTGCTTTTTAGTCGGTAAACGCGGGATCCGACGCATGACTGAGGGAATACGCAGCACCAGAAGCACCGCACCTATAAAGGCATAGATTGCCCACTCCTCAAGATCGGCGCGCACGATCCACAACATATGCAGCAAACCCAGGCCCAAAATCACGTACACCAGCCGATGCAACTTCTTCCAGCGCGAACCCAAACGACGTTGACTGTAGCGATTGGACGTGACCGCCAACGCCAGCAATCCGAGAAACCCCAACGCCCCTACTATTATGTACGGCCGCTTGCGCAACTCGACCGCCAGTTGCGACCAGTCGAAACCCAGAATAAATGCCATATAGCTGCACAGATGCAGAACCACGTAGGCAAAACACCAAAGCCCCAATTGCCGGCGCACAGCAATCCACCCTGCCCAACCGGTAAGTTTTTGCAGAGGCGTCATGCTCAGGGTGATCAACAGCAGTACCAGCGTCCCCAACCCCAGTCGATCTACCAACACCTTGCCGGGATCCGGTCCAAGCAAATCTTCAAGCGCCTGATACAACCACAGCATCGGCCAGACAGCCGCCGCAATGAAAACGCCTATACGCCAGAACGGAAAGCGCATCAGTAGTTCTTCCGCAGATCGAGCCCTGTATATAAAGAAGCGACCTCATCCGAATAGCCGTTGAACATTTGCGTATCACGCACGTTTGGCTTGAACAGACTGTTCGGCAGACGCCGCTCGCGCGCCTGCGTCCAGCGTGGGTGATCAACCGTCGGGTTCACATTCGCATAGAAGCCGTATTCATCTGCCGCGATGCTCTGCCAGGTCGTCTTCGGCTGCTCGCTGACCAGACTGATACGCACGATGGATTTGACGCTCTTGAAACCATACTTCCACGGCACCACCAGACGCAGCGGCGCGCCATTCTGATTCGGCAGCTCGCGGCCATACATGCCTACCGCCAGAATCGCCAAGGGATTCATCGCCTCATCCAGTCGCAGACCTTCTACATAAGGCCAATCGATCAAGGCAAAGCCAGAACGCTGGCCAGGCATGCTCTTGGGATCCTGCAAGGTTTCAAACCGGATGTATTTTGCATTGGACGTTGGCTCGACCTGCTTTAGCAACGCCGAAATCGGAAAGCCGATCCAGGGAATAACCATCGACCACGCCTCGACACAACGCAGGCGATAGATACGCTCCTCCAACTGGTACGGTTTCATGAAATCTTCCAGCGCATAACGCCCCGGCTTACCCACCTCCCCGTCGATCACTACGCTCCATGGTTCGGTTTTCAGCGAGCCAGCATTCGCCGCCGGATCACCCTTGTCGGTTCCGAACTCATAGAAGTTGTTGTAATGGGTGGCGTCTTTATAAGGCGTGATCGCCTCATCCTTGACGTTGACCGCCCCCCATTTAGTAGAGGACAGCTTGTCGTTAAACCAGGCAGGTGCCTTGCCCGGCTCGACATCGGCGTACCGAGCGGCATCGTCGGCACTGGCCCAGCGCGGCAGGCTACTGACGGCGATACCGGCAGCAGTGGCCCCCAATAATTGGCGGCGAGAGAGATAAATGGCTTCAGGCGTGACATCCGACTCATGGCAGTCGGACGCTTTGGGGACTTTGATCAACATGGCAACTCCGCAGCTTTGGAGGACTGATGCACCCATAGACTGCGGAGTATGCGGGAAATTACATCACTCGGCTTTTTTGTGCCGACGAAGATGCAACAGGTACTGCACCGGGCCAGAAGCCGCGTAAGCGAGGAACACCAGCAGCAGAATGCGCGGCGGATCGCTGAACACCACAGCGAACACCAACACCACCGCAAGAATCGCCACAAACGGCACGCGCCCCTTCAGGTCCAGCTCCTTGAAGCTGTTGTACTTGATGTTGCTGACCATCAGCATGCCGGCCGCCGCAACCATCAGTGCGACCAGGAACGACATCTTCGAACCCTGAATGCCGTAATCGCTGAACGCCCAGACAATACCCGCAACCACACCGGCTGCTGCCGGACTGGCCAGACCGATGAAATAGCGCTTGTCAGCCGTCCCCACCTGAGTATTGAAGCGCGCCAGACGCAACGCCGCGCCCGCTACATAGATGAAGGCGACCATCCAGCCAACCTTGCCCATGTCGCCCAACGCCCAGCCGAACGCCAGCAGCGCTGGGGCAACACCGAACGCGACCATGTCCGACAGCGAGTCGTACTCGGCGCCGAAGGCACTTTGCGTGTTGGTCATGCGCGCCACGCGACCGTCGAGACCGTCGAGCACCATGGCGACGAAGATCGCGATCGCGGCGAACGCGAAATACTTGCTCGCATTGGCCGAGTCGCCAGCGCTTAGAGCAGCCTGGGCGCTCATCGAGTTGATGATGGAGTAAAACCCTGCGAACAGGTTCGCAGTGGTGAACAGATTCGGCAGCAGATAGATACCACGATGCCGGACTTTACGACCTTCTGCGTCGTGCCCTTCTTCGATGTGTTCATCGATGGGCAGCAGGCTTTCGGCGTCAGAAGCCTTGTTCGGCTCTTCGGGACGTTCGCTCATGGACATTACCTTGCAACGGTTTGGAGAAATTTCGACAGGTGCTTGAGGACGACAGTTCGGCCACAAACGCTGCAGCTTTATACCAGAACCACCGGCTCAAACGAAAAAACGCGGCCGAGGCCGCGTTTTCCGTACAAGAATGACGACTTAGTTTTTGGCTTTGTCGACGATCTTGTTGGCACCGATCCACGGCATCATGGAGCGCAGTTGCTCGCCGATGACTTCGATGCCGTGAGCGGCGTTGTTACGACGCTTGGCGGTCATCGAAGGGTAGCCGGTTGCGCCTTCGCTGATGAACATTTTGGCGTATTCGCCGTCCTGAATACGTTTCTGAGAGTTGCGCATGGACTGACGGG
>NZ_JBIUVX010000095.1:0-3005 GCF_044743175.1 Pseudomonas sp. NPDC087690
AGCACAGCAGGCCGCCGATGAAGGGGATCAGGATTAGCCAAGGCAGAATCATGACGGGCTCGTTTCCTTTCGCAAATTCGCAAGGTTCATATCAGACCGCTACCAGCACGATGGCGCCGATAACCAGCACGGCACCAGCAGCCATGGAAGCCGCATACCAACGCAGTTGACCGGTCTCGGTGCGGCTCAGGGCAGTGTGACCACCCTTGGCCATACGCGGGATCAGACCGATGGTCTGGTCGAGCGGGTCTTTGCGCAGTACGTGGCTGATCGCAAGGTACGGCTTGACGAACAGTTTGTCGTAGATCCAGTCGAAGCCCCAGGCAGCGAACCACCAGGCCGAAAGGAAACGGCCGATGCCGCTGTTGGCGATGGCCGTGACGAAGCGACGCTTGCCGAGGAACAGCAGCGCTGCCAGCAGGATACCGGCCAGAGCGATGGCGCCCGAAGCGATTTCCAGACTGTGCTTGGCTTCGCCACCGGCATGCCCAACGCTTTCTGGCAGCACGCCGTGCAGCGGTGGCACGATCATGGCGCCGACGAAAGTCGACAGCACGATCAGCACCGACAGTGGCAGCCAGTGCGAGATGCCGTGACCGGCGTGGGCTTCAGTCTTGGCTTCACCGTGGAACGTGATGAAGATCAGGCGGAAGGTGTACAGCGAGGTCATGAATGCGCCGACCAGACCTGCGTAAAGCAGACCGTGGTTGCCGCTGGCGAACGCTTCCCAAAGGATTTCGTCCTTGGAGTAGAAGCCTGCGGTGACCAGTGGCAGGGCAGCCAGTGCCGCGCCGCCGACGATGAAGCTGGCGTAGGCCAGTGGCAGTTTTTTCCACAGACCGCCCATCTTGAAGATGTTCTGCTCGTGGTGGCAGGCAACGATCACCGCACCGGAAGCAAGGAACAGCAGGGCCTTGAAGAAGGCGTGGGTCATCAGGTGGAAAATCGCGCCATCCCAGGCGCCAACGCCCAGCGCCAGGAACATGTAGCCGATCTGGCTCATGGTCGAGTAGGCGAGGATACGTTTGATGTCGGTTTGAACCAGTGCCGCGAAGCCTGCGAGAACCAGCGTTACGCCACCAACGATGCCGACCAGGTGGAGGATTTCCGGCGCCAGGGTGAACAGACCGTGGGTACGGGCGATCAGGTAAACACCGGCAGTCACCATGGTTGCGGCGTGGATCAGTGCCGAAACCGGGGTCGGGCCAGCCATCGCATCCGCCAGCCAGGTTTGCAGCGGCAGTTGTGCCGATTTACCGACTGCGCCACCCAGCAGCATCAGCGTCGCCAGAGTGATCCAGAAGTCGCCGACCTGGAATTTCTGCGGTGCCAGCACCAGCAGTTCCTGGATGTTCAGCGTGCCCACTTGCTGGAACAGGATGAACAGGCCGATGGCCATGAACACGTCGCCGATCCGGGTCACGATGAAAGCCTTGAGTGCGGCGTTACCGTTGTTGCGGTTGCTGTAGTAGAAACCGATCAACAGGTACGAGCACAGGCCCACGCCTTCCCAGCCGAAGTACAGGAACAACAGGTTATCGCCGAGTACCAGGAACAGCATGCTGGCGATAAACAGGTTGGTGTACGAGAAGAAGCGCGAGTAGCCCGCTTCGCCACGCATGTACCAGGACGCGAACAGGTGGATCAGGAAACCGACGCCAACGACCACGCCGAGCATGGTGATCGACAGACCGTCGACGTAGAGGGCGAAGTCAGGCTTGAAGCCTTCGACCGCCATCCACTTCCACAGCACCAGGGTGTAGTGACCGCCTTCGGGTGGCGCGACGTTGAATTGCCAGATGACGTAGGCGGCGACAATCGCCGACAAGCCAATGGAACCCACGCCGATCAGCGCCGAGAGGTTTTCCGACCAGCGTCCACGGGAGAACGACAGCAGCAGGAAACCGATCAGAGGGAATACGAAAGTCAGAAAGATCAGGTTCATCCGCGCATCTCACTGGCAGCGTCGATATCGAGCGTATGGAAGCGGCGATACAGTTGCAGCAGGATCGCCAGACCAATACTGGCCTCGGCAGCTGCAAGGCTGATCACCAGGATGAACATGATCTGTCCATCCGGCTGGCCCCAACGGGCGCCTGCAACAATGAACGCCAGTGCAGAGGCGTTCATCATCACTTCCAGACTCATCAACACGAACAAAATGTTGCGGCGGACCATCAGGCCGACCAGACCAAGGCAGAACAGGATGCCGGCAACGGCCAATCCATGCTCGAGAGGGATAGCAGGCATGACTTACTCCTTCGCCTCGTTACGGCCCAAATGGAACGCGGTGACGGCTGCAGCAAGCAGCAGCATCGAGGCGAGTTCGACCACCAGCAGGTACGGGCCGAACAGGCTGATGCCCACGGCTTTCGCGTCTACGGTGGTGTGGCCGATGGCCTGACCGCTCTGGTGAGCGAACAGCACATACAGCAGTTCGGCCAGCAGCAGCCCGGCGAGAATCACCGGCCCTGCCCAGATACCGGGCTTGAGCCAGGCGCGTTCTTGCTGAACCGCGGCGGGGCCGAGGTTGAGCATCATCACCACGAACACGAACAGCACCATGATGGCGCCGGCGTAGGCGATCACTTCCAGCACGCCGGCGAACGGTGCGCCGAGTGCGAAGAAGGTCATGGCCACAGCGATCAACGAGATGATCAGGTAGAGCAGGGCGTGCACAGGGTTGGTGTTGGTGACCACACGTAGCGTGGCCACAACAGCGATACCCGATGCGAAATAGAAAGCGAATTCCATCGTTCTTCCTTAAGGCAGCAAGCTCTTCACGTTGATCGGTTCGGCTTCGTTCTGTGCGGCGCCTTTCGGCTTGCCAGCGATTGCCATACCTGCAACACGATAGAAGTTGTAATCAGGGTTTTTGCCGGGGCCGGAGATCAACAGATCTTCTTTCTCGTACACCAGGTCCTGACGTTTGAACTCGGCCATCTCGAAATCCGGTGTCAGCTGGATTGCGGTGGTCGGACAGTCTTCCTAGCAGAGACCGCAGA
>NZ_JBIUVX010000096.1:0-2742 GCF_044743175.1 Pseudomonas sp. NPDC087690
CCAAGGTCATTCTGGACGTCCACACAGAAGGACGTGCAGAATCTGGAGTGTTTACCCGCGACATCGCCGAGACAAAGGCCATGCAGGTCAAACAGTACTCCAGGTCAACCCAGCATCCGCTACTCTGTGAAATCGAGAAGGACGGTTAATCGACGACCACTTGGGTATGAGGTGAAGCTATGTTAAACCGCGAGCTCGAAGTCACCATCAATCTAGCATTCAAGGAGGCTCGTTCGAAACGTCATGAATTCATGACCGTCGAACACCTTTTGCTGGCCCTATTGGACAATGAGGCTGCCGCCACCGTTTTGCGTGCCTGCGGCGCAAACCTCGACAAACTCAAGCATGACCTGCAGGAGTTCATCGACTCCACCACGCCATTGATCCCCGTTCATGACGAAGATCGCGAAACCCAGCCAACCCTGGGCTTCCAGCGTGTACTGCAACGTGCTGTTTTCCACGTACAGAGCTCGGGCAAACGCGAAGTAACCGGCGCCAACGTGCTGGTTGCCATCTTCAGTGAGCAAGAGAGTCAGGCGGTGTTCCTGCTGAAACAGCAGAGCGTTGCGCGCATCGATGTCGTCAACTACATCGCTCACGGCATTTCCAAAGTGCCGGGGCATGGCGATCACTCTGAAGGTGAACAAGATATGCAGGACGATGAGGGCGGTGAGTCTTCTTCTTCAGGCAATCCTCTGGATGCTTATGCCAGCAACCTCAACGAACTGGCGCGCCAGGGTCGCATTGATCCGCTGGTCGGCCGTGAATCGGAAGTCGAGCGTGTCGCGCAGATTCTCGCGCGCCGACGCAAAAACAATCCGCTGCTGGTCGGTGAAGCGGGCGTGGGTAAAACCGCGATTGCCGAAGGCCTGGCCAAGCGCATTGTCGACAACCAGGTGCCTGATCTGCTGGCCAACAGCGTTGTCTACTCGCTCGATCTTGGCGCCCTGCTCGCGGGGACCAAGTATCGCGGTGATTTCGAGAAGCGCTTCAAGGCGCTGCTCAATGAACTGAAAAAACGTCCGCAGGCGATCCTGTTCATCGACGAGATCCACACCATTATTGGTGCCGGCGCTGCGTCGGGCGGGGTCATGGACGCTTCGAATCTGCTCAAGCCACTGCTGTCGTCTGGCGACATTCGCTGCATCGGCTCGACCACGTTCCAGGAATTTCGCGGCATCTTCGAGAAGGACCGTGCCTTGGCGCGTCGCTTCCAGAAAGTCGATGTCGTCGAGCCATCGGTGGAAGACACCATCGGTATCCTGCGCGGCCTGAAAGGGCGTTTCGAGCAGCACCACAACATCGAATACAGCGATGAGTCGTTGCGCGCCGCTGCTGAACTGGCGTCGCGTTACATCAATGACCGGCACATGCCGGACAAGGCCATCGACGTGATCGACGAGGCGGGCGCCTATCAGCGTCTGCAACCGGTCGAAAAACGTGTGAAGCGCATTGAAGTGCCACAGGTCGAAGACATCGTCGCGAAAATCGCGCGGATCCCGCCTAAACACGTCACCAGTTCCGACAAGGAACTGCTGCGTAACCTGGAACGTGACCTGAAGCTGACGGTGTTTGGTCAGGACGCGGCGATCGATTCGCTGTCGACTGCGATCAAGCTGTCCCGTGCCGGCTTGAAGTCGCCGGACAAGCCAGTCGGTTCGTTCCTGTTCGCAGGGCCGACCGGTGTCGGTAAAACCGAGGCCGCGCGGCAATTGGCCAAGGCGTTGGGGATCGAACTGGTTCGCTTCGACATGTCCGAGTACATGGAGCGTCACACTGTATCGCGTCTGATCGGTGCACCTCCAGGCTATGTCGGTTTCGATCAGGGTGGTCTTTTGACCGAAGCGATCACCAAGCAACCGCATTGCGTATTGCTGCTCGATGAAATCGAGAAGGCGCATCCGGAAGTCTTCAACCTGCTGTTGCAGGTGATGGATCACGGTACGCTGACCGACAACAACGGACGCAAGGCGGACTTCCGCAACGTGATCGTGATCATGACCACCAACGCCGGTGCCGAAACGGCGGCGCGTGCTTCGATCGGTTTCACCCATCAGGACCACTCGTCTGACGCGATGGAAGTGATCAAGAAGAGCTTCACGCCGGAATTCCGTAACCGTCTGGACACCATTATCCAGTTTGGTCGCCTCAGTCATGAGGTCATCAAAAGTGTGGTGGACAAGTTCCTTACCGAGCTTCAGGCGCAGCTGGAAGACAAGCGTGTGCTGCTTGAGGTCACTGATGCCGCGCGTAGTTGGCTGGCGGCGGGTGGTTATGACTCGGCGATGGGTGCGCGTCCGATGGCACGTCTGATCCAGGACAAGATCAAGCGTCCGTTGGCGGAGGAGATTCTGTTTGGCGAGCTGGCCGAGCATGGCGGTGTGGTTCACATCGACATCAAGGATGGTGAGTTGACGTTTGACTTCGAAACTACCGCAGAAATGGCCTGATGGCCTGAGATCAAGAGGGCGCCTTCGGGCGCCTTTTTGTTATTTGTCGTTTGGGGTTTTTGGGTGAATATCCGTTGCTGCGGTGATGGCTTATTACGGTTTCGCCCTTACGGCGACTCACTTTTTTTCAAACGCCAAAAAAAGTAAGCAAAAAACGCTTGCTCCTGCGTGCGGCCCGCTCGCTGGGGCTCGGGGTCCCTTCGCTGCGGGATCGATCCGGGCGCAGCGCCTACGGTTTGCTGCGCTGCACCTCCTCTCGCTGTGTTTGGCTTCGCCAAACGGTCGCTGCGCT
>NZ_JBIUVX010000097.1:0-2741 GCF_044743175.1 Pseudomonas sp. NPDC087690
GATGGCGCGGACTAATGCCTCGGAGAGACCGAGGGACGCAAAGGACATGAGTAATCCGGTGTGAGTTAGGGCTTGGCCCACTGGGAGTCTTGCCTGGCGCGAATCACGTTTAAGAGGACGCAATCCCGTCCGGTCCTGCTGCGGTTCCGAAGGCACGTCTGGAGCGCTCGCGCGGGCTGCAAAGCTGCGCTGTAGCGGGTCGAGAGGCCTGTTACGGTTCCGGGCGTCCGGGCGTGAGCCTGGCGGGAACGCCGGAGTATAACAGAGCAATCACTGCGCGCTGCTTTCCTGCTGCTCAACGGTTTTGCCGCTGGCCGTGGCCGAATCCATCGAGGGGCCGCTGGCGGGCGCGGTGCCATAGCGGGCGCTCAACTCTGCATACGCGGGTTCACGCTTGAATCGCTTGAGCTCGGCACCGAAACGCTGCACCAGCAAATCCATGCCGGCGTTGCGCCGAACTGCCAGAAACTGGCTCTGACGGCTAATAACGGTCGGGCTTTCACTGATCTGATCGCGAATGTTCAATTCGTCGAGCAAGTGCTGACCAACGCGGCGATCGGTGATCAACAGGTCGATGCGACCGCGCACCAGTTTGCCAAAGTTGGCTTCGTGGGTCGGCGCGGGCTCACGGGTAAACAGCGTTGAATTGCTGAAGTCGGGGCTATACAGATAACCCGGTGAGGTGCCGATGGTCAGGCCCTTGAGTTCTTCGAGTTTGCTGAACGGGTGCGGCCGGTCGTTGGCGTAGAACATCACGAACTCGACGTCCGACAGTGGTTCGCTCGGGTAAAGCAGGGTGGCATCCCGCTCGTCACTGTGAAAAATATCCAGCGCGCCATCCGCCTGACCGGTCTCCAGCATCGACAGGCAGCGCTTCCACGGGAGGAATTGCCATTCCACTTCGATACCCAGACGTTTGAAGACGATGGCAGTGGTTTCGTAGTCGAGACCGAGGTTCTTGCCGTTCTCTTCATAGACGTAAGGCGCCCATGGTTCGGTGACAATACGCAGCTTCTCGCCTCGAGCGGCGAAGCTCAGGCAAGCAAAAACCAGCACGGCGAATAACTGCGTGATCAAAGGCATGGCTTGAGATTACGACGAGAAACGCGAAAGAGCCAGAAGGTGGCAGTAGAAGCTCTGTTTCGGGCATTTAAAAGCAAAAGATCGCAGCCTGCAGCAGCTCCTACATTGGTATTAATCACCCTGTGTAGGAGCTGCCGAAGGCTGCGATCTTTTGATCTTGCTTGTAGCTTTCAGCTTGAAGCTTGCAGCTGCTTCAGCGCGGCAACTTCAAATTATTCCAGATCGCCAGACTCGGTTCAGCCTGGTTCATGGAATAGAAGTGCAGCCCCGGCGCGCCGCCCTGCAACAGACGCTCGCACATCTCGCTGACGACTTGTTCACCAAAGCGCTGAATGCTCTGAGTGTCATCGCCGTAGGCTTCCAGTTGCTTGCGGATCCAGCGCGGAATTTCCGCACCGCAGGCATCGGAGAAGCGCGCGAGTTTGCTGTAGTTGGTGATCGGCATGATCCCCGGGACGATCGGCAGATCGACACCCTGCGCCTGCAAACGGTCGACAAAGTAGAAGTAGCTGTCGGCGTTGAAGAAGTACTGGGTGATCGCGCTGTCGGCGCCGGCGCGAGCCTTGCGCACGAAGTTGGCCAGATCGTCTTCGTAGTTGCGTGCTTGCGGATGCATCTCCGGGTAAGCAGCGACTTCGATGTGGAAATGGTCACCGGTTTCTTCACGAATGAATTCCACCAGTTCATTGGCGTGACGCAGCTCACCGCTGGTCATGCCCATGCCGGACGGCAGGTCACCGCGCAGGGCAACGATGCGCTTGATGCCGGCAGCCTTGTACTCGTTCAGCAGGCCGCGCAGGTCGTCCTTGCTGTCGCCGACGCACGACAGGTGCGGTGCGGCCGGTACTTTGACTTCGCTTTCCAGTTGCAGAACGGTGTTGAGGGTGCGATCACGGGTCGAACCACCAGCGCCATAGGTGCAGGAAAAGAAGTCGGGGTTGTAAGTGGCCAACTGACGGGCAGTGGCGAGCAGTTTTTCATGCCCAGCATCGGTCTTGGTCGGGAAGAACTCGAAGCTGTAGCGACGGTCTTGGGACATGGTCATACCCTTGGAAACAAGTAAGCCGGACGCTGCACCCTGTAGGAGCTGCCGCAGGCTGCGATCTTTGCGGATCAAAAGATCGCAGCCTGCGGCAGCTCCTACACAGAGCGGTCAGCAGCGCCAGTCAGGCAACGCGGTGCGCCAGGCACACCGCGTCGACTCTCAGCCAATCAGTAGCGGTAAGCGTGCGGCTTGAACGGGCCTTCGACGGTGACGCCGATGTAGTCAGCCTGTTGCTTGGTCAGTTGAGTGACCACGCCGCCGAAGCCGCGAACCATTTCCAGGGCCACTTCTTCGTCGAGTTTCTTCGGCAGTACTTCAACGGTCAGACGCTCGGCTTGCTGGGCTGGCGACAGGTAGTCGTACTTCTGGCCGAACAGGAAGATCTGCGCCAGCACCTGGTTGGCGAACGAACCGTCCATGATGCGGCTTGGGTGACCAGTGGCGTTGCCCAGGTTAACCAGACGGCCTTCGGCCAGCAGGATCAGGTAGTCGTCGTTCTGAGCGTCGAAAGCGCCAGCGCCGGTACGGTGGATCTTGTGAACCTGTGGCTTCACTTCTTCCCATGCCCAGTTCTTGCGCATGAAAGCGGAGACGATTACTTGGTCTAATAGAC
>NZ_JBIUVX010000098.1:0-2660 GCF_044743175.1 Pseudomonas sp. NPDC087690
GGCTGCTCGAGCGGTTGCAACATTTCCCCTGGCGAGCGTTACGGCGAACTGCGGCGCATCGAAAACCGTTTCAACGGTTCGGTGAACCAGTACTTCCTGTGCGACCGTGGCCGTTTCGGTTATGGCTACGTCAACCGCACCGACCGTCCACGTCAGCCGCTGCTGGCCGACGGCACCAAGCTCGGTCTGGATGCTGCACTGGATAAAGCCGCTGACTTGCTGCGCGGTCGCAACATCGTCGGTATCGGTTCGCCGCGTGCCAGCCTCGAGAGCAACTACGCATTGCGCGAACTGGTCGGCGCCGAGCACTTCTATTCGGGTATCGAAGCCTCCGAACTGGAGCGCATCCGTCTGGTCTTGCAAGTGCTGAAAGACAGTCCGCTGCCTGTACCGAACATGCGCGACATCGAAGACCACGACGCCATTTTCGTCCTCGGTGAAGACCTGACCCAGACCGCCGCCCGTGTGGCGCTGTCGCTGCGTCAATCGGTCAAAGGCAAAGCTGAAGACATGGCCGAAGCCATGCGCGTTCAGCCTTGGCTCGACGCCGCCGTGAAGAACATCGGCCAGCACGCGCTGAACCCGCTGTTCATCGCCAGCCTGGCGGAAACCAAGCTCGACGACATCGCTGAAGAATGCGTACACGCAGCTCCGGACGATCTGGCGCGCATCGGTTTCGCCGTTGCCCACGCACTGGACGCCAGCGCCCCGGCCGTTGAAGGTCTGGACGCCGAAGCACTGGAACTGGCTCAGCGCATTGCCGACGCCCTGCTCGCGGCCAAACGTCCGCTGATCATCGCCGGTACCTCGCTGGGCTCCAAAGCCTTGATCGAAGCCGCCGCGAACATCGCCAAAGCACTGAAACTGCGCGAGAAGAACGGTTCGATCAGCTTGATCGTGCCGGAAGCCAACAGCCTCGGTCTGGCCATGCTCGGTGGCGAATCGGTCGACGCTGCGCTGCAAGCCGTTATCGACGGCAAGGCTGACGCGATCGTTGTGCTGGAAAACGATCTGTACACCCGCACCGCCAAAGAAAAAGTCGATGCTGCACTGAACGCTGCGCAAGTAGTGATCGTTGCTGACCATCAGAAAACCGCGACCACCGACCGCGCGCACCTGGTTCTGCCAGCCGCAAGCTTCGCCGAAGGCGACGGTACGCTGGTCAGCCAGGAAGGTCGCGCCCAGCGCTTCTTCCAGGTTTTCGACCCGCAATACCTCGACGCGAGCATTCTGGTTCACGAAGGCTGGCGCTGGCTGCACGCCCTGCGCGCGACCTTGCTGAACCAGCCGATCGACTGGACGCAACTCGACCACGTCACCGCTGCCGTTGCTTCGAGCACCGAGCAACTGGCACGTATCGTCGACGCTGCACCATCGGCGGCGTTCCGCATCAAGGGTCTGAAACTGGCGCGTGAGCCGCTGCGTTACTCCGGTCGCACCGCAATGCGCGCCGACATCAGCGTTCACGAACCACGCACCCCGCAAGACAAAGACACCGCGTTCGCCTTCTCCATGGAAGGTTACTCGGGCTCTGCCGAACCGCGTCAGCAGGTGCCATTTGCATGGTCGCCGGGCTGGAACTCGCCACAAGCGTGGAACAAGTTCCAGGACGAAGTTGGTGGTCACATCCGTGCAGGCGACCCGGGCACCCGCCTGATCGAAAGCACCGGTGATTCGCTGAACTGGTTCGCTGCTGCACCGCGCGCATTCAACCCGGCGCCGGGCACCTGGCAAGCGGTACCGTTCTTCCACCTGTTCGGCAGCGAAGAGAACTCTTCGAAAGCCGCACCGGTTCAAGAGCGTATTCCGGCTGCTTACGTGGCACTGGCCAAGTCCGAAGCGGATCGTCTGGGCGTCAACGACGGTGCCCTGCTGAGCCTGAACGTGGCCGGTCAGACCCTGCGTCTGCCGCTGCGCATCAATGAAGAACTGGGCGCCGGTCTGGTGGCGTTGCCTGCGGGCATCGCCGGCATTCCACCGGCATTCGCCGGCGTGTCCGTCGACGGTCTGCAGGAGGCAGCGCAATGACCTGGTTCACCCCTGAAGTGATCGATGTGATCCTGACGGTCGTCAAAGCCATCGTGATTCTGCTGGCCGTGGTGGTCGCGGGCGCGTTGCTCAGCTTTGTCGAACGTCGCCTGCTGGGCTGGTGGCAGGACCGTTACGGTCCGAACCGCGTTGGCCCGTTTGGCATGTTCCAGATCGCCGCCGACATGCTGAAGATGTTCTTCAAGGAAGACTGGACCCCGCCGTTTGCCGACAAAGTGATCTTTACTTTGGCGCCGGTTGTAGCCATGTCCGCCCTGCTGATCGCGTTTGCGATCATCCCGATCACCCCGACCTGGGGCGTCGCGGATCTGAACATCGGCCTGCTGTTCTTCTTCGCCATGGCCGGTCTGTCGGTCTACGCGGTGTTGTTCGCCGGCTGGTCGAGTAACAACAAGTTCGCCCTGCTCGGTGCGTTGCGTGCTTCGGCGCAGACCGTGTCCTACGAAGTGTTCATGGGCCTGGCCCTGATGGGCATCGTGGTCCAGGTCGGCTCGTTCAACATGCGCGACATCGTCGAGTACCAGGCGCAGAACCTGTGGTTCATCATTCCGCAGTTCTTCGGCTACTGTCCCTTCTTCATCGCTGGCGTCGCCGAGACTCACCGACACCCG
>NZ_JBIUVX010000099.1:0-2647 GCF_044743175.1 Pseudomonas sp. NPDC087690
ACAAGGGCGCTGACGAGTAATCACTTGTCCGCTCAAGTCATCGCGATTGACGCAATGGGCGGGGACTTCGGTCCCCGCAGCATTGTTCAGGCGAGCCTCGCTTGTCTGTCTGCTACACCCTCGCTGCACCTGACCCTCGTCGGTCAACCATCCCTTCTTGAAGATCTGATCCTCGGCCAGTCGGCTGCCGATCGCGCGCGCCTGACGATTGTTGCGGCCAGCGAAGTCATCACCATGGACGAAAAGCCGACCCAGGCCTTGCGTGGCAAGCCGGACTCGTCGATGCGTGTCGCCCTGGAACTGGTGCGTGATGGCAAGGCTCAGGCCTGTGTCAGCGCCGGTAATACCGGTGCGTTGATGGCACTGTCGCGATTTGTCCTGAAGACGCTGCCCGGCATTGATCGCCCAGCGATGGTGGCCGCGATTCCGACGCAGAAAGGTTTTTGCCAGTTGCTCGATCTGGGCGCCAATGTCGATTGCAGCGCCGAACACTTGCTGCAATTTGCGGTGATGGGCTCGGTGGCAGCGCAGACGCTGGGGATCAATCGTCCGCGCGTTGCGCTGCTGAACATCGGCACCGAAGACATCAAGGGCAATCAGCAGGTCAAACTCGCGGCGACGTTGTTACAGGCTGCTCGCGGTATCAATTACATCGGCTTCATTGAAGGTGATGGCTTGTATCGTGGTGAGGCGGATGTCGTGGTTTGCGACGGTTTTGTCGGCAACATCCTGCTCAAGTCCAGCGAAGGTCTGGCGACGATGATTGCGGCGCGCATCGAGGCCTTGTTCAAAAAGAATTTTGCCTCACGTGCGGTCGGGGCCTTGGCGTTGCCGCTGATGAAGCGCCTGCAAGCTGACCTGGCGCCGGCGCGACATAATGGCGCAAGCTTTCTCGGGTTGCAGGGCATCGTTGTGAAAAGTCACGGTTCGGCCGGGGTTCAGGGCTTTCAGAGCGCGATTCAGCGCGCGCTGATCGAGATCCAGGAGAACTTGCCCGAGCGCCTTCACGGTCGTCTGGAGGATCTGTTGTCTTAGGCGTTTTCGTCGGACAATGCTTAAATGTGACCGCCCGGTTCAAAGGGCCATCCAACTGTCAGTTTCTTGCGTCCCCAAGCGGGGCGTCATTTTCCGACGACAAGATCATTAGGGGCTTGTTACATGTCTGCTTCCCTCGCATTCGTCTTTCCAGGACAGGGTTCGCAGTCCCTCGGCATGCTGGCCGAGCTGGGCGCGGAATATCCGTTGATCCTCGAAACTTTCAAAGAAGCCTCTGCGGCTCTGGGCTATGACCTGTGGGCATTGACCCAGCAGGGCCCGGAAGAGCTGCTCAATCAAACCGATAAAACCCAACCGGCCATTCTGACCGCATCGATCGCCCTGTGGCGTCTGTGGCTGGCGGAAGGTGGTGCGCGTCCGGCATTCGTTGCCGGTCACAGCCTGGGTGAATACAGCGCACTGGTCGCGGCTGGCAGCCTGACACTGGCTGACGCGGTCAAGCTCGTTGAGCGCCGTGGTCAACTGATGCAGGAAGCGGTTCCGGCCGGGCAGGGCGGCATGGCTGCCATTCTCGGTCTGGAAGATGCTGACGTGCTGGCAGCCTGCGCGGAAGCTGCGCAAGGTGAAGTGGTCAGCGCGGTCAACTTCAACTCGCCGGGCCAAGTGGTCATTGCCGGTGCCAAGGCAGCCGTTGAGCGTGCCATCGAAGGCTGCAAGGCGCGTGGTGCCAAGCGCGCCATGCCGTTGCCAGTGAGCGTGCCGTCGCACTGCGAGCTGATGCGTCCGGCTGCCGAGCGTTTTGCCGAATCCATCGCCGCCATCGACTGGCAGGCGCCGCAGATCCCGGTCGTACAGAACGTCAGCGCACAAGTGCCGGCCGATCTGGAAACCCTCAAGCGTGATCTGCTCGAACAACTGTACAAGCCAGTGCGCTGGGTCGAGTCGGTACAGACTCTGGCCGCCAAAGGCGCGACCAGTCTGGTCGAATGCGGCCCGGGCAAAGTCCTGGCCGGTCTGAACAAACGTTGCGCCGAAGGCGTGGCGACTTCCAACCTCAATACCCCAGACGCTTTCGCTGCCGCTCGTGCAGCGCAAGCCTGAATCAGGAGAAACTTGCATGAGTCTGCAAGGTAAAGTTGCACTGGTCACCGGTGCAAGCCGCGGCATTGGCCAGGCCATCGCACTGGAACTGGGTCGTCAGGGCGCCATCGTTATTGGCACCGCGACTTCCGCTTCGGGCGCTGAGCGCATTGCTGCGACCCTGAAGGAAAATGGTATTCAGGGCGCAGGTTTCGAACTCAACGTCACCAGCGATGAATCGGTCAGCGCCGTGCTGGCAGGCATCCAGGAGCAGTTTGGTGCGCCAGTGGCGATTCTGGTCAATAATGCCGGCATTACCCGCGACAACCTGATGATGCGCATGAAAGACGACGAGTGGTACGACGTGATCGATACCAACCTGAACAGTCTGTATCGCCTGTCCAAGGGCGTTCTACGTGGCATGACCAAGGCGCGTTGGGGGCGAATTATCAGTATTGGCTCGGTGGTGGGTGCCATGGGCAACGCTGGCCAAGTAAACTATGCAGCCGCCAAGGCCGGTCTGGAAGGTTTCAGCCGTGCAATGGCGCGTGTAGTCGGTTCGCGTTCGATT
>NZ_JBIUVX010000100.1:0-2631 GCF_044743175.1 Pseudomonas sp. NPDC087690
AACCTGAGTGCCGTGCCACCTGCCGTCATTCTGATGGCCGGTCTGCAAGGTGCGGGTAAAACCACCACCGCCGGCAAACTGGCGCGCTTCCTTAAAGAGCGCAAGAAGAAGTCGGTCATGGTCGTGTCGGCGGACGTTTACCGTCCAGCGGCGATTAAACAGCTGGAAACCCTGGCCAATGACATCGGCGTGACGTTCTTCCCGTCCGACCTGAGCCAGAAGCCGGTCGACATCGCCACCGCGGCTATTAAAGAAGCAAAACTGAAATTCATCGACGTGGTCATCGTCGACACCGCCGGTCGTCTGCACTTCGACGATGAGATGTTGGTGGATTTCAAGGGGGTGCACGCCGCGATCAACCCGGTCGAAACCCTGTTCGTGGTCGACGCCATGACCGGTCAGGACGCCGCCAACACGGCCAAGGCCTTCGGTGATGCTCTGCCGCTGACCGGTGTGATCCTGACCAAGGTCGACGGCGACGCCCGTGGCGGTGCCGCATTGTCGGTACGCGCCATCACCGGCAAGCCGATCAAGTTCATCGGTATGGGCGAGAAGAGCGAAGCGCTCGACCCGTTCCACCCTGAGCGTATCGCCTCGCGCATTCTCGGCATGGGCGACGTGCTCAGCCTGATCGAACAGGCCGAAGCGACCCTCGACAAGGACAAGGCCGACAAACTGGCCAAGAAGCTGAAGAAGGGCAAGGGCTTCGACCTCGAAGACTTCCGCGATCAGCTGCAACAGATGAAGAATATGGGCGGCCTCGGTGGCCTCATGGACAAACTGCCGAGCATCGGTGGCGTCAACCTGTCGCAAATGGGCAATGCCCAGAACGCCGCAGAGAAACAGTTCAAGCAGATGGAAGCCATCATCAATTCCATGACCCCGGCCGAGCGCCGCGACCCTGAGCTGATCAGCGGTTCGCGCAAACGCCGGATCGCCATGGGCTCCGGCACTCAGGTGCAGGACATCGGTCGCTTGATCAAGCAGCACAAGCAGATGCAGAAGATGATGAAGAAATTCACCGCCAAAGGCGGAATGGCGAAAATGATGCGCGGCATGGGCGGAATGTTGCCCGGCGGCGGCATGCCGAAAATGTAAAGAATCCGCGCCGGTCGTCGCACCGGCGCAGACCCTGCAAGGACGCAGGATCAACAGCAAACCCGCACTCGGCGGGAGCTGACTGGCCGTTTTCATCGACGGCTCTATATGCAGATCTGCACGGCATGCCACAGGCGCCGGAAAAAGTCATTTGCAAAAGTCCGGATATTCCTTAGAATATGCGGCCTTTCGGGCACCCATGCCCGCTGTGCATTTAGATTTGCAGCACCGACTACAGGAACGATGTACATATGCTAACAATCCGTCTTGCCGTTGGCGGCTCCAAAAAGCGCCCGTTTTACCACCTGACCGTAACCGACTCGCGTAACCCGCGTGACGGCTCCCACAAAGAACAGGTTGGTTTCTTCAACCCTGTTGCCCGTGGTCAGGAAATCCGTCTGTCCGTGAACCAAGAGCGCGTAGCCTACTGGCTGAGCGTTGGTGCACAGCCTTCTGAGCGTGTTGCTCAGTTGCTGAAGGAATCTGCAAAGGCTGCGGCCTGAGCAATATGAACGCGACGCCTGCTGTTGCCGATGATTTGATCGTTATTGGCAAAATTTATTCTGTTCATGGCGTTCGCGGCGAAGTGAAGGTTTATTCCTTTACTGATCCGACTGAAAACCTGTTGCAGTACAAAACCTGGACGCTCAAGCGCGAAGGCAATGTCAAACAGGTCGAGCTGGTCAGTGGACGCGGGAGCGACAAGTTCCTGGTCGCAAAGCTCAAGGGTCTTGATGATCGTGAAGAAGCTCGTCTTCTGGCCGGTTATGAGATCTGCGTGCCGCGCAATCTGTTCGCTGAATTGACCGACGGTGAGTACTACTGGTACCAGCTGGAAGGTCTGAAGGTCATCGACACCCTTGGGCAATTGCTCGGGAAAATCGATCATCTTCTGGAAACCGGCGCCAATGATGTAATGGTCGTCAAGCCTTGCGCTGGCAGCCTGGATGATCGCGAACGCCTGTTGCCCTATACGGAGCAATGCGTGTTGGCCATCGACCTGGCAGCGGGCGAGATGAAGGTGGATTGGGACGCGGACTTCTAAGCGTGGCTAACTTGCGCGTAGAAGTGATCAGTTTGTTTCCCGAGATGTTTTCCGCCATCGGCGACTACGGCATCACCAGTCGTGCGGTCAAACAGGGGCTCTTGCAGCTGACCTGTTGGAATCCGCGAGATTACACGACGGATCGGCATCACACTGTGGACGATCGCCCGTTTGGCGGTGGTCCGGGCATGGTGATGAAGATCAAGCCCTGGAAGATGCTCTGGCTCAGGCCAAGGCAGCAGCCGGGGAGGCGGCGAAGGTGATTTACCTGTCCCCCCAAGGCCGTCAACTGAATCAGTCGGCGGTACGCGAGTTGGCACAATCGGATGCATTGATCCTGATTGCCGGCCGCTATGAAGGCATTGACGAGCGTTTTATTGAAGCTCATGTCGATGAAGAGTGGTCGATTGGCGACTATGTACTGTCTGGCGGCGAGCTGCCGGCCATGGTCCTGATCGATGCGGTTACACGACTGCGGCCTGGAGCTT
>NZ_JBIUVX010000101.1:0-2379 GCF_044743175.1 Pseudomonas sp. NPDC087690
GAGATTCTTCGCGGTGATGTTGGGTGCATCAGTAGAGCGTCAAGCAGTCAGGCTGCGGTAACAACCCGACCAATCAGGCGGAAAGTCTCGTACTAGAGAGGCCAGCCGTCGTGACCCTGTGGTCAGCGGGCGGCATTATACATAGGTAGCTGGCAATCTGCCGATGGTTCATATGCAACGATTCTCGTCCATTGGTCTAAAGGTCGCAGGGCAGGATGGCGACTAAGGTCAATGGGAATGCTTGAGTTTGGCGCTTTTCCCTTTGCTTTCAGGCTTGTACGAAACGACTTGTGCGAATGCCGGGAACTGAGGGTTTGCGTGTTGATTTAACTGGGTTACGCTCGAACCAAGCCAGATGTTCAATCCAAACAATGGAGTTCAGCATGGGTTACAAGAAGATTCAGGTTCCAGCCGTCGGCGACAAAATCTCCGTCAATGCAGACCATTCTCTCAATGTTCCTGATAACCCGATCATCCCCTTCATCGAAGGTGACGGCATTGGTGTCGACATCAGTCCGGTGATGATCAAGGTTGTCGATGCTGCAGTTCAAAAGGCATACGGCGGTAAGCGCAAGATTTCCTGGATGGAAGTCTACGCCGGGGAAAAAGCCACTCAGGTTTACGATCAGGACACCTGGCTGCCTCAGGAAACCCTCGATGCAGTCAAGGATTACGTGGTTTCCATCAAAGGCCCGCTGACCACGCCGGTCGGTGGTGGCATCCGCTCGCTGAACGTGGCCCTGCGTCAGCAACTCGACCTGTACGTCTGCCTGCGCCCGGTGCGCTGGTTCGAAGGCGTGCCGAGCCCGGTGAAAAAGCCAGGCGACGTCGACATGACCATCTTTCGCGAGAATTCCGAAGACATCTATGCCGGCATTGAGTGGAAGGCCGGTTCGCCGGAAGCCACCAAGGTCATCAAATTCCTTAAAGAAGAAATGGGCGTCACCAAGATCCGTTTCGACGAAAACTGCGGCATCGGCGTCAAGCCGGTTTCGCTGGAAGGCACCAAGCGTCTGGCGCGCAAGGCTTTGCAATATGTGGTCGATAACGACCGCGATTCGCTGACCATCGTGCACAAAGGCAACATCATGAAGTTCACCGAAGGTGCCTTCAAGGAGTGGGCCTACGAAGTGGCCGCTGAAGAATTCGGCGCGACCCTGCTCGACGGCGGCCCGTGGATGCAGTTCAAGAACCCGAAAACCGGCAAGAACGTTGTGGTCAAAGACGCCATCGCCGACGCCATGCTCCAGCAGATCCTGCTGCGCCCGGCCGAATACGATGTGATCGCGACCCTGAACCTCAACGGCGACTACCTTTCCGACGCCCTGGCGGCGGAAGTGGGCGGTATCGGTATTGCGCCGGGCGCCAACCTGTCCGACACCGTGGCGATGTTCGAAGCCACCCACGGTACGGCGCCGAAATACGCCGGCAAGGACCAGGTCAACCCGGGTTCGTTGATTCTTTCGGCAGAAATGATGCTGCGCCACATGGGCTGGACGGAAGCGGCGGATCTGATCATCAAGGGCACCAATGGCGCTATCTCGGCCAAGACCGTGACCTATGACTTCGAGCGTCTGATGGACGGGGCGAAACTGGTTTCGTCTTCGGGCTTCGGTGATGCGCTGATTTCGCATATGTAAGAAACACCGGCAAACGAAAAAACCGCCCGACTCAGATGATTGAGGAGGGCGGTTTTTTATGGCTGAAGGTTCTGAGGCGTCAGCTGGTCACCGTTTGTTTTTCGGTGGTGATCGGGGGCGCTTCTTGTTTGGCTTCGGCCGACTCAATCTTCACCGCATGCAAGCCTTTCGGGCCCTGCACGATGTCGAATTTCACCAGTTGTCCGGCCTTGAGGGTTTTATACCCTGCCATTTCAATGGCCGAGTAATGGGCAAAGAAATCGATGTCTTTGCCATCCTCATCGCGGCCTTCGCGGGCATCGGTATTGATAAAGCCGAATCCCTTGGCATTGTTGAACCATTTCACCTTGCCGACAGCCATGCTCAAATCCCTCTGCAACAGACTCCATCGCTGGAGTATCATCCAGGTCATCCGCAATCTAATCCGTTAAAAGAATTGACTCCGCGGATCTTTTTTACCCACTGTGGGCTCTATTGGTTGTAACACCGTTTTCCCGATAGTCAAGGTGACCGGGCAGTCGGAGTTGAAAACGTGGACAACCGCCCCCACCACTGTATTTGCACAACTGACGAACCTTTCTTTCCCATGCATGCAATCAGCCAGATTCGACTAACATTCAATCAGGATCGCCCGCTTCTCCAAAAGGATCTTCCACAGGAGCACGACGACGATTCGGCAGGCGTTGCTGTTCAGGAAGCAAAGCCTGCGTTACAGGCGCGGCCAATGTACAAGGTGGTT
>NZ_JBIUVX010000102.1:0-309 GCF_044743175.1 Pseudomonas sp. NPDC087690
TTCTCAGTATATGAGTAAGCCATCAGCGTTCCCCAGCTTGGTCACCTGCTTGTTTGGCCCCTCCCGACGGGAGCAGCCAGAAAATCGTGCAAACCCCATGGTTTGCGCCACCGCATCGGGTGGTTACAGCGCCTTTATCAGCACCGACCCAGTCGGCTGCCAATAACGGAAAAAGGCCGGTGGCAAGAGCCACCAGCCATCAGCCTGTCGCTTGACGCTCGGGCTGGAGGAGCAAAGTCGATACTTATTTCAGCTCGACTTTAGCGCCTGCTTCTTCCAGCTTATACATGGCGTCTTCAGCAGCTTGTG
>NZ_JBIUVX010000102.1:319-1108 GCF_044743175.1 Pseudomonas sp. NPDC087690
CGCGGTCTACTTTCTCTTTGGCTTCTTTCAGGCCCAGACCGGTCAGTTCACGAACTGCCTTGATCACGTTAACCTTCTTCTCGCCGGCTTCCAGCAGAACAACGTTGAACTCGGTTTGCTCTTCAACAACAGCGGCAGCAGCAGCTGGACCAGCCGAAGCAGCGGCAGCGGATACGCCGAACTTCTCTTCCATTGCCTTGATCAGCTCAACGATTTCCAGAACCGATTTTTCGCCGATTGCGTCGATGATTTGTTCGTTAGTCAGAGACATGACTTATTTCCTGAATTGGGGGATAGCCTGGAGGCCATCGAAATAAACAAAAATACGCGAGAGAGGAAACGCTCAGCCTCAGGCTGCAGCAGCTTCTTTCTGGTCGCGAAGTGCCGCCAGAGTACGAGCCAATTTGCTGGTAGCGCCTTGAATCACGCTCATCAGCTGGGAAATTGCTTCGTCACGGGTCGGCAGGCTTGCCAGAACGTCGATCTGATTAGCTGCGAGGAACTTGCCCTCGAACGCAGCTGCCTTGATCTCGAACTTGTCCTGACCTTTAGCGAACTCTTTGAACAGACGAGCAGCAGCGCCCGGGTGTTCGTTGGAGAATGCGATCAAGGTCGGGCCGGTGAACACGTCGTTGAGAACACTGTATTCAGTGTCAGCAACAGCGCGCTTGAGCAGGGTGTTACGTACAACACGTACGTAAACGCCAGCTTCACGAGCCTCTTTACGGAGTCCGGTCATTGCGCCTACTGTTACGCCACGTGCATCAACCACGACAGCGGACAGAGCGA
>NZ_JBIUVX010000102.1:1118-2190 GCF_044743175.1 Pseudomonas sp. NPDC087690
ACTGTGGCAGCCTCGTTGACGTCAGCGACGATGGCCTTCTTGGCTACGAGATGAAGTGCCACGGGTGTAACGCCTGCTTGTTACCGTTTCATTCGATCGGAACCGAATGTCGTTTTGGTGTCTGATTCGGTAAGGAACCGGGAGCACCATCTGCGTAGGCTGATGGTTTAAGACTTGCGTCGCCTACGGTCTTGGATAGCCCCCGCCAGGCAGGGACCCCAATCTTTCAATTGGCGCGAAAAAAATCGCGCCAACCTTTGTCTTACGCGTCCAGCGAGCTCTGGTCGATAACCAGACCTGGGCCCATAGTGGTGCTCAGGGTAACGCGCTTGACGTAAATACCTTTCGAGGAAGCTGGCTTGATACGCTTCAGATCAGCGATCAGGGCTTCAACGTTTTCCTTCAGCTTGACGGCGTCGAAGCCCATCTTGCCAACGGAAGTGTGAATGATGCCGTTTTTGTCGGTGCGATAACGAACCTGACCAGCTTTAGCGTTTTTAACCGCGGTAGCTACGTCTGGAGTTACGGTACCAACCTTAGGGTTAGGCATCAGACCACGTGGACCGAGGATCTGACCCAGTTGACCTACAACGCGCATGGCATCCGGGGATGCGATCACTACGTCATAGTTCAGGTCGCCGCCTTTCATTTCGGCAGCCAGGTCGTCCATACCTACGCGATCAGCGCCGGCAGCCAGAGCGGCTTCAGCAGCCGGACCCTGGGTGAACACAGCAACGCGAACAGTCTTGCCAGTGCCGTGCGGCAGCACAGTAGCGCTACGAACAACCTGGTCGGATTTACGCGGGTCTACACCCAGATTTACAGCAACGTCGAACGACTCGCTGAACTTGACAGTCGACAGCTCAGCCAGCAGGGCAGCAGCGTCTACAATGTTGTAGGCCTTGCCTGCTTCGATTTTGCCGGCGATAGCCTTTTGACGCTTGGTCAGCTTAGCCATTACACACCCTCCACCTTAAGGCCCATGCTACGAGCAGAACCGGCGATAGTACGCACGGCTGCATCCATATCAGCTGCAGTCAGATCCGCGATTCTGGTTTTCGCGATTTCTACC
>NZ_JBIUVX010000103.1:0-2154 GCF_044743175.1 Pseudomonas sp. NPDC087690
AGTCGGACAGATTGCTGTGCTCATTCTAAGGTTCCACGGTTTGGGTGTTTTATTAGGATTAAAATCGGCCGCAAGTATGCAGAGAGCAGGGGGTCATTGCAACGCGCCATGACCTGGGTCAATGCTTTCCAACGCTGATTCTGCGGCCTTTCCATGCGCCGCGTAAGGACAAAATTGGCCTCGGACAAAATGTCGCAGCGGACGAAAAAAGCGAGGGGTTCAGGTCGCTTGTAACGGGGTGTGTTCAAACGCTCAGTTCGGGTGACGGATGGCAAATGGCACGACAGCCGGTATCTACCGGCGTTTGCGGCCACATCAGTCAGCCGGTTCGCAGAACACAGCAGTCAGCGTTGACCTGGAACCGGCACAAGCCAGTCCGCATCGAGCAAGCGTAGACCCGAATCCGGGGAACCGAAAGGAGAGGGTGCGAAGGGGTGCGACAATGCGTCGCAAAGGGGCAGGATGCTGCCGCACCGAGAAAGGTGCGGCAGAGGTGTATGCAATGATTACTTCTTGTTGTCTTCGGTAATCAGTTTTTCTGTATTCAATCCGTGCGACAGGCTGTACACATAAGCGGCGAGCAATTGCACTTTATCGTTACCCAACAGCTCGTTCTGCGCCGGCATATGACCCTGACGACCATGGCGAATGGTTTGCTCGAGTTGGGTCAGGCTGGTTCCGTAGATAAACCCGGCCGGGTGCGTCAGATTCGGCGCGCCCATGGCTTCAGTGCCGTGGCCGGTTGCCCCGTGACAGGCTACGCAAGTGGTGCTGAACGCCTGCTGTCCGGCTTGCAGGTCGGCCTTGCTGTCGGCGGGCAATGGCAGACCGGCCAGTTCGTGACGCACATACGCAGCCACGTTCTTCACCCCGGCCTCGCCGAGCACTTCGCCCCAGGCCGGCATCGCCGCCATCCGGCCACCCATGATGGTGGTCTTGATGGTGTCGGCGTCGCCGCCCCAGCGCCAGTCGCTGTCGGCGAGGTTAGGGAAACCGAACGCGCCCTTGGCGTCCGAGCCGTGGCACACCGAGCAGTTGGAGGCGAACAGACGGCCACCCATTTTCAACGCCTGCGGATCCTTCGCCACTTCCTCCACCGGCATGGCGGCGAACTTGGCGAAGATCGGCCCGAACCTGGCATCAGCCTTGTTCATTTCCTTTTCCCACTCGTGCACACCGGTCCAGCCATCCTCGTAACCGGGAAGAATACCTTTCCAGTTGCCCAGGCCCGGATAGAGGATCAGATAGCCCACGGAAAACACCAGCGTGCCGGCGAACAGCATGAACCACCACTGCGGCAGCGGGTTGTCGTACTCCTCGATGCCGTCGAAGCTGTGGCCCATGGTCTGGTCGACGCTGCCCTTGGTTTCGCCCCGGCGGGTGCCGATCAGCAGCCACGTCAGGCCGATCAGGCTGCCGATGGTCAGTACGCAGATCCACGTACTCCAGAAGGTGGTCATGGCCGGGTACTCCTTGTTTCAGATGCTTGGTTTTGTTCGGGCTGCGGCTCGTCGGCAAACGGCAGCAGACGTGCTTCGGCGAATTCCGGGGTGCGCTTGCGGTTGAACACCCACAAGGTCAGGCCGACGAAGGCGACGAACACCACGACCGTGCCGAGACCGCGAATCAGGCCTGCACTCATCTCAATGATCATCGTGCTCACCTCTTGCTCTTGATCGCAGTGCCGAGCACTTGCAGGTAGGAGACGAGCGCGTCCATCTCGGTCTTGCCCTTGAGGCTGGCCACCGCGCCGCTGATGTCGTCGTCGGTGTACGGCACGCCGAGGGTGCGCATGACTTTGAGCTTGGTTTCGGTGTGGCTGCTGTCGACCGCTTGCGTGACCAGCCACGGGTAGGCCGGCATTTTCGATTCCGGTACGACGTTGCGCGGGTTGTACAAGTGCGCGCGGTGCCAGTCATCCGAGTAGCGCGCGCCGACCCGGGCCAGATCCGGCCCGGTACGTTTCGACCCCCAGAGAAACGGGTGATCCCACACGCTTTCGCCCGCAACCGAGTAGTGCCCGTAGCGCTCGGTTTCGGCGCGGAAAGGGCGGATCATCTGCGAGTGACAGCCGACGCAGCCTTCGCGGATGTAGATGTCGCGGCCTTCCAGTTGCAGCGCGGTGTAGGGCTTCATGCCTTCCACCGGTTTGTT
>NZ_JBIUVX010000104.1:0-1988 GCF_044743175.1 Pseudomonas sp. NPDC087690
CGGAAAACCGAAAATCCTTGATATCCAAATAAACATTGGGCACCAAGGCTATCATGCCTCCGCAAAGTCACGAGTATCCGGCAACGACTACGTGCCATTGCCAGAGCGCCAAAGCGGCAATCAGCAAAATGACAAATTGAGCCATTAACACCGGAAAAACCGCCAGGCGATGGAACGGCAGGCGGTTTGGCTTGCGGGTTTCCATCACTATTGCTCTCCAATGGTCGGCTGCCAGAATTAATAACTTGGCATAATTTGTGCCGACAAAATGCGCGCAGAGTATAGGGGCGGTTCTGCCCCTATTCAACTGTCAGGTAGTGATTTCCGACTGCGCGCTACATGAGGAAATGTTTCAGCGGATGTGTGCGAGCACACCTTGAAGCTCATCGAGGGAGTTGTAACCGATCACCAACTGACCCTTTCCCTTCTTGCCGTGGCGAATCTGCACCGCAGAGCCTAGGCGCTCGGCCAGACGCTGTTCGAGACGGGCGATATCCGGGTCGGGTTTGGTCGCTTCCACAGGCTCCGGTTTGCCACTCAACCATTGACGAACCAGTGCCTCAGTTTGGCGCACGGTAAGGCCGCGTGCGACAACATGTCGCGCCCCTTCCACCTGCTGATTGTCCGGCAGACCGAGCAAAGCACGGGCATGACCCATTTCCAGGTCGCCGTGGGACAGCATGGTCTTGATGACTTCCGGCAGTGCAATAAGCCGCAACAGGTTAGCCACAGTGACGCGGGACTTACCCACAGCCTCGGCGACCTGCTGCTGAGTCAGCTGAAATTCCTGCTGCAAACGCTGCAGGGCCACCGCTTCCTCGATCGGGTTGAGATCTTCACGCTGGATGTTCTCGATAAGCGCGATGGCGATCGCGGTTTCATCCGGGACATCACGAACCATGGCAGGGATGGTTTCCTGCCCGGCTTGCTGACTCGCGCGCCAGCGGCGTTCACCGGCGATGATTTCAAAGCGACCACCGCCAATCGGGCGTACCACGATCGGCTGCATCACGCCTTGCGCCTTGATCGACGCCGCCAGTTCTTCCAGCGCCTGCGGATCCATGTCCCGGCGCGGTTGATATTTGCCACGCTGCAGCAGGTCCAGTGGCAAGTGCTGCAATTCACGGGTGTCAGCTTGCGCCGCTTGTTCTTCCAGCGCGCTGACGGTCGGACCACTCAGCAGTGCATCCAGTCCACGTCCGAGACCTCGTTTCTTGACGGCCATGGGGATTCCTTAATTTGCCTGAGCGGCGGCGATGCGTGAGTTTTTGCGCTGACGACGAACCATCTCGCCGGCCAGGGCCAGATAAGCCAGGGCGCCACGCGATTGCTTGTCGTAGGCCAGCGCCGGCATGCCATAGCTCGGCGCTTCAGCCAGACGGATGTTGCGCGGGATCACCGTGTCGTAGAGCTGCTCGCCAAAGTGTTCCTTGAGCTGCGCCGAAACGTCGTTCATCAGGCTCAGACGCGGGTCGTACATCGTCCGCAACAGACCTTCGACTTTCAGGTTAGGGTTCAGCAGTTCAGCGATGCGCTTGATGTTATCCACAAGGTCACTGAGACCTTCGAGCGCAAAGTACTCGCACTGCATGGGGATAATTACCCCATCGGCGGCGACCAGTGCGTTCAGCGTGAGCATCGACAGCGACGGCGGGCAGTCGATCAGAATGTAATCGTAGTTTTCACGGATCGGCGCCAGCGCGCTGCGCAGACGGCTTTCCTTCATCTGCATTTCCAGCAACACCACTTCGGCCGCCGTGAGATCGCGGTTGGCCGGCAGCAGTTGGTAACCGCCGTGCTCGGAATAGTGCATGGCCTGGGCCAGATCGCATTCGCCGATCAGCAGGTCGTAGACCGAGTTTTCCAGGCCGTGTTTATCCACACCGCTACCCATGGTGGCGTTGCCCTGTGGATCGAGATCGATCAACAGCACCCGGCGCTTGGTCGCGACCAGGGATGCTGCGAGGTTTATGCAGGTGGTGGTCTTT
>NZ_JBIUVX010000105.1:0-994 GCF_044743175.1 Pseudomonas sp. NPDC087690
CGTCGTTGCAGCGATCACCCACCTGGGTGAAGAGCCGTCGATCAATGACTTGATCGGCAGCGTCAAGGTGATGCTGGATGCCTACCTGGACGGCCGTATTGACCGCCTGTCCGTGGTGTCCAACAAGTTCATCAACACCATGACGCAACAGCCTACCGTGGAGCAATTGATTCCACTGGTGGCCACCCCGGATCAGGATCTCAAGCACCACTGGGACTATCTCTACGAACCGGATGCCAAAGAGCTGCTTGACGGCTTGATGGTCCGCTACGTTGAGTCGCAGGTCTACCAGGCGGTGGTCGAGAACAACGCGGCTGAACAAGCTGCGCGGATGATCGCGATGAAGAACGCTACCGACAACGCCGGTGATTTGATCAGCGATTTGCAGCTTATCTACAACAAGGCGCGTCAGGCTGCGATCACCCCCGAGATCTCGGACATCGTCGGCGGCGCTGCCGCGGTTTAACGGTTCAAATATTCAGAGGATCCAGCTATGAGTAGCGGACGTATCGTTCAAATCATCGGCGCCGTTATCGACGTGGAATTTCCACGCGACAGCGTACCGAGCATCTACAACGCTTTGAAAGTCAAAAGCGATGCCGGCACCACTCTGGAAGTTCAGCAGCAGCTGGGCGACGGCGTGGTTCGTACCATTGCGATGGGTTCCACCGAGGGCTTGAAGCGCGGTCTGGAAGTTACCGACTCTGGCGCAGCCATCTCCGTACCGGTCGGTAAAGCGACCCTGGGCCGGATCATGGACGTCCTCGGTAACCCGATCGACGAAGCTGGCCCGATCGACACCGAAGAGCGTTGGGGCATTCACCGTCCAGCGCCTTCGTTCGCTGAACAGGCAGGCGGCAACGACCTGCTGGAAACCGGCATCAAGGTTATCGACCTGGTTTGCCCGTTTGCCAAAGGCGGTAAAGTCGGTCTGTTCGGTGGTGCCGGTGTAGGCAAAACCGTAAACATGATGGAACTGATCCGTAACATCGCC
>NZ_JBIUVX010000105.1:1003-1639 GCF_044743175.1 Pseudomonas sp. NPDC087690
TCTACCACGAGATGAAGGATTCCAACGTTCTGGACAAAGTGGCACTGGTTTACGGTCAGATGAACGAGCCGCCGGGTAACCGTCTGCGCGTAGCACTGACCGGCCTGACCATGGCCGAGAAGTTCCGTGACGAAGGTAACGACGTTCTGCTGTTCGTCGACAACATCTATCGTTACACCCTGGCCGGTACTGAAGTATCCGCACTGCTGGGCCGTATGCCTTCGGCAGTAGGTTACCAGCCGACCCTGGCTGAAGAGATGGGCGTTCTGCAAGAACGTATCACTTCGACCAAGGAAGGTTCGATCACTTCGATCCAAGCGGTATACGTACCTGCGGATGACTTGACCGACCCGTCGCCAGCGACCACCTTCGCCCACTTGGACGCCACCGTCGTTCTGTCCCGTGACATCGCTTCCCTGGGTATCTACCCAGCGGTAGATCCACTGGATTCGACTTCGCGCCAGCTGGACCCGAACGTAATCGGCCAGGACCACTACGACACCGCTCGCGGCGTTCAGTACGTTCTGCAACGTTACAAAGAGCTGAAGGACATCATCGCGATCCTGGGTATGGACGAGCTGTCGGAAGCCGACAAGCAGTTGGTAAACCGTGCTCGTAAGATCCAGCGCTTCTTGT
>NZ_JBIUVX010000106.1:0-1630 GCF_044743175.1 Pseudomonas sp. NPDC087690
GCGACCCGCGCTGTTGAACGAGATGAACGGAAATCTGTGGGAATCCACAGCTGTATCGCCACCGACGTCAAAATGGTTTGCCAGCGTTGTCTTGAGCTGGTCACCCTGCCGATCCACAGCGAATGCAGTTATGCTGTGGTGAAAGAGGGTGCGAATACCCAGTCGTTGCCGAAATCACAGCACCGTACGGCAGCTTGTAACGCTCGCGCTCACGACCGAAGTCATCAGCGATGGCCAGCTCACCGGAACGGGACACAGCAACCAGGTGACCATCCACTCGCTCCACGTGCTTCAAATTGTGCAGACGAACGGTACCGCCATTTTTCACCTGAACGCTGTCCGCAGCGGAAGTACGGCTTGCCGCACCACCGATGTGGAACGTACGCATCGTCAGCTGTGTACCCGGCTCACCGATGGACTGGGCAGCGATAACGCCGACCGCTTCACCGATGTTCACCTTGTGACCAAGAGCCAAGTCACGGCCGTAGCAATTGGCGCAAATTCCATAGCTGGTTTCGCAGCTGATCGGCGAACGCACGATCACTTCGTCGATGCTGTTCAGCTCGATGAACTCGACCCACTTCTCGTCTACCAGAGTGCCGGCAGGAACGATAACGTCCTCGGTACCTGGCTTGAATACGTCACGGGCAATAACACGACCCAATACGCGTTCACCCAACGGCTCTACAACGTCACCGCCTTCAATGTGCGGAGTCATCAGCAGACCGTGTTCGGTGCCGCAATCGATCTCGGTTACAACCAGATCCTGCGCCACGTCTACCAGACGACGAGTCAAGTAACCGGAGTTCGCAGTTTTCAACGCGGTATCCGCCAGACCTTTACGAGCACCGTGAGTGGAGATGAAGTACTGAAGTACGCTCAAACCTTCACGGAAGTTCGCAGTAATCGGCGTTTCAATGATGGAACCGTCCGGCTTGGCCATCAGACCACGCATACCGGCCAGCTGACGAATCTGTGCTGCGGAACCCCGCGCACCCGAGTCAGCCATCATGTACATCGAGTTGAAAGACTCTTGATCGACTTCAACGCCGTGACGGTCGATAACCTTCTCTTTCGAGAGGTTGGCCATCATTGCCTTGGAAACTTCGTCGTTCGCTTTCGACCAAAGGTCGATTACTTTGTTGTACTTCTCGCCCTGGGTTACCAGGCCGGAGGCGTACTGGCTTTCGATCTCTTTCACTTCGTCGGTGGCAGCACCGATGATGCGGGCTTTCTCGTCCGGGATAACGAAGTCGTTAACACCGATGGAAACGCCGGAGATGGTCGAGTAAGCGAAACCGGTGTACATCAACTGGTCAGCGAAGATCACGGTCTCTTTCAAACCAACCACGCGGTAGCACTGGTTGATCAGCTTGGAGATCGCCTTTTTCTTCATCGGCAGGTTGACGACGTCGTACGACAGACCTTTTGGCACAACCTGGAACAGCAGCGCACGGCCGACAGTGGTGTCGACGATACGGGTACCGCTCACGCTGTTGCCGTCACGGTCATTGACGGTTTCGTTGATACGAACCTTAACCTTGGCGTGCAGTGCGGCTTCGCCGGCACGGAACACACGGTCAACTTCCTGCAGATCCGCGAACACACGACCTTCGCCTTTGGCGTTGAT
>NZ_JBIUVX010000107.1:0-342 GCF_044743175.1 Pseudomonas sp. NPDC087690
GGATCGGGAACGAAGCCACGATCAGAACGTTTGCCCAGGTGCAGGTCCAGGTGAAGATCGGCATGTCCATCAGTTTCATGCCAGGGGTACGCATTTTCAGTACGGTCGCGAGGAAGTTGACCCCCGTTAGCGTCGTACCTAAGCCGGATAGCTGTAGCGCCCAGATGTAGTAGTCCATACCCACGCCAGGGCTGTACTGCAGACCCGACAATGGTGGATAGGCAACCCAACCGGTCTTGGCGAATTCGCCGACGCCCAGGGACAGGTTGATCAGTACTACGCCGGATACCAGCAGCCAGAAGCTCAGGGAGTTCAGGAACGGGAACGCAACGTCACGCGCGC
>NZ_JBIUVX010000107.1:351-1566 GCF_044743175.1 Pseudomonas sp. NPDC087690
AGTGTGCTGGTGGCAGGTAGCCAGGCGATCCCTCGGTGGGCATGGGCATCTGGGTACGCATCATGATGGCGTCGGCAAAACCGCGCAGCAGCATGACCATGGCAACGATGATGTACATCACGCCGATTTTCTTGTGGTCGACCGAGGTCAACCACTCGGTCCACAAGTACGTCCACTTCTTGAAGTAGGTGATTGCAGCGAACAGCGCCAGACCACCGAGGGCGATCATGGCGATGGTCACCATCACGATCGGCTCGTGGAATGGGACTGCTTCCCAACTTAATTTACCAAACATCGTTTACTCCTCTGCCCCGGCAGCTGAATGCGAACTCGAGTCAATTTCCGTGGCCGCCACTTCTTTCTCTTTCTTCTCGTGCTTCAGCGGCTTGCCCGGCTTCATACCTTCGTACTTGTCGACGATGATCTGGAACTGGTTCGGCGTGACCGAGGAGTAGAGCTCGACTGGGTTGTTCTGGCTCGGTTTGGCAAGGGCCGCGTATTCAGCTTGATCAAGCTGTTTAGGTGACTTCTTGACTTCACTTACCCAGGCGTCGAAATCTTCCTGAGTGGTGGAGATAGCCTTGAATTTCATACCGGTGAAACCCGCGCCGCTGTAGTTGGCGGAAATACCGTCCATTTCAGCGTTACGGTCAGCGATCAGGTGCAGCTTGGTCTGCATGCCCGCCATCGCGTAGATCTGGCCGCCCAGACCCGGGATGAAGAACGAGTTCATCACAGCGTCAGAGGTGATCTTGAAGTTGATTGGCGTGTGCGCCGGGAACACGATCTTGTTGACCGTGGCAATGCCTTGTTCCGGGTAGATGAACAGCCACTTCCAGTCCAGCGCGACCACTTCGATGGTCACAGGCTTGACGTCGGATTGAATCGGACGATACGGGTCCAGTTCGTGGGTCGAAATGTAGGTGATGTAACCCAGGGCAATGATGATCAGGACCGGGATGGTCCAGACTGCCACTTCGATTTTGGTCGAGTGCGACCATTTCGGGGTGTAGACGGCGTTCTTGTTCGACGCGCGGTACTTCCAGGCGAACAGGAAGGTCATGACGATAACCGGCACAACAACCAACAGCATCAGCAGCGTGGCGGTGATGATCAGGTTGCTCTGTTCCTGGCAGACCTGGCCCGTTGGATTGAGCTAGGTCATGTTGCAGCCTCACAGCAACAACGTGCCGAGCAGCGGCACTATGCCTATTA
>NZ_JBIUVX010000108.1:0-1465 GCF_044743175.1 Pseudomonas sp. NPDC087690
ATAATGATGCCCATCCAGATCAGACCCGCAGATACGTGCAGACCGTGGGTACCGACCAGGGTGAAGAACGCGGACAGGAAGCCCGAACGGCTAGGACCGAAGCCCTCGGAGATCAGCAGGTGGAACTCGTTGATCTCCATGGCGATAAAGCCTGCGCCCAGCAGGAAGGTCATGAACAACCAGCCCAGAACCTGCTGCTTCTTGCCTTTGAACAACGCCAGCATGGCGAAGCCGTAGGTGATCGAACTGAACAACAGCAGAGCGGTTTCGCCCAGCACGTATGGCAGTTCGAAGATGTCGTGGCCCGCTGGGCCACCGGCTACGTTGTTTACCAGTACTGCGTACACCGCGAAGATCGACGCAAACAGAATGCAGTCGGTCATCAGGTAGAGCCAGAAACCGTATACGGTCATCTCGCCCGAGTCGTGGTGATGGTCATCGTGCCCATGGTCACCATGGGCGTGTCCAACATTGGTCACTAAGTTCGACATGGTTTAAGCCTGTTCCAACGAGGTTTCAACACGGGTGGCACCGGCCGGGATTTTCCCTGCCGCAACCAGACGCTTGTGCTGCTCGGCTTCGATACGCTCGATCGTTTCAACCGGAACCATATAGCCCTGGTCGTCACGTGCAGCGTGGATCACGAAGTAGATGATGGTGCCGGCCAGGCTGGCGATCGCCAGCCACCAGATGTGCCAGATCATCGCGAAACCGAAGACGGTCAACAGTGCGCCCATCACTACGCCAGTGGCGGTGTTGTTCGGCATGTGGATCGGCTCGTACTTGGCCGGTTGCTGGTACGCAGTACCGTTTTCCTTGGCTTCAGTGAACGGGTCGATGCAGTCAGCCTTAGGCAGCACGGCAAAGTTGTAGAACGGCGGTGGCGACGAGGTCGACCATTCCAGGGTGTGTGCATTCCACGGGTCACCGTGATCGCAAACGTTCTCTGGCTTGTTACGGTCACGCACGCTCACATAGAGCTGGATCAGCTGGCAGGCAATACCCACAGCGATCATCACCGCACCGAACATGGCAACGTACAGGTACGGTACCCACTCAGGGTTGGTGGTGGCGTTCAGGCGACGGGTCATGCCCATGAAGCCCAGTGCATAGAGCGGCATGACCGCGACGAAGAAGCCCGAGATCCAGAACCAGAACGCTGCTTTACCCCAGCCTTCGTGCAGCTTGAAGCCGAACGCTTTCGGGAAGTAGAACGCGAAACCAGCGATGTAACCGAATACCGCACCGCCGATGATCACGTTGTGGAAGTGCGCGATCACGAACAGGCTGTTGTGCAGAACGAAGTCAGCACCCGGGATGGCCAGCAGTACGCCGGTCATGCCGCCGATGGCGAAAGTCACCATGAAGCCCAGAGTCCACAGAACCTGGCTGGTGAAGCGCAGACGGCCCTGGTAGATGGTGAACAGCCAGTTGAATAGCTTCACACCCGTCGGGATGGAAATCA
>NZ_JBIUVX010000109.1:0-1377 GCF_044743175.1 Pseudomonas sp. NPDC087690
GGCATTGCCTTCTGCGCTGATGGCGAATACCTTCGGCTTCTGCACCGACCTCGCGGAGAAGAACGCCGCGTTATCGGAGCCTTTACGCATGGTCAGGGAGATGAAGCCTTCCTCGGCCAGTTCGTATTCACGACGGTCGGAAACCAGTACTTCGGTAGGAATCTTGGTTTCGATTTCGCCCATGCTTTCGAAGTGGTGCAACGGCAGATCTTCAACCGCGCCACCGCTCTGTGGGCCGATGATGTTCGGGCACCAGCGGAATTTGGCGAAGCTGTCGGTCAGCTTGGTGCCGAACGCGTAAGCGGTGTTGCCCCACAGGTAGTGCTCGTGGCTGTTGGCAACGGTTTCCTTGTACACGAACGATTTCACCGGGTTTTCTTCCGGATCGTACGGGTTACGCAGCAGGAAACGTGGCACGGTCAGGCCAACGTAACGGGAGTCTTCCGAAGTACGGAAGCTCTGCCATTTGGCGAATTGCGGGCCTTCGAAGTGGTCTTTCAGATCTTTCAGATCCGGCAGGCCGGTGAAGCTTTCCAGACCGAAGAATTTCGGGCCGGCCGCAGCGATGAACGGCGCGTGCGACATGCACGAAACGCTGGCCACGTACTGCATCAGCTTCACGTCTGGCGAGCTCGGCGACATGTAGTAGTTAGCGATGATCGCGCCCACAGGCTGACCACCGAACTGGCCGTATTCAGCGGTGTAGATGTGCTTGTACAGGCCCGACTGCATGACTTCCGGCGAATCTTCGAAATCGTCCAGCAGGTCTTCTTTCGAGACGTTGAGGATTTCGATTTTGATGTTTTCGCGGAAGTTGGTGCGGTCGACCAGCAACTGCAGACCACGCCACGAGGATTCCAGCGCCTGGAAATCCGGGTGGTGCAGGATCTCGTCCATCTGACGGCTGAGCTTGGCATCGATCTCGGCGATCATGCGGTCAACCATGGCCTTCTTGACCGGCTCACCGTTGTTCTGCGGCTTGAGCAGTTCTTCGATGAACGCCGACACACCGCGCTTGGCGATGTCGTAGGCTTCGTCGTCCGGAGTCAGACGGGTTTCGGCGATGATGCTGTCGAGAATGCTGTATTCGCCGCTGGCGGCGCTCTTCTCTTGTGCTGCGCTAGTGCTCATTGTGTTGGCTTCCTTGGCTGGAGTCTCAGGCGTCCGGGGCTGCGGCGTTCAGGCCCAGCTCACCGAGTACGCGACCGCGGGATTCGTCGTCGGCGAGCACGCCTTCGATGGCTTTACGGAACGCAGGTGCGTTACCCAGCGGGCCTTTGAGGGCCACGAGCGCATCGCGCAGTTCCATCAGTTTTTTCAGCTCAGGCTCTTGCTCGACCAGGCTGTCCGGGTTGAAGTCCTTCATCTAATTGACGC
>NZ_JBIUVX010000110.1:0-1330 GCF_044743175.1 Pseudomonas sp. NPDC087690
GAGCGGCTGTGGATACGCCGCGGTGTGGCAGAAGGACTGCATCACCAGATCAGCCGAGAAGCCCAGGCACGCCAGGTCTTTCAGTTCGTCACGGGTCATTGGACCGGTGGTGTCCTGAGAACCCACGGTGGTCATTTTCGGTTCGCAGTAGGTGCCAGGACGGATGCCTTTGCCTTCTGCCAGACCGCACGCCTTGCCGACCATTTTCTGCGCCAGGGTGTAACCCTTGGTGCTTTCAATCGGAGCATCAGGCTTCTTGAACAGGTCGAACGGTGGCAGACCCAGCTCGGCGCGAGCCTTCTCGGTCAGGCCACGGCCGATGATCAGCGGGATACGGCCGCCGGCACGGACTTCGTCCAACAGCACCGGAGTCTTCATTTCGAAGGTGGTCAGGACTTCGTCGGTGCCATGTTTGCAGACCTTGCCAGCATGCGGGTACAGGTCGATCACGTCGCCCATGTTCATGTTGGAAACGTCGAACTCGATTGGCAGTGCGCCGGCATCTTCCATGGTGTTGTAGAAGATCGGAGCGATTTTGCTGCCGAAGCAGAAACCGCCAGCGCGCTTGTTCGGCACGTAAGGAACGTCGTCGCCGAAGAACCACAGTACCGAGTTGGTTGCCGATTTACGCGAAGAACCGGTACCGACCACGTCACCGACGTAGGCGATCGGGAAGCCTTGACCGCGCATTTCTTCGATCTGCTTCATCGGGCCGATGGCGCCCTGCTGATCAGGAACGATGCCGTCGCGAGCCATTTTCAGCATGGCCAGGGCGTGCAGCGGGATGTCTGGACGCGACCAGGCATCTGGAGCAGGGGAGAGGTCGTCGGTGTTGGTTTCGCCGGTGACCTTGAACACGCGCAGGCTGATCTTGTCTTCCAGCGTTGGGCGGTTTTTGAACCACTCGCCGTCAGCCCAGGATTGCAGCACGGCTTTGGCGTGAGCGTTGCCGTTCTTGGCTTTTTCCGCGACGTCGTGGAACGCATCGAACATCAGCAGGGTGTGCTTGAGTTGCGCGGCAGCGACTGGCGCCAGCTCGGCGTCGTCCAGCAGGTCAACCAGAGTGACGATGTTGTAGCCGCCCTGCATGGTGCCGAGCAGTTCTACAGCGCGCTTTTTGTCCAGCAGAGGGGAGGAAACTTCGCCCTTGGCCAGTGCAGACAGGAAGCCGGCTTTGACATAGGCCGCTTCGTCCACGCCTGGTGGAATGCGATTGGTGATCAGGTCAACGAGGAATTCTTCTTCGCCAGCCGGAGGGTTTTTCAGCAGCTCGACCAGGCCTGCTGTTTGTTCGGCGTTAAGCGGCTGGGGAACGATACCCAGGGCTGCA
>NZ_JBIUVX010000111.1:0-1279 GCF_044743175.1 Pseudomonas sp. NPDC087690
CCGGGTTTGAGTTCACGAGGATGACGCGGTAAGCGTCTTCGCGCAGGGCTTTGCAGGCCTGGGCGCCGGAGTAGTAGATTTCGCAGGCCTGGCCGATAACGATCGGGCCAGCGCCGAGAATCAGGATGCTTTTAATGTCTGTACGTTTTGGCATGGGTTTGTCACTCAAATCCGCAGGTCAGTCGGCAAGCCGTCTTGATCGATTTCTGAAGTTTCGAAGGGGCCGCCGGTGCCGGGGCCGCCCTCGAGGGCTTCTCTCTACAGTCTCAAGGCGAACGCTTAGCGTCGCTTGGCCATCTCGTTGATGAAGCGGTCGAACAGTGGCGCGACGTCGTTCGGGCCCGGGCTCGCTTCAGGGTGACCCTGGAAGCTGAACGCGCTCTTGTCGGTGCGCTCGATGCCTTGCAGGGTGCCGTCGAACAGCGATTTGTGGATCGCACGCACGTTGGCTGGCAGGGTTTCTTCGTCTACCGCAAAACCGTGGTTCTGGCTGGTGATCATCACAACGCCAGTATCCAGATCCTGCACCGGGTGGTTGGCACCGTGGTGGCCATGACCCATTTTCAGGGTCTTGGCGCCGGAGGCCAGTGCCAGCAGTTGGTGACCGAGGCAAATACCGAATACCGGAATTTCGGTTTCCAGCACTTCCTTGATCGCCTTGATCGCGTAGTCGCAAGGCTCCGGATCACCCGGGCCGTTGGACAGGAACACGCCGTCCGGCTTCAGTGCCAGTACGTCGGCAGCTGGAGTCTGAGCCGGCACCACGGTGACGCGGCAGCCGCGCTCGACCAGCATGCGCAGGATGTTGACCTTGACGCCGTAGTCGTAGGCAACCACGTGGTAAGGCAGCTCGGAAGCGTCGATGGTCGCGTGGCTGTCGGTCTTCAGATCCCAGACAGTCGAGCGCCATTCATATTGGGTCTTGGTGCTGACGACTTTCGCCAGGTCCATGCCTTTCAGGCCCGGGAAGCCTTGCGCAGCGGCGATGGCCGCTTCTTCGGAGATGTTGTCGCCGGCCATGATGCAGCCGTTCTGAGCGCCTTTTTCACGCAGGATGCGGGTCAGGCGACGGGTGTCGATACCGGCGATTGCCACAACGTTGTTGGCTTTCAGGTAGTCGGACAGGGACATCGTGTTACGCCAGTTGCTCGCCACCAGCGGCAAGTCACGGATGACCAGGCCAGCGGACCAGACGCGGTCGGACTCGGCGTCTTCCGGCGTGGTGCCGGTGTTGCCGATGTGCGGGTAAGTCAGGGTAACGATCTGTTGGGCGTAGGAA
>NZ_JBIUVX010000112.1:0-1191 GCF_044743175.1 Pseudomonas sp. NPDC087690
ACAAATACAGCCTATTCTATAAGGACTGCGGCAGCTTTTTCCATATCAGCACGACGCTCTTCGAACGCAGCCAGGTTGGCAGCGGTCGCAGCGGTAGCTTTGCCGAAAGGCAGCAGGTAGTTACGGCCGTAACCAGCCTTAACGTTTACTTTGTCGCCCAGGTTGCCCAGGTTGGCGATTTTTTCCAGAAGGATCAGTTGCATGTGAAAATCCTCTAACTTTTAACCTTCACCGTTCGCGCTGTCGGTGTCTTTCGACACGTGACGACCGCGAAAATCAATCAGGCTGTCGACAATGGCCAGGACCACGAGCAACGGATAGATCAGCTGCATGAACAACAGCAGCGTGACGTACAACCCCACCAGCCAGAAACCGGCCAGTCGCTTCTGCCCGACCAGCCCGTGAATCAGGGCAAGTCCGGCGAACACCAGCGGTACACTGCACAACGGCGTCAACATGGCCATCTGTGCACCGAGATTCGGGCCCAGAAGCATCAACGCCAGCAGTAACATCGCCGGCCCCAGCGGGATCCGGATGGCGCGAAACTCGCGACCAAAACCACCCGGGTTGTACAACAACGCCTGCCAATGCCGCCCGACAATCAGGCTCAGCACGCTGACGATTTGCAACAAAGCCGCAATCAGTCCGGTCAGGACTGGTGCGATCAGGGACGCGAAACGCGCTTGCTCATCGACCGACAATTGCTTGTAAGTCTCACCGAGTAGCGCCGGCATGACCTTTATCAAGGCCTGCGCGAGCATCTCGATCTGGGCCGCAAACGCAGCCCCGAGCACCACCGAAAACACCACCCCTACCGCCACGCTGACCAGCAGCGTGCGAACCCAGGACTCACTTGCGCGCAAAACCAACGCAAGTCCCGAAGACCCCAGCAGCACCAGAAGTGCGCGTGGGTCATCGGCATACAGCCACCAGATCAACGCCGGCAGCAGCCCCAGAGACAGAACACCCAAGGCGTCCGTCAGTCCGCGCCGCAGCAGCACAAGGCTCCCGGCGGCAGCGCCCAACCAATACAACAACGGCAATGTTGCACATCCGGCCACCACGAGAGTGGCCTGCATACGGCCTCGCATGATGAACTCAGCTAAGGCACGCATGCATTCAATCCTTTGCTACTTGTCGACTGCCCGGTCTCATCGGCCGTGGCTGACGGTGAAGGCCAGCAGGGCCAGG
>NZ_JBIUVX010000113.1:0-1155 GCF_044743175.1 Pseudomonas sp. NPDC087690
ACCTTTGCGGGTAAAAGTGCGCCTGATCATTTTCGCCAAAGAATCGTCGAACAAAGCGATCAAGGACATCAAAGAGCAAGAAGTCTACATGGGTGAAATCCCCCTGATGACTGAGAACGGTACCTTCGTAATCAACGGTACCGAGCGTGTAATCGTTTCCCAGCTGCACCGTTCCCCGGGCGTGTTCTTTGACCACGACCGCGGCAAGACGCATAGCTCCGGCAAACTGCTGTACTCCGCGCGCATCATTCCTTACCGCGGTTCGTGGCTGGACTTCGAGTTCGACCCGAAAGACTGCGTGTTCGTGCGTATCGACCGTCGTCGCAAGCTGCCGGCATCGGTACTGCTGCGCGCGCTCGGCTACACCACTGAAGAAGTGCTGGACGCTTTCTACACCACCAACGTTTTCCACCTGAGCGGCGAAACCCTCAGCCTGGAACTGATTGCTTCGCGTCTGCGTGGTGAAATTGCGGTTCTGGACATTCAGGACGAGAAGGGCAAGGTCATTGTTGAAGCGGGCCGCCGTATTACTGCGCGCCACATCAACCAGATCGAAAAAGCCGGTATCAAGACTCTGGAAGTACCTCTGGACTACGTCCTCGGTCGCACTACCGCCAAGGTCATCGTGCACCCGGCTACCGGCGAAATCCTGGCAGAGTGCAACACCGAACTGAACACCGAAGTCCTGGCAAAAATTGCCAAGTCCGGCGTTGTTCGCATCGAAACTCTGTACACCAACGACATCGACTGCGGTCCGTTCGTTTCCGACACGCTGAAGATCGACTCCACCAGCAACCAATTGGAAGCGCTGGTCGAGATCTATCGCATGATGCGTCCAGGCGAGCCGCCAACCAAAGACGCTGCCGAAACCCTGTTCAACAACCTGTTCTTCAGCCCTGAGCGCTATGATCTGTCTGCGGTCGGCCGGATGAAGTTCAACCGTCGTATCGGTCGTACCGAGATCGAAGGTTCGGGCGTGTTGTGCAAGGAAGACATCGTCGCGGTACTGAAGACTCTGGTCGACATCCGTAACGGTAAAGGCATCGTCGATGACATCGACCACTTGGGTAACCGTCGTGTTCGCTGCGTAGGCGAAATGGCCGAGAACCAGTTCCGCGTTGGCATGGTACTTGTTGAGAGTGCTGTCAAAGAGCG
>NZ_JBIUVX010000114.1:0-1069 GCF_044743175.1 Pseudomonas sp. NPDC087690
AGCCACATTCACCGCTTACGTTGGGGTTGTTGAACTTGAAGCCTTCGTTCAACCCTTCCTTGACGAAGTCGAGCTCGGTGCCGTCCAGGTAGGCGAGGCTTTTCGGGTCGATGATCACTTTTTCGCCGTGACTCTCGAACACCTGATCCTCTGCAACCACCTCGTCGACAAACTCCAGCACGTAGGCAAGGCCGGAACAGCCTGTGGTGCGAACACCCAGACGAATCCCTTCACCTTTGCCGCGCCCGTCGAGGGAGCGCCGCACGTGTCGAGCAGCCGCTTCTGTCATGCTGATAGCCATCGGTGACTCCTTACTCGTCGCCAAATCCAGAAAGTCAGATCAAGCCTTTCTTCTGCTTGTAATCGCGAACAGCCGCTTTGATAGCGTCTTCAGCCAGTACCGAGCAGTGAATTTTCACTGGCGGCAGAGCCAGTTCTTCGGCCAGCTGGGTGTTCTTGATGGTTTCGGCTTCGTCCAGGGTCTTGCCCTTCATCCACTCGGTGGCGAGGGAGCTGGAAGCGATGGCCGAACCGCAGCCGTAGGTCTTGAACTTGGCATCTTCGATGATGCCAGCGTCGTTGACCTTGATTTGCAGACGCATTACGTCGCCGCACGCCGGAGCGCCGACCATGCCGGTGCCGACATCAGGATCTTCCGCGTTCATCTTGCCGACGTTGCGCGGGTTTTCGTAGTGGTCGATGACCTTTTCGCTGTAAGCCATGATTCTTAATCCTCACTCATCAGGGCCGCTCTTCAGCCCTGCAACTGCGCTGCGTAAACCGCCGCGTCGCTACAGGATCTGTATCCGGCGGCTTCTATATTTAGTGTGCCGCCCACTCGATTTTCGAGATATCGACGCCGTCTTTGTACATGTCCCACAGCGGCGACAGAGCGCGCAGCTTGGTAACGCCCTCGCAGACTTTCTGCGCGGCGTAGTCGATTTCTTCTTCGGTAGTGAAACGGCCGAAGGTGAAGCGTTTTTTCAGTCAACTGATGTGTTGAATGTCACACCGCGATCGCGAGCAGGCTCACTCCTACAAAGGGCAAAAAAAGCTCTGCGCCTCAAAC